>NZ_PGET01000001.1:3747500-4077500 GCF_002797975.1 [Clostridium] celerecrescens 18A | reverse complement strand
TTTAATTGCATCACGCATGTACCTTGAAAACCACATATTGAAATATATCTAGATTAGTTTTTATATGTCAAAGTATAAAAACATAATCAAGACATCCGAGGTGTTACATCGCAAGATGTAACCAAACAAAACTCGTTAAAGTAACCGTAACGTACGGTGAAATAACAAACCTAAGACCAGAGATACAACGCTATGTATCTTAGATTAGTAGCCCGCACCCGCAGGTGAACATCGAATTGGTTAAGCTAATAAGAGCGCAGGGTGGATGCCTTGGCACTAAGAGCCGATGAAAGACGTGATAAGCTGCGAAAAGCTTCGGGGAGGAGCAAATATCCTTTGATCCGGAGATATCTGAATGGGGAAACCCAGCTGAGCAAACCTCAGTTGTCGTATGGTGAATCCATAGCCATACGTCGGGAACCCGGGGAACTGAAACATCTAAGTACCCGGAGGAAAAGAAAGAAAACTCGATTTCCAAAGTAGCGGCGAGCGAAATGGAAGGAGCCTAAACCAGTATGCGTGCATACTGGGGTTATGGACTGCAATAAGTGAGACGATTTGTTACCAGAACGGTCCTGGAAAGACCGGCCATAGAAAGTGAAAGCCTTGTATGGGAAAGCAATAGTCAGCGAGCAGGATCCAAAGTACCACGAGACACGAGAAACCTTGTGGGAATTCGGGGGGACCACCCCCCAAGGCTAAATACTACTTAGTGACCGATAGCGCATAGTACTGTGAAGGAAAGGTGAAAAGGACCCCGGGAGGGGAGTGAAAGAGAACCTGAAACCCTGTGTTTACAAGCTGTGGAACCACGTTAAAGGTGGAACCGCGTACTTTTTGTAGAACGGTCCGGCGAGTTACCGTTACTGGCAAGGTTAAGCACTTAAGGTGCGGAGCCGAAGGGAAACCAAGTCTTAATAGGGCGTTAAGTCAGTAAAGGTAGACCCGAAACCGGGTGATCTACCCATGTCCAGGTTGAAGTTTCCGTAAAAGGAAATGGAGGACCGAACGCACATCCGTTGAAAAGGGTGGCGATGAGGTGTGGGTAGGGGAGAAATTCCAATCGAACCCGGAGATAGCTGGTTCTCCTCGAAATAGCTTTAGGGCTAGCCTCGTATTAGTCTGCCGGAGGTAGAGCACTGAATTTCCTAGGGGGCGTCAAAGCTTACCAAAGAATATCAAACTCCGAATGCCGGCCAGATGATGTACGGGAGTCAGACTGCACGAGATAAGTTGGGTAGTCAAAAGGGAAAGAGCCCAGACCACCAGCTAAGGTCCCAAAGTGCGTGTTAAGTGGAAAAGGATGTGGGATTTCACAGACAACTAGGATGTTGGCTTAGAAGCAGCCACACATTCAAAGAGTGCGTAATAGCTCACTAGTCGAGAGGTCCTGCGCCGAAAATGTCCGGGGCTAAAACACGACACCGAAGCTGTGGAATGTATGTAAATACATTGGTAGAGGAGCATTCTTAACGCACAGAAGCATTACCGTAAGGAGATGTGGAGTGTTAAGAAGAGAGAATGCCGGAATGAGTAGCGAGATGGAGGTGAGAATCCTCCAGGCCGAATATCTAAGGTTTCCAGAGTAAAGCTGATCTGCTCTGGGTAAGTCGGGGCCTAAGGCGAGGTCGAAAGACGTAGTCGATGGACAACAGGTTGAAATTCCTGTACCGCATATCATCAGAACTGTGGGGACACAGAACCGAAGAAGAACCCGGGAATGAAAAGACCGGGGCAAGCACTGGACTGGCTGGAATGGAAAATCCACCCAGCAACAGGAAGGTGTGACGCGTACCGAACACAAGTAGGGAAGTCTTCGTAGGGGCTGTCAAGAAAAGCCGCTATTGTGTGATATGTGCCCGTACCGTAAACCGACACAGGTGGATGAGGAGAGAATCCTAAGGCCGGCGGGAGAAGCATTGTTAAGGAACTCGGCAAAATGACCCCGTAACTTCGGGATAAGGGGTGCCTGGGAAACCAGGCCGCAGAGAATAGGCTCAAGCAACTGTTTAGCAAAAACACAGGTCTATGCAAAACCGAAAGGTGAGGTATATGGGCTGACGCCTGCCCGGTGCTGGAAGGTTACGAGGAGGGGTTAGCGGCAACGCGAAGCTCTGAATTTAAGCCCCAGTAAACGGCGGCCGTAACTATAACGGTCCTAAGGTAGCGAAATTCCTTGTCGGGTAAGTTCCGACCCGCACGAAAGGCGTAATGATTTGAGCGCTGTCTCAACAATGCACCCGGTGAAATTGAAGTACCAGTGAAGATGCTGGTTACCTGCGCCAGGACGGAAAGACCCCATGGAGCTTTACTCCAGCTTGATACTGGGATTCGGTACTGCATGTACAGGATAGGTGGGAGGCAGAGAAGATAGGACGCCAGTCTTATCAGAGCCGATGTTGGGATACCACCCTTGCGGTATTGGATTTCTAACCTGCAGCCATGACCTGGCTGGGGGACAATGTCAGGCGGGGAGTTTGACTGGGGCGGTCGCCTCCGAAAGGGTATCGGAGGCGCTCAAAGGTTCCCTCAGAATGGACGGAAACCATTCGAAGAGTGCAAAGGCATAAGGGAGCTTGACTGCGACACCGACGGGTGGAGCAGGTAGGAAACTAGGACTTAGTGATCCGGTGGTATAAAGTGGGATTGCCATCGCTCAACGGATAAAAGCTACCCTGGGGATAACAGGCTTATCACTCCCAAGAGTTCACATCGACGGAGTGGTTTGGCACCTCGATGTCGGCTCATCGCATCCTGGGGCTGTAGTAGGTCCCAAGGGTTGGGCTGTTCGCCCATTAAAGCGGTACGCGAGCTGGGTTCAGAACGTCGTGAGACAGTTCGGTCCCTATCCGGCGTGGGCGTAGGATATTTGAGAGGAGCTGTCCTTAGTACGAGAGGACCGGGATGGACTGACCTCTGGTGTATCTGTTGGCTATCAAGGCCATGGCAGAGTAGCCAAGTCGGGAAGGGATAAACGCTGAAGGCATCTAAGCGTGAAGCCCCCCTCAAGATGAGATATCCCATCGCAAGAGTAAGACCCCTTGAAGACGACGAGGTAGATAGGGCAGAGGTGGAAGCATGGCAACATGTGCAGCTGACTGTCACTAATAGGTCGAGGGCTTAACCAGGTTGGTTTAGGTAAGAGGAAAGAACGGATGAAAATAGATATGTAACAATATGTGGTTTTGAGGGTATATGCCTCAGTAATCCTCGATAGCTCAGTCGGTAGAGCAAACGGCTGTTAACCGTTGGGTCGTAGGTTCAAGTCCTACTCGGGGAGTTCGTGATACTCAGGCGAGACTATGAGGAAAACGAAATGCAAGTTAGGCCCCATGGTCAAGCGGTTAAGACATCGCCCTTTCACGGCGGTAACACGAGTTCGAATCTCGTTGGGGTCACTTAACAATTTATGGCGACATAGCCAAGTGGTAAGGCGTGGGTCTGCAACACCCTGATCACCAGTTCAAATCTGGTTGTCGCCTCTCTTATGAAAGCCTCAGAAACCTGATAAAATAAGGGTTTCTGGGGCTTTTACTTTGTGTATTTGGTGTTTGCGCTTGTTTGCGTGGGCATTTTTTGTATTTTTGAGGGTGATTAATCCAGGATTGCCCTCATTTTTGATGCTGTTTCTTCCTGGGAAGTGATGTTGCGGAGGTAGTGGTGGGTCATGTTGAGGCTTGTGTGGCCTAGGAGCTTTTGGAGCTCGGTGTCTTCCATTCCGTTCTTGTACATGATGGAGGCGGTGGAGAAGCGGAGCTTGTGGGAGGAGCGGTATTCTATGCCTAATTCTTCGCAGCATTTCTTTAAGCGGCGGTTAAAGGTTACTGTTGCCAAAGGTTGACCGTTACGGATGAAGATGTATTCGCTGTTTGGATTGAGAGTTTGGATTTGTGTCAGGATTTCTTTAGCCTTCGGTGTCAATGGCATGTAACGTTTCCCTTCGCTTGCATGACCTTTGATATCTTCAATGATTTCATTCTTGTCATCTACAAAGCGTTGGATATGTAGAAAATCTCCTGAGATGTCATCCCACCTTAATCCTTTCAATTCGCCTATGCGCAGGATTAAATAGAAGTCCAGTTTTATGGCTAGTGAGTAAAAATCATCTCCCAAGTAATTTATAATTTGCAGACGTTCTTCCTCAGTGTATGGTGTGATCCTGGTATTTTCCGCCTTATAGCTGAACTGTTTGTAGTTGATGTCTCGAAGGCAATTTCGTTCTATAATATCATTTTCCACTGCAAGGTACAGAATTCCATTCATAATGCTTTTAAGGTCATTAAAGCGTTTTCTTGTGATCTGGCGGCCTTTTGTAATGTTCCTGAAATAGATAATCAAATCCCTTGCTGTCAACTCTTTTAAGGGAATCAAGGTGATATCCTGATCTTTCAGTAAAGAATTCCACATAAAGCGATTTTCTCTAATTGTCTTTCTACTTACGCTTGTCTCCTTTTCTCTCCATTCCATCCAGGTTTCAAAATATGCTTCCATAGTGGCAGCATTATCCCCAAAGAAATGATCATATAGCTTATTAATTAGTCCTTCGTAGGTGTTGCTGCTTATTGGCTTTCTGTTGACGATAAAATATTTTCGTCCATCATCAGGCCTAGTTTTAATTTTTGATAAATCACAACTCCTTTTTAGCTGTTTTTCTTTTGATTTTATATTCATGATGATTATTCGTGCCGGTGGGATTATCATAGCACTATGCTTGAAGATGCGCAATTTACTTTTATAAGAAAAAATAGAGGATTGCTAAAAAACGTAGATAATCAGTAAAAGATTTTTACTCAAACTGTTTGTATTGTAAATTTCTTGCGATTTTAAACAGATTGTTTGTTCATCTCATAGTAGGCGTAGCCCCAATTATTAATTAAAATGTGCTTAATGCTGTGTAGAGTTTAGAAGGCAACATTAAGAGCAAAACGGTTGATATAAATGAAGTTTTTTTCTGAAGTGTAAAGTCCGATACTTTTCAATAGATTTTAGTATAGTACTATGAATATTTATAACTTGCATGAATTTAATTGCCTTATTTGCTATATGGAACTATAATATATACAATATTATCACAGAATGATGTTTTTAATAGAATATATATTATTAAAGTAATCGCAGAAAAATGAGCAATAATTCTAAGCCGGATTCAGGTCTTTGAGCACATTTCTAGATATTGGATGTCATTGTGTTTAGGGATATTGTAGCGATACCTAAAAGAATAATGATAATCTTTAGTGCACAGATATATATTTGGCATTTATGTATGTTACATTGTTACATATTATAGCAATAATGCGTAGTTAGGATAGGTATTAATTATGGCTATAGCAAAATCATACAAAAGATAATGAGAAAGGAAAAAAATCATGAAGATACTATTTGAAACAACATTTGAAAACAAGGATATATTTGAGAAGATTAGCGAGCAAATACCTGAATCATGCATTATTGTCGAACCTGAGTTTTTTGAAGGATCTGGTGTAATACAATTATTTATTGACTTAACCAGTATAATAGCTCCGCTCGTTGCCGGTTATTTTCTTGGCGTAAGAAATTCTGATAAAATTGTTGTAAAGATAAATGGGAGAGTTGAGATTGAAATAACTGCGGCTATAAATAAAAGAAGCATGAAGCAAGTTGAGCTAGCTGCAAAAATTATTGAGAAACTTGATTTAATTAATGATGTAAAGGAGATTGACGATAGTGTCTAACAAATTCCACCAAGAAAATATACTTCTTATTAGAGAATATATCGAAAATACACGCTTTTTAGTAGAGAATACTTCTCTTTTATTTTCTGACGAAATATTAAAGCAAATCTATGAAATACTCTCTGGATTTACAGAAGAATGGAATGTTAAGCTCGTTGGATGTTATAGTTATTCAGCTTTACCAAGTATAGTAAAACTAGACAAAGATTATCTGATATTTGATTTTCATATGGTACCAATCTTATTTGAGATTGCAACTATTCTGGATTCACAATCTTCACTCTTATTGAAATACTTTTTTTGTATGCGAAATGCCGAAATTGAAGAGAGTAATAATAACCTGATTGGGAAGGAGGCCTATAGTAGAGTTCTAGCCGAATTGCCAATACATAATACAAAAAATAATTATCTTAAAAGTCTTTTTGACATTAAACTTGATATCTTGCTTCAATGTGTCTTTTTGATTTTCCATGAATTGGGACATTATATGCCTTTAAATATAGATCGCTATAAAGAAATAGTAAAATACTGTTCAAGCGAACTTCTTCATACAGAATTGGAAGATTCTGTCTTAAAAGAAGTAAGCGCAGATGCTTTCGCAAAAACATGTTTAATGCGTTTTGCAAGTGACATGGGAATAGATATAAACAGAACTTATCGCATGTGTCGAAGAACTATGATGAGCACGACAATTTACAAAACCCTTATATTGAATGCAGATAATTTGATAGCATTAAGTCAACGTGATGTTGTTTTAAGCATAATGGTTGAAATGGAAAGAGATATACCTGGCTCAAAGTTAAAAGGATTTGATATAAAGAGTCATAGAAAAGAGAGTAGCAAAGATTTTTCCTTTTTTAGCTCAAACCTAGAGGATGTTTGCAAATTTTGTATATCTCGATACGAGTACCACTTACAAGACTTAAAAGAAAAAAACAAAGAATACACTATTCAACAATCAGATAAAAGGAAGAACTACCTCTTTTTTGAATGATATTTCGTTCAAATTATCCATAAACCTGGAAGTACGAAAACGAGTTTCCCATTATATTTATAATGGACATGCATAAGAAATCAATTGATATTATAATAGTAATCGGAATAAATGATGGAATCATCGTAGGTAGGTTTTTCTCATAATTTTCCATATTTGTTTTATGTGGTCGACAGAGATAAAGGAAATGTTGATCAGTTATGGCAATAGTGATTTTGATTAATGATTAAATAAAGCAAGTTGTTTTACCGAATTGTACATTTATAGAAGGGAGAATACCTTATGTACTTATTAAACTCATTTACAGTAAAAAATATGACTCTGCGCAACCGTATTGTTATGCCGCCCATGTGTATGTACAGTGCCGGAACCGATGGTATGCCAAATGAATTTCATTTTACCCATTATACCTCCCGTGCAGTTGGGGGAGCGGGGCTGATCATTATGGAAGCCACCGGTGTCCTGCCGTGGGGCCGTATTTCTGACCATTGTCTGGGACTTTGGAATGATGATCAGACGAAGGCACTTAAGCCAATTGTCACCGCCTGCCAGAAACAGGGAGCAAAAATGGCGATTCAGCTCAATCATGCGGGCCGCAAATGCGGAGCCAAAGAAAAAGTAATTTACGCTCCCAGCGCCATTCCATTTAGTCATGATTCTCCCATGCCCCATGAGATGACGGAAGAGGATATTCAAGATACGGTCAATGCATTCCGCAGCTCTGCTGCCCGGGCGGATGAAATCGGTTTTGATGCGATTGAAATTCATGGTGCCCATGGCTATTTAATCAGCGAGTTCCTGTCGCCGTTGACCAATCATCGTACCGATGGTTATGGCGGATCAACGGAAAACCGATGCCGTATACTGGTTGAAATACTGAAGGCGGTACATGAGGTCTGGCCGGCTGAAAAACCGGTTTTATTGCGTGTATCTGCTGAGGATTATGAACCCGATGGTATGCATATGGAAGAAATGTCCGTAATTATTGAACTTGTGAAGCCCTATATTGACGTGCTGGACGTGAGTACAGGAGGAGTTGTGTCAACACCGCCGACGAAAATCTATCCAGGCTATCAGGTAAAAATTGCTGAACGGCTGAAACAGAAGGCTGGGTTGCCTACGGTTGCCGTTGGTCTGATTACGGACCCACATCAGGTGGAGGAAATCCTGGGTGGAGGACGGGCAGATCTAGTTGCTTTAGGCCGGGAACTTCTGCGTGATCCTTACTGGGTGCTGCATGCAGCTCGTGATCTAGAAGTCGAATATCCATGGCCGGAACAGTATCTGCGTGGTTTTCAGGCAAGAAAGTGATGTATGCAATGAATTTATGCGGCAGGTGGCTTCAGTTATTTATTGCACGAGTTGGAATCTCATTTGGATTTTCGCAATTAAATACTTTTGCTGAAAATTATTAAAAGGGTGGTATCTGATGACAATATCGGTTGTATAATCATCACGCTTGATCTTAATCATGCATTTCGGATAGCCGGCAGTAATATCCTAAAACGCTTTGGTGCTTACTTTTCTGTGATTCAATTTCAGCATAAAGGTAAAACAGTGACTTCGTTTTCTTGTTTGGACGAGGGATAGTGTATCTGAAATAGTAAATAAGACGGTGCCGGAGGGAGTGGTGACGATCTCCAAAAGTCACCAATTATGAAGCAATGAAAAGAAAATTGTAAAATTAATTGTATTAAAGAGAGGTGGTTAAGAGTGAAACAGGAGTTACATGTCTTTTTTGATTATATCTGTCCTTACTGTCTGAAGGCACATAAATATTTAAAGGAGCTTATCCCAGACTATCCGGATGTTACTATAGTTTGGCATCCGTGTGAATCGCATCCCAGACCGGATCGGTATGGCCCCCACAGCGATCTGTGCATACAAGGATATTTTTATGCTGTTGATCATGGGGCTGATATTTTAGAATATCATGAGCGAATGTATCAGGCAGCTCTTAAAGAGCGTATTGATATTGAAAATATTGATGCTCTTACTGAGTGCGTCGGTGATTTGGTTGATGCAGATGACTTTCGGCTGTCGCTCCAGCTAGGAACCTATCGTGGCAAGCTGGACGAGTCTAATAAGCTTGCCTTTGAGCATTCAGGGGTATGGGCGGTCCCTGCATATAGAATGGGTGCTTTAAAGCTTGATGCGGTTGAAAATGTGGGTGTTTCCAAAGAGCAGATCCGGCACCTTTTAAAGAACCCCAGTATTTGATTTTTTTCTGTAAATAGGGTTGTTTATGATAAAATAATAAATTATAGGAGACCCGAAAGTATGTATACTTCGCTTTTTTAATTTCTATTTTTCAGAATAGCAATGTAATTTGGGAAATTGTAATATTAATGCCAATTGTCAAACTGCCTGAACTGCCATTCAAAAATGTAATACTAAATTGTATGAATACAGGTTTGCTGTTAATCTGTTTAATTTCATTATAGAAAGTGCATGAAACCTCTTAGGATTGGAAGTTGAGTCCAATCCGTAAGGGGTTCTTTTTCTGCATAATCATATGCAAAATGCTGCATAAAGTGGAATGGAAAGCATATTCTCAGTTTTGCCGAAATTTTTTTCGGAGAAGCGAATGGAATAGCTGGGTTTATACTTTTGAATAAATACGCTGAGACTTTTAGAGTGAACCTTTGTCCCCTTTTTGACTTCTATACCGATGACCTCGGAACCTTTTTGTAATACAAAGTCAAGTTCGGCACTGTGTTCACTTGCCCAATAGAAAAGGGCGTGTCCATTCGAGGCCAACGCTTGAGCAACGTAGTTTTCGGTAACAGAGCCCATAAACACATTTGATTCTCCAGTCAGGATCGTTTGTTGAGGCACACCAGATTTCATAACAAGAAGTCCCACATCACTCATATAGAGTTTAAAGGAGGACAAATCTGTATAGACGGCGATAGGACTTGTGCCATGATCAATCTTCTGACACTTTAATACGATGCCAGCCTGTGCCAACCATTCGATTGATTCACCGAACAGTGTTGCACTGCCGCCGCGCTGAACAACCTTGTATTGGAACTTTTTATTTTCTTTTGCAAGCTGGGCAGGAATCGAATTGAAACAGCCGCGAATTTTAACCGTATCAGCCATAGTGGCGTATTTTGCCATGTCCGCCACGTAGTTGTTTGCAATTTCATTTTGTACAGTTGGTACAAGAACCAACTTTCCGGAGTCTGTAAAAGTCTGAACGCAGGCAGGCATTCCTCCGACAATGAGATAGTACCTGTAAAATTCGATAGCTTTTTGATGGAGTGCCTCTGGCAGTGGAGTCATCAGATCAAAGGCAGAGTGAATTTCCTGTGATAGCCGCTCTTCACCGTTTGCCCAAAGAAATTCTTCAAAATCCAGCGGGTAAAGTGTCATGCTTTCCACCTTGCCGACTGGAAAAGAGTAATGTTCCCGATGGATAGCAACTCCAAGCAGACTTCCCGCTGCAGCAATGTGGTATTCCGGTGCCAGTTCACAAAAGTATTTTAATGAGGTCAGTGCCCGTTCACAAGACTGGATCTCGTCAAAAATAATGAGAGTTTTGCCCGGTGTGATGACTTCGTTTACAGTTGCTTCCAAGAAGCGAATGAGTCGTTCCGGGGAGATATCATCCGAGAAATAAGAGGCAACAGAAAGATTGGTTTCAAGGTTAATGTAAACTGTGTTATCAAACTGTGATTCACCGAATTTGGTCAGTATATAGGTTTTGCCAACCTGTCTGGCTCCATAGAGGAGCAGAGGCATCCGGTTTTCTGTTTTGTTTTTCCATGTAAGGAGCTTTTCTTCAATTTTTCTACGCATGGCATACACCTCTCTATAATAGTATATTACAGTTTTGAAACTTTTATGTCAAGAAAAATAGAGTAATAATAAACTTATACTGATAAAAAAGTAAAAAATTTAGCTTTTGGTGAATTGTCTTGAGTCAATCAATGACAGTGGAATTAATATCATTTAGATTATGAACCGTTTAATAGTTCAAACTATCTTGCATTTTTATTGTTCCACGAGTTATAAGCTGGCTTGTGACTTATAGAAGTACATTGCACAAACTACGAATTATTTAGAAATTTGTGCAATGTAGTGCTTGTATTTATGCCATAAAATAAAAAAAATAATAAAAAACGAGGACAATCAGCCAAGGATTGCCCTCATTTTTGAAGCAGTTTCTTCTTGTGGATTGAGACACCTCAGGTAGTGGTGCGTCATATTTAAGCTAGTATGCCCTAACAGCTTTTGCAGTTCAGTATCTTCTACTCCATTCTTGTACAAGATAGAAGCGGTGGAGAAGCGAAGCTTGTGAGAGGAACGGTATTCGATACCTAATTCTTCACAGCATTTCTTCAAGCGGCGGTTAAAAGTTACTGTTGCCAGGGGCTGGCCGTTGCGGATGAAGATGTATTCACTGTTGGGGTTCTGGAGATGAACCTGTTCCAGTATTTCCTTGGCTTTAGGAGTAAGTGGCATCAGGCGTTTTCCCTCCTTTGCATGACCTTTTATATCATCAATAATCTCGTTTTGGTCATCTACAAAACGCTGTACGTATAGAAAATCCCCGCAAATATCATCCCACCTTAATCCTTTCAATTCGCCTATGCGCAGAACCAAATGAAAATCCAGCATAATGGCCAGAGAGTAAAAATCATTTCCAAGATGATTAATAATTTGCAACCGCTCCTCTTCCGTATAAGGCTTTATGCTATTTTCTTCTGCTTTGAAAATGAATTGCCTAAAATTTATATCCCTTAAACAGTTGTGATCAATGACTTCATTTTCTACGGCCAGATAAAGGATTCCGTTCATAACGCTCTTTAGATCGTTAAATCGTTTGCAGGTGAGCTGCCGGTCCTTAGTAATGCTGCGGAAATAGTGAATGTAGTTCTTCACGGTCAGAGAGCTTAAGGGAACCTTAGTTATCTCCTGATCTTTAAGTAAGGCGTTCCATAAGTATCTGTTCTCCCTAATGGTCTTTTTCGTAACACTGTCTTCAGTAGCCCGCCAGTGCATCCAAGTTTCGAAATACTCTTCCATGGTGGGAGCATTAGTAGTAAAAAAATAGTTGTATAGTTTTTCTATCAGGTCTATGTAATTAGTGCTGCTTATGGTTCTACGTTTTACAATCAGGTAGATTCTTCCATCATCGGGCCTGAGTTTGATTTTAGTAAGGTTACAGACTTCTTTTACTTGATTTTCCTTTTTATTAAAATCCAACATTGCCTGTAGGGCCTTTGGTGTTAGTTTACCATCTGGATAAATCATTATTTTTTGTAATTCTGAGACAGTGTCACCTAATTCTGTAAGAGGTGCTGGCGGATTGCTTGTCAGCATTCTTACGATTGTTTGATTCTGTACTATATATGGGCTTACTGAGCGGCACATCCGCTATCACCTCCTTCCTAATTATTATATTTAACTATAATTAACAACTTTTTAAAGAAAGACGATGATAATTCCACCCTTACACATTAAGGTTGCTTATACTTTCTTCTAGAGCTAAATATATCATTAAAAAATTTCTCTGTGTCGTGATAAAAAGACTTGATTTTTGGAACTAATTCTCACATAATCAAGATAAGGGAGGTAATTTGAATGAACGATATTAAGATAGAACAGGCGATAGAAAAAGATTTTGCTGAATATGTATGGTACTACGCATGCATTCATAATTCCATACGAATAAGCTTACAAGAGTATACACAGATACAGGAAAATAATAATCATTTGGTACGCGAGATTTTAAGTAATTGGGACTATAATAACTGTAATGAAATGAAAGAAATAATTAAGTATTTAGAAAATGAAGACTCCGGATTGGCGAAAGATAAAGAACTTTTATTTGATTATAAGTCAAAGCTAATAAAATTAGAAAAAATACAATTTATTCTAAACTCGTTTTTTATGTCGATCGAGCCCATAAATAAATCGATTTTAAAATTTTATGATTCTAAGCGAAAGGAAGAAAAACAGATACAAGAGGGAAATAAGGAACAGCGAACACTTTTGACCGATATCTTGTATGACCCTGAACTTTTTCAAAATAATGAATTAAGTAAAGATAAAACTATTTTTGTCCCCAATGTATTCCCACCTGTGCTGTACAAAAAGATGTTATCCCTAAATCTTATTTCAAAAATGCCGTTAGAGATAAATGAAAATGATTTGAAAATTAAGAGGACTACTGAATGGTTGAGGGAACTTATATTTGCGGTGGATATTGAAAAAAATGAAGAAGAGATATTTTATTATTGGGTAATTGATTGTATTTTTAAGATCAGTTTGGTTGTACATATTTCAAAATCGTTTGAGGCTTTGTTTGATTTATTAAAAAAAGATAGTTCATTGAACGATAATATAAAAAGTAAGATGAAAAATTTATTAATCCAAAATGAAGATTATATTTTAAAGCAATTATCGAAATTTACTCAATCTCCATCTAAAAGAGTAAATATGTATTGGATAAACTATGAAGTTACAAAGTTATTTCAAGATTTGAAAAATAGCCTTTTAAGTGAGGCGTCTCTAGGAAAAGACATTCTTGATGTTACACAGCCTGTGTTTTTAAATTGGGGAAAGGAAATTGATGAAAGGATTAAATTTATCGATAAAGTTTATAAGGATAAGGAAGCAAAAACACAGATAAAGATACAATTTTGTACAATAGAACTTGCCTATATAATTCTTCACCAACTTGACTCCATTTATATGTCTATTATAAATAGTAATATTAATGGATATAAAATAATTAATCGTAGAGAAGTTTTAATAAATATTAACAAACTTATAGAACAAATCCAAAACGAATTGAATTCAGCCGGCATTTCAAAAAACCGTCAATTAGTAAAGGCTATGGAAGAATTTAGGTATAAAGTCAACCATGATATTGATTTCAAGCAAAAGGAACATAATAGTACAAGGAAAATAACCAAGCCTTTTGTTGATTGCATAAATGAATGTTATGATATTTTATCAAAGATGTATTCAATAGAGTGTGTTGCTGGATTAAAAAAGATAAGAGAAATGAATGAGGTTGATGAGACGGATTTACTATTAAATGAAATAGTTAAAAAGTATTGGGGGATTACACCTAAAAATGAAAGGGAACTAGAAAAGAGGACTGTAAAAGTATTCTTTTATATATTTAATCATATAAATAGCCATAACGTACTTGCATTTCCAATACCGGTTCAGCTGAACTGATTTTCCCAAAAAGTGCTAAAAACAGATTTTAAAACAAATATTGAAGTAGATTCCATTCAGGTTTCAAAGCAGATATCGAAATAGATTCCGTAATAAACATCAAAATAAATTTCGTGCAAACAGATCCCTAAATAGATATCGAAATTGACGCTCAGTGAATCGCTTGAAACGGTCCGACAATTATTGATTAATCGAATTCTCCCCTGTCAGTTCCCAGCCATTTTAAGTTTTTTAGAGAACCACCGAACCATTATACGGTTTCAGAATTAGGCTAATGATTCTCTTTCTAACACCAGACTCTTAACACCCCTTTATACCGATACTGTAGGAATATATGTCAATAATACCAATGATAACTGTATAGTTTTGCATTTGCTCATGCATTCTGTGTTTTTACAAAAAAACTGCAGAATAAAATTTCAGGCAATAGCCAGATGTGGGCAAAAGGACCTAACAGTTAAGCTTAAATTTTACATTGTCCTCTACTGTCCATGGACACTGAGGTAACGAAAATTAGTTAGTGTGTAAAATGTATTAAAGATATCCTAGGAAACAGCTCCTTAAATTTTAAGGAGCTGTTTCCTGGGTTGTTTCGATTTACTTTTCTTCAAAGTACTTTCTGTGAAGATAATAATATCGAGTTGTTGAAGTTCCAATCTGTTTACTAAGTTTATGAGTAAAACGCTTTTTATTTCCCTCCATTTTAGACATTATAAATTGAGCGCCATCAAGGAGTGTGCTAAGACTCTTGACTGAGTTGCAATAAAATGTTAGATCTTTGTTTTTAAAATACGTTTTTAATACTCTCAAAAGAGAGTCAGGATATATAACATAATAATCGTCCAAAACCAATATTCCATTCCTTGTAAAGCCATTAGGATCATCAGGATAATAAAGGAATATTTCTCCAGTAGTAACGGAGCTTTTTACAGCTTCTGCAATTCTTTCAGGTATCGTCTCTGTCTTTAAATTTTCGTCATTTTTTATGAGGACAGAATCAACTATATAATAGAACTCATTTTTTAGATTATTAACACTGATAGAATCAATTACTGAAAGCTGTGCAATATACTCCATAAAAATATCAATTACAGTCTCATAAACAGCCTTATATTCCTGAAATCTAGGGGTGAAAAATAAGTTGTTGTAATTACTTCGTTTTTCTTTGACGCTTTGCCCTATATATGAAATTATTCCCGGTACATTTGTGGTAATGTACTTAATGAAATGGAATAAAGCAGTGGAGACGATATTGGGGGTCTGCTGATACTGCGTCAATAAATCTATATTTATGTCAGATCTTTTTAACTCCAATTGGATCAGTCTGGCCAAGGACGATTGCATACCGTCTATCATTTCTCCGGTTATGATGACACTTGACTTAACAGGAAAAGAGATGTCTTTGGTTTCAGTACTGTAAGCGGTCATCCTATGCTTTACAACACGGTCTCCTATGGCTCGAATGACTTGTTCCAATTTACTTAAAAGTGCACTCATTTCAGTCTTGTTTAGCTTTGGAGCTAAATCATCAAGAACAATGGCGGCATCTGAAACTTCTGAGAGCTTTTCCTCTATGCCACAAGCTGTGGATGAGAAACTTAGAGTGGGGCTGCTAAGGTCATCGCGATTATATACCTTTGTAAACATTAAGGCTAAGGTGGTTTTCATGCTTTGTGTTTGCCCAATAATAAACAGTCCTTTTTTATTCGGGTATCCCGCCCGCTCAAATAAAGAATTTAGGCATCCAAGTAAAGTCTCAAGCATGAGAATACCTGGAACCAAATGGTCAGTAGTAATCTGAAGCATATTAATGTAATCCAAAATAGCATTAGATTCTGACATATTTTTATCATAAATAAATGAATACTTTTCATTCCCTGTTACAGGAAAATTCGAACCAATGGCCCCCTTATCTGTTAAATAGACGAACTCTCCATTAAATAGCTGAGTCCAGCCGTTTGATTCATAATGGTAAAAATGAGGATAATTTTCTTTTTCAATTATTGTGTTTATGTATTCCCTGATCTTCTTTTCATGATCTGGTTTTATATGCGCTTTAGCATGAGTATGACTGCTTATCCAAGTAACCTTTTCTATTTGACTGTCTCTTATTTTGACCTGAAAGGTTTCATTGGCCGTTTTAACATTGATTGTATAAATTGAGTAGGTCTCTCTCTTGCCCTGATCGTTTTCTCTGCCGAAGATAATCAGCTGCTTCATTATTTCAAGCTTAAAGTTGGAAACTATATATTCCTGCATTTTATTTTCATGATCATAATAGACATAATACAAATTACCATTTTTAAAGGTAAAATGGGGAGAACCTTTTTGGGGGTTCTTGGCTATAAAAGTTACACTTTGATCTTCAAGTATCTTATCTGATTCTCTTTTTCCATTGCCTGCTTGTGTTAATAATAATACTTCATTTGCATAAGTATCATTGTGTCTACTACCTTGAGACATTTCGCAGGATGCTCTGTGCAATTCTTCAAGAGCTTGAGCCCTTTCCTTAAAGGATAAATATTCATTGATACATTCTTGGGAAATGCTATGGCCTGCGTCATCCACAAATGATATTGCATCTATTGATATAGCAGAAATCATAGTCTTTCCCGTTTCTTCTATTGCTGGCATGTTTTGGTCACAGGGTACGATTGCATGAATCATGTTTGAGTAGTTTTCTGGGTTGTTTTCAAAGCTTTCTTTCTCTTGCGTTGCTTCCTGCAATAGGCCGGAAAAAATTTCTTTAAAGTTTAGTTCTGAATTCATAGATAGCCTCCTTGATAATATTAGGTATTTTCACTTATAAAAACCTTAAAATTACTTCTATGATCTCAATAGGTGAATATAAATATTGTACACCTAAAAAAACGTAACTTTTTGTGAGGTTTGGCGCTATTTTTATGATGATTTCCTCACATTTATATCACAGTTAGGCATCTTAGCGCCTCTGTATCAGATGAGAAATAGAATTATCGGAACTTTATTTCTATAAAAACAAGTATCAGATTAAAAAAATTTTAAAGATTAATAATGCCAATGCCGGCAGAAGAAGCTCAGCAAATATTTCAATATTTAGTGTTGAATAAACTGATCATAATATTCTTCAAATTATAGTCATATAAAAAATCAATTTCAAACCCGAATATCCCGAATACCCCGAATACCCACTAATAGCAATAGGTAGTCACCCATGCATGACAGATGCATATATATAGTGGGTATTCGGGGTTTGTGGGGTCTGGAATTAAATTAAGAAAAAACGTAAGAGCCTAAATTAGTAGTGAATAGTAAAATAGTCTATTTTACTTCATAATAGTAGACCAGCAGTTTTTTACTACACCTTCATTTTAGCGGACGACCATGGCTAAATACAATTCGTACCATTCCCAGCAGGAGCCCCAATTCATTACCCAGTGCTGCATGTGCGGTCTGGCAGACAATACGTGGTGCGAGCAGAACAAAACATCCCGCTGAGCAGCTTTTACAATGCCGTGACAAGGTCCAGGAAGAAAGTTTGTGCCATTCCGGAAACAGTCGCACCATCTGACAATGCGTATGCACTGGATCTTATGTCCCGACAGGATTTGGTCTGGGCTGACATATATACGAACTCTTGTCAGGAATAAGCCTCTCTATACATAGGCCGGAGGTTGCGCGGCATCTTGACAACTCCCTTACGATCGAATTTATGATGGACAACATCGTGGTAAAAGCCAGCACTGTAGCAGACCCAGAGTTGTTGACAAAAGTCCCCCGAATACTGAAAGAACAGCCACGTTAACCGACATTTTGGGTGTGGATATTTATGTGACCGGATGACGGATGAAGAACCGGAAAAACTCACTCTGTTGAATGAAGAAATAGAGACACTTCCTGGAAGTGAGGGCTGCGGAGGCGCCTCAAAACAGTTAGATTATATGTGAAGCGTAAAGGTGCTTAGGCTTCCCAATGTGGCCGGAGTACTTTTGGTTTTGGGAGTAAAAAACTACTCCTTACTAAAATCGTCAAAGAGGAAATCGGGCTGCCGCCCTAAATCTAGGCGCTTACGAATAAAAAGCTCAATCTCAAAGAGCATGATCATAAAATAACTTTCATCCCCTAATATCCCCAATACCCACTAATAATAGTAGGCAGTTACCCTTATGTATGATAAAGAGAAATATATAGTGGGTATTCGGGTTTTGTGGGTTTACAGGCTTTTGAGTTAAAATGAAAGGATAAGAGAAATATAAAACATAGATTGTTATCAAAGATTAAATATTGGGAAGTAAGAAAGGGAGTAAATATGAAGAATAATGTATCAGCGTGGAAGACGATATTATAGTAGTTCAAAAACAAGAAAAAGAACCGCTCCCCCAGTAATTATAATATGGGAAAACGATCCTTTTTAAAGTTCTATACTCAACTGATCAAAGAATTTATGAGGTTAAAATTCATCCCTGCTGTCAATTACTAGCGACAAATCCCTTTTCAAGAAGAATTTTTTCTGCGTCATCCATAGCTTTTTTGACAACATTTTTGTTTACTTTATTTGCGGTAGAATTATTATTAGATTTAAGGACTAATTCTACTTTCCCCATATTGTATAATAATCCGACTAACAAAGCTGTATTTTCAGTAACCAGCTGTTCTTCAATCGAAAAATCGTTCCAGTCTTTTTTGCCCAAAGACTCTACAATATAGGTTAAAATATTAAGCTGTTTCTGATATATGCCATTGACTTTAGAGATTGATGCAGTATAGTCTTTGGCAGTTATGCTTAATTCGGAAAGGTATTCGCATATTGTATCAATTTCTTTACGTTCTTTTCGAACTTGTTCATATGCCTCATCGGCTTTACCAGATAAGGAACTACCAACAACATTAAAAATAATCCCGCCTACCATAATACCTACGCCTAGTGTGGCAGCACCAAGAATTGTGGTTCCAAGGGCCATACCACCGCCTCCCGCAGCAATAGCGCCACCACCTAAGGCTGCTAATGTAGCGTTTGTCGCGGCAACACCACTAAGTGAAGCAATTGCAGTTCCAGTGGAAGCAGTTCCAAGAGCCATGACAGCGGCAGTTGTTGCTCCTGCAGCAGCAAATCCGCCGGCGGTTCCTACTGCGGCTCCTCCAATACCGCCAAGCAATACACCAGCACCTACGGATACCCTTTGGATTTCTTCAGGATCATAGGACGGGATTGTTATACCATCTTTTTGATACTCTTTGAATTCAGGCCGATTATGTATTTTTTCAAAAACAGAAGAAAACTCCTGAAGACTTCTTAATACCTCCAGTTCTTTTTTGCCTAAAATGTCCATATCTTCAGTTGAAGACTTATTTTGTTTCTCAAAACACTCGATATTTTCTTTGTGCTTCCTTTCACATAATTTCATGATATCATTTGCATCTTTCATTTTTACAGCACCATGGATGCCGTTTCCCAAACCAGCAGCGCCAGCTACAGCGGCCCCAATTCCTAAAATAAGTGGCAGTGGCATAATATGAACCTCCTCATAATTCGTGATTTTTTAGTTTTATACATACAGCATGATTGAGAGAATAAAACTCAGCTTTTGTCATGCTATCTTTAAAAAATAATTCATAACAATTATCTATGCGGCAGATTAAAGGCCTGGTTTCATAAATGGAGCATAAATTTTTATGTAAATGGAGACATATACCATCTCCACGATCCAATTCAGCATAAACAGGGGATTTATTTAAATTCTTGCAGCATTCTCCGCACTTGTCACAAGGAAACACTATTCGAATATCAACACTTTACTTTTATTATTCATAAAGCTATTAAAATCGTCTCCCCAAGGGATTTTAATACCAATTGTTTTTAAAGCATTTTTTAGTACTTGATTCAAAGTATTTTCATCTGTGGAAGTTTCCAGTTCATATACTAAAGCGGAATACATGCTGGTTTCCTTTTTGAATTTTTCTAAATCTATTTGCATAAGCTCCGCTGCATAATTCTCAAAAAGAATGGCCTGTTGTTTGTAAAAGTCAACTTTTGTACTAACTGATGGAATAGTATTTAATCCCGATACAAGTCTGTTCATATTTTCGCTACGGTCCAGGTAATATAACAGTGAGCATGTTAAAATCCCTGTTACAAATGTTCCGCAAAATGTGGGAATAATATTACCTACTACAGGAATTGTCTCAATCCCAGTTTTTCCGATTACATCTGATACAATAGTTCCAACTACAACACTGGCTCCGGTTGCAATGATTTTTGATGTGGCCCTCATTCTTTCCCCGAATGGAAGATTATCTGGATTAAGAAAAAGTATCTTGGCAGCTTGGACTAAAGAGGCATAGGATTGCCGTATAAGTCTTACAACGTTTTTAGCAGTGGTAAAAAATATATTACACAGCGTGGTGGTTAAACTAGAGAGAATTCCTGAAAGAGCACCTTCTTTGAAACGGCTGAATAAATCTTCATATTTATTCTTTGCATTTAAGAATCCCTTTTTTACTCCATTTCCAATAGCATTTAAAAATTGGTCTAATTGAAATGGCATAGAAATGTTGTGGAATTCCTCTTCTACAGAAAACCATACCTCAGTAAAAATCAGTCCTGTGGCCTGTCTAATTCCCATTTGAATACCCACTGTTCCAGCAGCTTTCACGGTATCATTTAAAAATCGGCTGCTTATATAATATGCTTGGTTTATTTTCGCATCAGACGACTTTTTAGCTCGTGTGTATTCTTTCATTAAATTATTTTTTACATCATCTGGAAGTGGTTCTCCTTTAACACCATTCCAATTTACTTTTTCCGGATTTTTTTCACACCATTTGATATACTCTGGTATATCCTTGTCTTTCATATTATTATTTAGCTTCATATTTGTAAAACGAAGATTATCTGGATTGTTTGCTAAATCACTGCCGGATATACCTGCCAAGCAACGACCTTTATCATCATGAATGCTTTTGGCAGAGATGACATGGTCTAATTCAGCTCGTTTTTCATCAGACAAAGCCTTGTTAATTCCAAGTTTATTACCGGTGTAGGCATCATCAATCCATTCTCCTTGTTCGTTAAATGCCGATTTGGCCTGACTGCGGATTGATTTATATGTTGAATTTTTTTCATGGTATTCTGAACGATCATATGCCCCACGATTCTGATAAGCTGTTTCATTTGCTACATTTTTATATGTCATATGGGGGTCGTCTTTAGAGCCCTCCCCAATTTTCCGGACATTATGAATCGTGTCCACATCTCCTCCGTGTTGGTCTTTTACTAAGAAATCTAAACCAAAAGATGTAATGAGACTTTCTATGATGACATGTTTATATTGCTGAAATAAAGAATCCATTATATCATCATTAGGCTCAGGTGCATAATTAGAATTAGACAGTACTGAAACGTAATTATTCATATGTAAGTTTCTTCCTCTCCCTTTATATATATTTAAAATTACCAACATTTCTTTTAGCTGCTAACTTTTCCTGATGGACTACCTGAAATAATATCATCCCAAAGAGTATGCTCTTGGCAGATTAGATTAAGGATATCTCTGAGGTTGTCTTTCATAAAGTCGCCATATCCAATAGAAAATGTGGTTCCATTTGATAAGCAAATATCCATTTTTGCACTTTTTGTGTATGTTCTTCCGTTATTGTCTGGAGTAACTGTTATTAGTTGAATATCTTTATAGTTGATATAATGTGGTTTTACAAATGTATCCGAGTAATATAATCCTGTTAATGTTAATATTAAGCCATATCCACAAGTGGAAAATATCGATGTGTCGAAAAAGACAGCAATATTATTGGCTTTTATGTTAGAATCAAAATAGGCTATAAGTTTTTTGTTTACTTTAGCAGGGATATTAGGATAATAAAATACCCGTCCGCTTGGATTTATGATATTGTCCCTTACTATTTGACTTAAGAGTTCCCGTTTATCCATTGTATATGCTCCTTTTTTTAAAATTATATGGATTAGGTAATTACGAATCAAGTTTTTAATTATACATTGAAGAAGTTTCTCCAGATGAATAGCCTAATATTTTATGTTCTTTTTCATTTCCTTTTTAAAATATTCTGGAGTTCCTTTAATGTACCTCAAAATCAATCTAAGTATAATTTTTGGTAAATTACGATTGCCTAATTTGTAAATATCCGGTTTTATTACGTTCATTAAATTTCCTCCTGCACAAGATCTTTTTGGCTTCCAAACCACATTTCAATGCCCTTATTTCCATAAACTTCGGCTTGAATCCGGTAATTTCCATCCTCCAATTTTGTATAATCAGATGCTGGAAGCTTGTCCAGAACTGCATTAATATCGGGTCCTTTATAGATGAATCTTATTTTCTTTAATGGTCCGCCATACATAAAAGGGATCCTTTTTCGGAATTCACCTTCCTTAAACCGCTCTGCTTCAGGTATTTGGAATGTTTCATTGGTTATTCTATAATTCTCTATCCGGTCAATACGATAAATGGTAGGATATCCCGGATGCTCCTTATCTTTCTCCCCAATATAAGCGATCAAATAAAAATAATACTCTGATTCCATAATTCCTACTGGCTTAACGAGCGCTTGTGTAATCTCTCCGTTTACCTTTTTATATTTCAAGCTGACTTTTCGGTGAGAATAAACAGCGGAACCAAGTTCCCAAACAAGGTTTACCAGGCTTTTTCCGTGTCGTGGCTCTACATAATGGAATAGCTCGTTTTTAGTTAGAGCTGACATTTTTGTGCGCTCTGCCACAGGAAGACAGGAAGCTATTAAGTTTTCTATTATCGGTCCCATTTCTGCTTTCGTTAAGGAACGGCTTTCTAAAAGAATTTTAACGACAGCAAATAAATCGGCATTTGTGAGCGTGACTTTTTTGGCATTGACCATGTGGAACCCTTTTGCAATGCGGTCATATTTAATTTCGGTTATTTCACCGTCTTTTATGGTCCGGTTTGCATAAAAGTCTCGGATGGAATCAATATCCCGTTGAATTGACCGTGGGTTTACTCCGTATTCCTCTGCAAGATCTGGTTTCCGGATAATCTCACCCGACATTAGGCGATTGTGCATTTCCAGTATGCGGTCGTGTTTTCGGATAGGCTCTTGCGCTTTTTCCATAACAAATATTTTTCCCCCTCTGTTGTTAGTGTTAAGATGTATTTTACAACCCATAGATGACACTTGATGTCATTTATAAAAAAAAATGTAAATTTATGGATAAATTATACCACTCAAAATGCCTTTGGGCAATATTTATAAATGCTAACAGAGTATTTACCGATAGTTTTTTGTTTGTGAAAATAGAAGCAGGAGGTAGATATGGACAAAATTAATATTAATTATGTGGAAATCGGAAATAGAATAAGAACTGCCCGTGAAGCCCAGGGCCTGACCCAGGAAGAAGCCTCTGAGAAATGTGATATTACAACCGCGTTTTATGGAAACATAGAACGCGGTGACAGAAAGATGAGTGTAGAAACCCTTTTTAAAATTTCAATAGGACTTGGTGTATCCGCGGATACTTTACTGTTTGGAAAAGTATCACAGAAATCAGAGGAGGCATTGAGGCTATTATTAGGGATTCAAGGAAAAGTAGATGAAAAACAATTTGAAAAGTATCTTTTGATTATAAAGAATATCGCAACAATTATTGAAAGATTATAGGAAAAAGCTGAGGGGATCGGAGTTAAAACCGATCTCTTTTGTATGATGGGCAGTTGCAGCAATCCTAATGGTGTCTAGAATTATTTTATGTGTTAGGAATAAAGATTGCGATATATGAAAAATAATCAAGGATCTAAAAATAAAACTTCTTTGGAATGAAAGCTTCTGTTCGTGAATTCTTACATAAATAGTAAAGTTTAAGTGGAACATCATCGTGAGGTGGTGTTTGAAGAAATTAGGAGAAGTCGAGAGCCGCATAGACGGTTTAGCCGAGTAAGGCGGAAAGTGTAACTCATGAAGCAGCAGGATGATTTGATAACCGTGGAAAAGTAGGAGAGTGCTGTTTGTTGGTGGATAAAAATCGGTTTAATAAGGCTTCTGAGCTAAGGGGTTATGGAGATAGTAAATGGCCGGGAAGAAGCTGTAAAGAAAGAGTTACAAAAGATTCCAAGCAGTGGGGGAGTGATTTAGATTATTATAGAACATAGTAAAAATCAGAGAGCCTATGACGCTGCGTCATAGGCTCTTAGTTAAGAATGTATCTATGATGTAAAAAATAGCTTCTCTTTCCTTGGAAGACAGCAGCGACCATTTGTTTAAAAGGGCAGCTTGTTCATCTGTCAATATGTTCTCTGTATTGAAACAAAAAAATTCAGCCAGTGAGATACCAAAAGTGTTGCAAATCCTTTCAATTTTATCGACGGGAGGTATATGGCCCTTTTGATACCATGTAGCAATTGTAGATTGTGGTATTTCTGATAGTTGTGCCAATTTATATACAGATAAATTTCTTTCTTCTCGCAATTCTTCTATTCGTTTTAAAACATCAAACATCATCCACCTCCTGTAGAAACTTTTTATACGATAATGATATATCGAAAAATCAATAGACAATAGATGGAAAATAACGTATACTATATATCGTGTTTTCGATATGAAATATGTAGAATAGCGGTTATTAAAAGTCTAAATAGAAATAATAATTTTGTGTGACATTAATTTTTTAAATAAACTTTGAAATATCCTGTTTTTTAAATAGATATTATAACTGCGAATGGCGGCATCTATACTGTTATAAAAAATGCAGTCTTTTGCAAAAAGTATTTGTGAAGACACAGGGTGTCATTATCGGGTGCTATCATGAGATTGATTAAGACAGTTATGTTGTCTAAAAGACAGAGGAGGTGCGGGAAAAATTGCTCTGAGTGAAGAAAAAGGATTAGGCTGGTACAGCGTAAAAATGAGAAAGGAGGCTTTATGGAAACTTACAAAGTAGCAGTATGTCGGTTTGGACATGTAATGATTATGGCAGACTCAGAAGAAGAGGCAAAACAGAAAGTGAGTAAATTTTCAACGGAGCAGGTTCAGTGGCTTCAACCTGTAAAACGGGAACCGCCATTTTTAATACTTTATGCGGAAAGTATGGCGGATAAGTCGTGCAGGTAACTTCAGACTTCATTTATAAACACGATTTCTAAAGGATATTGTTTGTATGAAAGTACATATTTAACAGGAGGATAAGTTTGAAACTAAAAAGTAGTGGGTAGTCAATAAAATGGCGTATAGCAAACAAGCCATTCACGATTAGTGGATGAAAAAATAGTTACTATTATAGAATCAGGATTAAACAGTTACAGCAGGATCATCAATGATTGTGTAACCTCTTTTCCTGAACAGTTCCAGAGCCTGTGACCTTGTCAGAATCTTGGATTCATTGACAGGGCGATGCTCTAAAAAACCTTCAGAGGTATATGGCTCCAGCTTGCTTAAGATGTTCCAGATAGCGGTCAGGAGCATCTTGCAGACAGCAATGACAGCCTTTTTGTGTCCCCTGCGGGTTTTGATTCTGTGATACCTTTCTTTGAATTCAGGATGCTTTTTGGATTTGAGAAGTGCATTGGCAATCTGAACAAGAAGAGGTTTCAAATAACAGCCGGCGCGGGAAATACGTGTGGATTTCACTTTTCCTGCACTCTGGTCATTGCGTGGACAGCAACCAGCCCATGAGACGAGATTCTTAGATGACTCAAACACCGACATGTCGGGACCAATCTCAGAGAGAATGGCAATAGCGGTCATCGGATTTTTATCGAATCCGGGAATGGTGTAAAGCAAATCCAGAACAGCAGAAAAGGGATCCACAAGCAGAAGTATTTCCTGCTCGATTTCCTTTTTGTGGGCTTCAAGCTCATCGATGTGTGCGAGACATTGACGAAGCTTGACAGCCTGCTCAGGGGAAATGGCACCGTCAACGGCAGCCTGTATTTCTTCAACAGGGGTCTTGCATCGTCTATCGACAAAGGGAGCAACATCAAACGTTTTGCCCGGATGGTCGAGCATGTAATTGGTAATGGAACGGGAAGATTTACCAAAAACATCGCTGAAAACATCATCAAGTTTTAAGTTGGAAACAGTAAGACAGTTCTGAGCCCGGTTTTTTTCACCGGTCAGCATGTTGGTAAGCTTGAAGCGATAGCGTATCAGGTCACGAAGCTGACGGATTTCAGGGGAAGGAATAAAACTGGGTTTGATCATGTCACACATGAAAAGGTCACAAATCCATTTGGCATCTTTTCGGTCGGTCTTATTGCCTTTCTGAGGTTTGGTGTATTTGGGATGGGCAAGTGTAACAAAACAGGTTTTTTCAAGGATGTTAAAGACCGGGATCCAAAACTTACCGGAAGATTCCATACAGACTTCAGAACAGTTATATTTAGCAAGCCAGTCAGCTAAGTCTCTAAGACCTTTAGAAAAGGAAGAGAAGCGGGCTTGCTTATAATCGGTCCGTCCGTTTGTATCAGTGATACCGATACAGGCATAAATCCAGGTTTTGTGGACATCAAGACCACAACAGATTTTACGAAAGATTTTGAACATAGAATACCTCCTGCAAAAATATTAGCAGTGCTGGCAGGGACTGGCCGTCCGGCGAAATCGAGTCAACTTCGGAAGAGATAAGTTTACGGGCTGTTTGTTAGCGCCATTCATTGATGCCTTAACGGACGGCCGACACCATATAACGATACGGGGTTGCCGCTATAGAGCCCCGCCACTCACCTCCCCGGGTTCTGTAGTATGCCAGCGGCCTGCAAAAGGAGTATAACACAAAAACAACAAGCGAGAGTACTAAGGGGCAAAACTGTTTCATAACCCCATTGGTGCCTTTCGCAGAAAGGCGGATTTATAAAGATGAAAAGAAAACAAATGTTAACATTGATTCTAAGCGCAGTTTTGTTAGCTTCCGGAAGCGGAATTACTGTTTTGGCTGATGCGCAGCAAAGTGTGGTCCAGGATATTCAAAAGCCAACAGGAGTATCTGAAGTATTAAATATAGCTTCACCGTCAGAGGCAGCAGAAAATTTAAACGATGATATTGAGGAAAATTTAAACCAGGAGATAAGCCAGGAAGATGCAGATCAGGAAAGAAGTCAAAAAGATTTAGACCAAGAGACAACTCAGGGCGATAAAACCAACACAGTGATACCAACAGCATTAAATGCAAGTATGGAATTGAAAGCGTCTCCATCAGATGCAGTTTACGTATCAGATGAGAATGAACTAAGGGAGGCTGTTAAAAGTGATAAAACTGTGGTACTGGAAAATGATGTACAGCTTTCCGAAACACTTTTAATTGATTCCTCAAAGGTTTCTATCACTTCGGAAAATGGAAAACTGTCATGCGGGACGAATTTCCCGGATGCTACAATGATTTTGGTTAGAAACGGAGCCGTAGTCACCTTGAGTGACATTGAAATTGATGCGACAAAAATGGGAAATCCATTACATACAGATTGGGAATATTCTGCTCTTCTTGTAGGGCAGGGAAGCAAACTGATGATAGGGGATGGTATGTCTCTTACTAATGATAGACAGCAATCGCCTGGAGTAAACCCAAGAAAATATGGTGTAGAGATTAGTGGAAGCGGGGAGATGAACGGAGGTCAAATATCCGGATTTTCAAAAGCAGGGATTTTTGTAGCAAAAACAGGGAATTTCACCCTTAATGATGGCGAAATCAGCGATATTGTTAACGTAAATTATCCAGATGACGATGACCCGGCTGGCGGACTATTTGCATGGGGAAGTGTAACTATCAATGGTGGTGTCATTTGGGGCTGCGATGTAGGGATCTTCAATTCCAATCAGCTGGTTATGAATGATGGAGAGATTTACAATAATCAAATCGGATTTCTTAATCTTACAGGAGATGGTGACGGTAACGTTTATTATCCCAAGGCCACAATAAACGGCGGAGTGATATATGATAATAGTGATTTGGCCGTGCTTAATAAAAATGGAGGAAAGTTCATTCTTCCCGCTGGTAGTGAGGTGCAGATTATAGGAAAAAGAAAGGGATTAAACAATTTTAGAATCATGGCTTCAAGTGTTAAAGCAACCTATGTAATAAAGAATCTGCAAAAAGCAGAGTTGAATATCCAAGGTGGACATATTATATCAGAATCTGATAATGAAATCGCGGTATTTAATGATAAGACGGGAAAGATATCCATGACAAATGGGACCATTACTGTATCAGGAACACAGTCCATAGCCATTGCGAATGAAAATGATTCAACCGGGGAAGTCAAAATTTCCGGTGGTTCCATTAAAGTATCCGGGGAAGGAAGCAGGGCTATTAACGGCAGCGCAGAAATCACAAAAGAAGTTGTAGTAGAGGAGCCAGGAACGGGAAGTAACAATGGGGGAAACAGTAATAGCGGAGGCAGCAGCGGAGGCAGTGGCGGTTTTTATTCCTCCAAAGCATCATCCGCAACAAGCCCTGCGATCCCGGAAACCCCAGGAGCTTGGAATCAAGACCAAAAGGGATGGAAATTCGCGAAGTCAGATGGAAGCAGTTATGCAAATGAATGGGTTTATGTAAAAAGCTGCTGGTACAGAATCGGTGCAGATGGCTATATGCTGCAAGGCTGGAATGCAATTAATGATAAGGTGTATTATCTGGTTCCTGCATCTGGTGAAATGAAAACAGGGTGGCTTTTAGATAATAACAACTGGTACTATCTGGAGGAATCCGGTGCAATGAAAACAGGGTGGGTGCAGGTAAACGGAAAGTGGTATTATTTGAATGCAGATGGCAGGATGGCCTCAGATACAGTAACGCCGGATGGGTACAGAGTGGGACTTGATGGGGCATGGCTGCAGTAACAGGGGATTCATAAAAAATTACCCAGTATTGTAACCATGTGATATCTCTGGAGGTAAGCAGAATAAAAATTTAAGATATCCTGCTTTTTAAATACATATTGTGTCTGGGAATAGTGGCATCTAAAGCTCTATAAAGGTGAAAATTTTTTGAAAAACCATTTACAGAGACATTAGATGTCACTATTACTTGTTATGATTGAATCAATTAAAGAAGTCATTTTTATTTAGAACTTGGAGGTGGTACAAAGGGGTATAAAAAATAATGTAGATGAGAGGAAGAGAGATTAAGTAAATTTGCAGATTAAGTTTACGAACGGAGAGGATTAATAAATACTTATAAGGTTACGGCATGCCGTTTCGGTCACGTAATAGTTATGGCAGAATCGGAGAGAAGTAAAACGGAAAGTAAGTAAGGTGAGTCTGGAAGAAATCCAATGGATTTATCCGGCAGAGTTGGAAATGTTATTTCTTGTTTTTTATGTTGAGAATGAGGTTGAGTGAAGCGGTCAAGAAAATAGGATTCTTTAAAACTGTAGAGTTTTCAAAGGAGAGAAAAGATATGAACGAAGATGATAAAAATTTAAATGAAAGAAATATGGAAGAAACAATAGATATGCCAGATGAAAGAGAGCAGACTGGTGAAGAGGAAAGGAGAACAATCGGTCAGAAGATTGCTGACATTGATTCAGAAGATGTTGGAAAGAAAGTCGATAGATTCGTTGGTTGGATATCGGAGAAACTGAAAGGATTGAAAATTGATAAGTCTACCCCAGAGGGAAAGAAGAAAGCAAAGGAATGGAGAAATGCAATTCTTGGTCTGGCAGCTTTTATCCTGATTGGGAATTTTCTTAATAACGGAAAAATTACAGATATCATTCCGGCCAGATTTGTAGTTGCCAAGTTAGTGGAGGAATCAACACCAGTCAATTATCCTAATATGACTTATGGGGAAGCGTTTGATGCACTCTGTGATAATGGTAGTTGGAAGTATGTGACCAAAGAAAAAGGTATCTATTATGTAGAATATAATGGTAAATTAAAACGTTCCTCAGATGGCAAAGGCATTCTATGTGTTCAATTTGCGGTTGACAAAGATTCCGATTATTTTAATATATCTTATTTAGAGTATGAAGGGAAAACGGCAACAAATGAATTAGAATACTCGACTTCATTGTATATGATATTTGAAGCGGCAGATTATATGATTAAAAACGGAGGACCGGCAGATACTACTCCGGTGAATTCGTTCTCAAACAAAGTTGGAAGCACACAGGCGGCAGCTCTGGCACCAACGGTTCCAGAAACGGAAGATGATTATGTGTTCGATCCTAATGGTGCTGTAAAAGCTGACAGCTATTATGATGAAGAAAGTGCGGTTTATTCTACAGAAGAAGCTTCCGGGGATCTTCCTGACGATTATTCTGATATGCCGGAAGATGTTTATATTCCCAGCACAAGCAATACCTATCCGGAATTAAAAGAATACCCGGTATGGAAAGAGTTTAGTAATACATGGTATGCGGAAGAGTCTGGTCTGTTTGTAAAAGCAGATATTAAAGATGGAGTGCCAGTTCTTGTATTCTCTACAACCAAGAATTTTGATCAGACCATATATACTTTATATCCTAATGATGGCGACGGAGCATGGTCTATGGGAGTATATGGAAATGATGGTTCTAAATATGTTTGTCAAGGAGATTTAGTAGATTCAAATGGAAAGAATCCGGCGTATGTCATCGCATTATGGGATGATATAAATGATTACACTAAAATCAATATATGGGTTGATACTTCAAGCTCCAAATTAGAATATCCTATTGACGGTTATTATGATATACAGTAATGATGTAAAAATAGTGGCAATTAAAATTCAGATAAATTAAGCAGAAAACAGGTTATTTAAAAGGAATATCTTTTCAATTAGATATTATAACCGTGAGAATACTTCAGGAGGTAAACTTCATGTACAAAGAAATTCTCACGGTTATTCTGAAGGCAGTTACCTGCATTCTTGAACTTTTAGGAAAAGATGAATAACCAAAGGATTCCCCAGGCACTTAGCGGCCTGGGGATTTTATGTTTGGTGCGGAGAAATATCAGGTATAAGGGGAATAATGGCTTTCTGAAAAAATGTAGCTTTCCAGAGCCAGCCGGGTAATTCGCCACTCCCGTCCGGCTTTAAAGGCCTTTAACCGACCGCTCCGGCAGCGTTTGGCAGCGGTGGCCGGTCTTATATCTAAAATCATGCAGATATCATTTAAGTTTAAAAGGTCTCCGTAATCATCAAACAACATGCTTTAGCCCTCCTTGTGAGTATTTCAGAGTATTTATAGTTATTGAAATGTTTACAGGAGGGTATTTTTTTATTGCTCGGAAAGGGGGTAAGGAAACGTGGGAAATGAAGAAAAAGAATAGTAAAACGATTTAAAGAACATGAAAAATCATTTTACAGGTGCAAATGACAAGTTACAAAATTAAATAAATGAAAAGACAGGAGGAAACGATTATGGCAGCAAATGTTGAAACAATGTTCTACACCGGAAGAAAGGCACCCTGGCATGGCCTGGGCACTTCGGTATTAGAGGCTCCGACCTCAAAATCAGCGCTGGAGCTTGCCGGGCTTAACTGGACGGTCATCCAGAAAGATTTCATATGCGATGACGGCATACCCGTTTTGGGTTTTAAGGCAAATGTAAGGGACAATGATAATCGTATATTGGGCGTAGTAACAGATCGTTATAAGGTGGTACAAAATCAGGAAGCCTTTGCGTTTACGGATGAGTTACTAGGCGAAGGTGTTACATATGAAACGGCTGGCTCTCTGCAGGAAGGACGGCGGACCTGGATTCTGGCAAAGCTTCCTCAGCGGTATATTATCAGCGGAGATGAGGTCACTCCTTACCTGGTGTTCATGAACTCTCATGATGGAACGGGAGCAATCAAGGCGGCTATGACACCTATTCGTGTTGTCTGCCAGAACACACTAAACCTGGCATTGTCCACAGCAAAGCGCTCCTGGTCCACCAATCATGTAGGAGATATCCGGGGGAAGATGGAGGATGCCAGATACACACTTCTGTATGCAGATACCTACATGGCGGAGCTGGGAAGGAGCATTGATCAGATGAACCGGCAGAAATTGACGGATAAGCAGGTATATGAATATATTGATGCTCTTTTTCCTTTGATTGATAATGCAACTGAACAGCAGCTAAAAAATCTGCGCCGGATGAAAGAAGAAGTAAAGGACAGATATTTTTCTGCTCCCGATTTGCAGCATGTAGGGAAAACGGCCTACCGTTTTGTCAATGCCGTTTCTGATTTTGCTACTCATTCAAAGCCGCTTCGGGAACGCGCCAATTACCGGGAAAATTTATTCGCCAGGACGGTGGATGGCAATGCCATGATTGATAAGGCATATGCGCTGGTAACTGCAGTGTAAAGGGGGAAGAGCTATGTATGTTCGTAATGAAGAAGAATTTGGAGAAGCAATACGAGAGGGGAAGGATGGAATTGAACTAGAGGGAGATCTTGCATCTAAGGTAAAAAAGCTGTATAAGATTAACCTTACTCTTTGGAGCTTTTGTCTTGTTTGCCTGGCTGTTGCCATCATAGCACTTATGCAGGTTCCCATAACGGGTGGCACTTCCGGTATTGTCAGTCTGATTGCCGGGACGCCTGCAGCTGCTATTTTAGGAACCGAGGTTGCAGTGACAGCTGTTATAATTGGAGTAGCGGGCGGTGGCGTTGGTGCTTTAATTAAATTAAGGCGAGCTTACCGGATAGAAACCAGGAAAAATGGGCGTATTATTGTGTACCTTAAAAAGTAGTTTTGTCTGATTGGATTTTGGATAAGCATGAGGGATTTTTTGAGTGATGACTTGCTGATGTTGTAAGGGAATGGATAATGCAGAGGAATGGGAAGAACTGTTGGAGCTGTTTCAGGACCAGAGATTTCAGAGATCCTTATTATAATCTTTGGTGGTATGATGCTTGAAGCGAAAGGAAGAGGTGGAAATAAATAAGAAATGGAAGATATTATGTGATTGCAGAGATTTTCCTATTTTGAAGCAGAACGTAAGCACTGGAGTGCTGGATTTATTTGAAAGGCAGATCAATGAATATTTGAGCCTAAGTGAGATTACAGAGAGCTATTTGAATAATGTTCCTCTGAGCGTATGCTGGTATGAGGGGCTTGTTGACACAGAAATGTTATTAATGGAAATGAAGGACTATGTATTTTTATAAAGTGATTCAGTTTTGGCATTGAAGTATGTGCATTGCCTGGATTGCGAGAAAGAAAATAATCTGTAAAGGTAGAAGAAAAAAATAGTTATATTGAAAACGGAAGTATCTTGTTTAAAAACTGGTGCTTCCTTTTTCCATGGAAAGGATCTAACGTATATGAAAAGTATGACTCAGGAAGAAAAGGTAATCAGTATGATGAGGTGGCCTGCTCCCAAGAAAAAGGTGGGAATTATAAAGCTGAAGATGATCCGGGAAGGAACGGTTGTTTATGGTACTCAGCGTTTTCATGAAGCAAAAGAGGCAGCAGACATTGTAAGACCTCTTTTTGAATATTCAGACCGGGAAATTATGATGGTCATGTCACTGGATTCGGCAATGACGCCAATTGCTTTGGAAGTTGTGGCAGTGGGTGGTGTGAGTGCCTGTGTGGTAGACACCAGTAATTTGTTTAAGCATGCGATTCTTTCAAATGCTTCAAAAATCATTTGCTTTCACAATCATCCTTCTGGAGAGCCGAAACCAAGTCGGGAAGATTCTCTTATTACAGGTCGGATTAAGGAAGCTGGGGCATTGCTGGGAATCGAATTGCTTGACCATATTGTGATTGGTTCGGAGGGCAGATATGTAAGCTTCCGGGAAGAAAGAATTGAGCCTTTTGGGATTGGAGGTGCGGCATGAATGAAAAAGTTGATTTCAACAAACGGCTTATCTCATGAAGATTGGCTGAAATACAGAAAACAGGGAATCGGCGGGTCTGATGCAGGTGCAATCTGCGGCCTTAATCCTTATGTCAGTCCTATGAGTGTTTTTTATGAAAAAACAAGTTCAGAAGTAGAAGATTATGATAATGAATCCATGAGACAGGGACGGGATCTGGAAGAATATGTTGCCCGGCGTTTTATGGAAGAGACAGGCTTAAAGGTACGGCGATCAAACGCCATGTATCAGAATGAAGAATATCCATTTATGCTGGCAAATGTCGACCGCCTTATTTCAGGGGAAAATATGGGGCTTGAGTGCAAAACCGCCAGTGCCTATAATGCAGATAAATGGACCGGAGATTCCGTTCCTGCTCATTATGAAATCCAATGTCATCATTATATGGCAGTGACTGGGGCGAAGGCCTGGTATCTGGCTGTTGTGATTTTGGGGAGGGAATTTAAGTATAAGAAAATTGAACGGGATGAGGAGCTGATTCAAAATCTGATTGCTATAGAAAAAGAGTTCTGGGAAGAACATGTTTTGTCAGGAAATATGCCGGACCCGGATGGCAGTGATATTTCAAACGAAGTGATTAACCGGTATTTTCCAACAGCCCTTAAAAAGACGATTCCTCTTCCGTCGAATTTAAATAAGCAGCTGAAAAGAAGGGAAGAAATCATTCTTCTGACAAAGAAGTTGACACAGGAGCAGAATCAGATTGAACAGCAGCTTAAGCTTTATATGGGCGAATATGAAATGGCATTTAATGAGCACTATAGAGTTTCCTGGAGCAATGTGGATACGGTCCGCATTGACAGCAAGCGTTTAAAGGAGGAACGGCCGGATCTTTACAGGGATTTTGCCAAAAGCAGTCAGTCAAGGCGATTTACTGTTAAGGCGGCGTAATGGTTTGAGGTTTAAGATGTAAAGATTCAAGTTTAACGCTTCACATGATGCTTGTTTTGCTCAATGCAAAAAATGCGGATTGTAGACGTATTTTTATCACGATATCGTAATGCAATAAAATCATGACGAGGAGGATACACATGGAAGCAATCAGACCTTCATCTGATTTACAAAGTAAGTATTTGGAGATATCAGCCTTAACACGGGAATCCCAAGAACCAGTTTTTATTACAGTAAATGGCCGGGAGGATACTGTTTTGATGAGCCATGTCCAGTATGAAAAGATGAAAACCGAGCTGGAATTGTGGAAAATGCTGGCGGAAGCTCTGGCTGATGTGGATAACGAGGGAACTGCTCCTATCGAGAATACATTTTCAGATATCCGTAAAAATCTTTCGGTGGGGAAATCTCATGACTTTTAATGCAATCAGAATATAAAGATGTACAGTCAGGTAAATGATTTGGTTTTTTATAAGATGAGAGAGCAGAACCAAACAGAATTATATATTCAGTCGTTGATTCTAAACGTGATTATGTTAATTTGATATTTTGATTATTGACGAGAGGGACCGTTTTGCTGGATGCAGGATGGTCCTTTTCAAATGAATTGAATAAACTAAAATGAAAGGGTGAGAAAATGTCAGATGTAAAACAGGAATTAGAGAAGAGGGCAGCAGGCGGCGGAAGTCAAAGTCAATCCGTTAAGCTGACAAAGAATATGACAATCGTTGATATGGTTAAGGCCCTTGAACCGGAAATTAAACGGGCGCTTCCCAGTATACTTACGCCAGAAAGATTTACGCGTATGGCGTTGTCTGCGATTAATAATACTCCTAAGCTTGGGGAATGCACTCCAATGAGCTTTATTGCGGCTTTGATGAATGCGGCTCAGCTTGGGCTGGAACCCAATACGCCCCTGGGACAGGCTTATCTAATCCCATATAAAAATAAAGGGGTATTGGAGTGTCAGTTCCAGCTGGGATATCGTGGACTGATAGATTTGGCATACCGCAATGACAGGATGCAGAGCATTGAGGCTCAGGTGGTGTATGAAAATGATGAATTTTCTTATGAATTGGGGCTTCATCCGTCTTTGACCCATCGGCCATCTTTTGATGAGCCAGGAGAGATCAGGGCTTTCTACGCAATTTTCCGGCTGGATAACGGTGGCTTTCGCTTTGAAGTTATGAGCAAAAGCTATGTAGATGCTTATGCCACTAAGTATTCAAAAGCGTTTACTTCGGATTTCAGTCCATGGAAGAATAATTATGAGGGGATGGCGAAAAAGACGGTGATTAAGCAGCTGTTAAAATATGCACCTATTAAGTCAGATTTTCAGAAAGCGATTACCTTAGATGAAACGGTGAAAACACAGCTTTCCATTGATATGAGCGAGATACGGAATGAGTGTCTGCCGGATACATCGGAAAACAGTGAGGTGGCATGATAAAGGGAAGTCAGAGTGATAGGCGTATTTTTCATGATGCAATAGCATTAGGACAACTTCAAAAGAAATGTTTTTCCAAGAGAGGTATTTATAAGAACCCGGAGGCATTTTATTGTTCTTTATCTGGAGTTTGCTATATTCCGGAGCTTGCTGGACGGCGGTATACCGGAGCGAATTTTCTCGAACTGAGCCTGGGACAGAAGGAGATAGCGGAGGAAATGTTTTTAAGTATAGATGGACAAGACCCGGAATCATGGCTTGATGAGCAGTTTCGCATAGGGGAATTAGCAATTTGTCCTGTCTGCAATCGAATATATCAAAGCTATATGGCCCCGGGATGCCCCTTGTGCTGGAAATAGGTGAGTTTGAGTATCAACAATACAAGGTTTAATTAAGGTGAATGAATTTTTGATGATGGCATATGGACGATACAATTAAGGCGGAACTAAGCATGGACTTGAGTATGGAGCAGAAGCAAAACGAAATGGAAGGCTGATTTACAGAGCATGCAGCAAAATATGTACTGGCATAATTGATACAAATGTTCGAGCGCTCATTGTATTTTATTATGCTCCTATGATATAATGGACTTACTTACAAGGAAGGAGTGATGATATGTCAACGAATGAAACCTTGAAAATGTTGTACAAAGAGTGCATGAAATTAGATCCGGATGAGACTACACAGTTAATCCTTGGGGCGGAGACGGAAGAAGAACAGGAATTTTATTCTATGATCAGTGACCTTGTCCTTCAGCAGAGACAGAGAAAGGTGATTGAGGAGAATCGGTTTTGATGAAACGATATGTTATTTTTGCAGGAGTAAATGGGGCTGGGAAGTCTACGCTGTATCAGACTTTTCCCAAGTATCATCAGATGCCTAGAATAAATACAGATGAAATTCTTAAAACATTTGGGGACTGGAAAATAACCAGTGATATTATGAAAGCTGGAAAACGGGCTGTTCAGGAATTGAATCAATGTCTATCTACCGGAAGTTCCTTTAATCAGGAAACAACGCTCTGTGGAAAGACCATTTTTAGAACCATAGAAAAAGCCAGGAATCAGGGATATTACATTGAACTTTATTATGTTGGAGTTGATTGTGTGGAATTGGCAAAACAGAGGATTGCCTACCGTGTATCAAAAGGTGGGCATGGAATACCGGATAAGGATGTGGAGAAACGATATCTGGAAACATTCCAGAACTTGAAGATTGTTCTTCCTATGTGTAATCTGGCTTCTCTATATGATAATACTAAGGAATTTAGAAGAATTGCCATCTATAAAGATGGGATCCCGGTCCGTGTTTCTCATAATGTGCCGGATTGGTTTCAACGAGTACAATAGGATTAGCCCTTGCGGTATGAGACTGCGGGGGCTTTTTTTAGTTGCAAAAAAGGAAAAGGTGATGATATGAATTTGGAAGATTTATTGGAACAGATCATTTGTGACCGTATTGAGATGCTGTTAAATGCACGTTCTGATGAAACCCTTCATGAGGAAAGGGAGTTAAACCACAAGATGAAAGATATTCTTGAACGTTTGGATGAGGAATCAAAAGTTGCTATGGAGCAGTTTTGGGATGAATGGGTCATGCAGTCGGCAGAAGAAAATCGTTATCTGTATCTTGCCGGTATGAAAGATGGAGCCAGGGTTCTAAAGGTATTTTTAAAGTTTTGAGAAAGGGAAGCTTCTATAATGAAAGATAAGGAGTTCAGTAATATATTTTACTGAAAAGAATTTGAATTAGGGTTGTGGTGTGTTACAGTAGAAATATTGGAAAAGGAGGATGGCTCTGGTGGAACTGAAACGAAATATTTACTATGATCTGCTTCGGTGGAAGCAGCGTGACAGCGGTAAGGTCCTGGAATTAAAAGGTTCCAGACAGACTGGAAAGACATTTATTCTGGATAAATTTGCCAGAGATAATTATAAAGTTTATATCTATATTAATATGGCTCAGCTGTCCGGTGAACAATTTCTTGCTTGTATGGAACAGGCATCTGCCTGGAAGCCCGGAGAGCCGCGGATAGAAAAGGCGCTGCAAGAGGCTATCCGATTGTTCGATTCCCGGTTCGAGGATAACAAAGACACGATTATTGTTATAGATGAGATTCAGGAATCAGCAAAAGTGTATTCCAAAATCAGAGGATTTTCAAGAGATTTTGTATGTCATTTTATAGTTGCAGGCAGTTACTTAGGAAAGACATTGGAAAAGGGGTATTTTCTTTCAGCAGGAGACACAGAGAATTTGATACTTAATACGTTGTCATTCGAAGAATTTGTTGAGGCATTTGGGAAACGGAAGCTTTACAATGACGTTGATCTGCTTGGTTCCAGTAATCCCGAACAATATGATGAACTAAAAGAATATTATAAGATATATTGTGAAATAGGCGGCTATCCGGATGTCATAAATTGTTATATGGAAACCCAGGATACGCAAGAATGCAAAAAAGTTTTGACGCAGATTATAAGGACTTTTATAGAAGAATCAAAAAGATACTTAGGCGGTATACAGGAAATGATTTTGCTGGAGCAGATATTTCCTGCAATTGCACAGCTTTCTGCCCGGGAGAAAAAGGAGCATGGTGATTTAATTACAGAATTATCTCGTATTATTTATAATGGAAAAAGCAATAGAACCATGAAGAAAAGTATTTGTGCAGTTATAGACTGGCTATATCGTTCAGATATCATAGGTTATTGTGATAAGGCCAATGAATGTGATCCCGTAAATGTATCTTTGTATAATCGTCTTAATTTTCAGGATGTTGGAGTATGCAGATATTTTCTGGATGCAGCAGGAGCAGATTTGCCTGCTCTAAGGGAAATGATAAGTAAAAATTTTGTGTATATTGAGTTGTTAAAACGTATCAGGGGCTTTGAGATAACAGGAATAGCTCCAATGTTTGGAACGTATAAGGACGGGGAAATTGATTTCCTTATAAAACGCTGGAAAAATGATAATAGCTATGGCGTGGAGGTAGAGGCTGAGAAATCAGAAACAGATACAGTGCAGCAGCTTTTAAAAAATGAAAAGGTAGAGGCTGTTTATTTCCTGAAAGGGGATACTTATGGCGGTATGGCAGTTCGGAAGATAACCGTGCCTATTTATCTGGTGGGAAGAGTTCGGTTTGATTATGAAAGAGAGAATGAAGAGAAGTCTTGAGTAGGGGAGAAGTTGTAGTTTGAGTTGAGATTATAGCTTCTATTATGCCGCTTTATTTTGCATTGGTAAATAAATGTGAGATTGGCTATGTGAAGTGGGTAAATGAATACATGAGTTTTTTGCCAGAGGCATTTCTAAGGAGATGCTTCTTTTTGTTGTTAAAAATGCGAGAAAGATAATGGAGGAAGAACAAATGAATTACAATCAGTTTTTAGAGGAAGTTAGAGCAGCAGTGCAGAAAAGATTTGGTAGTGATTATAAGATTCGGATTCAGAAGATAACAAAAAATAACGGAATTGTGCTGGATGGGCTGATTATTGGGAAGGCAAGTAAAAATATCGCTCCCACAATTTACTTAAATTCATACTATATGCATTTTACCCATGGTATGTCACTGCAGGAAATCCTAGAAGATATTCTATCTGCGTATAACGAGAATAATGACGTGGTTTTTGGCGACATGAGAGCGCTTTTGAATTTTAATAATCTGGAGGATAAAGTGGCTTTTAAGCTGATCCAGAGGGAAAAGAATAAGGAGCTTTTAAAGGATGTTCCATATATTGAATTTCTGGATCTTGCAGTGGTATTCTATCTGATTCTTGATGAGCACAAAGGAGGGCAAATGACGGCTTTGATTCACAATTCTCATATGGAGCCTTGGGGAGTGGAGAAAGAGGAACTGTATCGTCTGGCAATGAGAAATACTCCCATATTGCTGCCGCCGAAAATTAAAACGATGAAAGAGATTATGTGCGATATTTTGAAGGGGCGTTTAGAGGAATTGGAAATGGAGGAGATGGTAGAAGATTTTTTGGATTTTGATTCGCAGAAACCACACTTGTATGTGCTTTCGAATAAAAAGCAGATTAATGGAGCTGGATGCCTTTTATATGAGGACTGTTTAAAGAAGTTTGCTGAGGAGCAAAATGCTGATGTTATTATACTTCCCTCCAGTGTGCATGAAGTCATATTGCTTCCGGATAAGGGAGATATGGATTATGGAGAATTGCAGGAAATGGTCAGTCAGATAAATAGGAATGAGGTACCGGAAGAGGATGTCCTTTCTGATGGGGTATATAAATATTCTCGTCGAGATTGTAGGATTAGTCTTATAGAATAAAATAGATGAATGTGTGTTAATTGTTGTCCCCTATGGTTGAGAGCCATAGGGGGCAATATATGGGGAAAATTTATTTTTTTCTGTAAAAGGAGAATATAAGACAACTTTTTCGTTTTGTAAATAAAGTATGATATAATTAAGATGTCGACCGAAAGGTAATCATCCGGAAAGGAATTTGGGTATGATTTATATTACTGGGGATACCTATGGACAGTTTAAATGGGAAGAAGCGTTCTGTGAACATTTTCAGACGAAACGTGAAGACATATTGATTATATTGGGAGATGTTGGAATTGATTTTAGTGGTGGAATGCGGATTGGTGGAAATGGTTTCTGGAGGAGTTTTCGATTATACTTTCCTGCATTCATGGGAGCGATAAACAGAGCTTCGGAACGTTAGATACATATAAGGAAGCTGTTCTGATTAGCCAGTTATATGATATGAATTGATATTGCTGTTTAACAACTTATAATGGTACAAATAAATGCAGATATTTACAAGAGAGGAGTATAATGGGGTAAAAATGAGGAGCATAGAAAAAATTAAAAAATATATTAATAATCCAGTAGAATGTGAAACTGAGCTTACTAGCTATATAATGCAGAACATTGTGGATATTCCTTTTGAGGAATTGCTTAATCAAAAAATGTTATTAAAGATTTATTTGTCAAATAAAATTGATCAAAGAGAAAAAGAAGAGATATATGAACTAATAACATATAATAGGCCAGATAATGTAAAGAATTATATATATTTTATAAAAGAAATATTTCCAGTAATAAATAGAATTCAGTATAAAATTAGTCAACAGATACAAGAGGGATTTGATTCTTTATTTATTTTTTTAGTATGTGTCGGTATGTTCGCAATGGATAACCCCAGTATTATTGGATATCCTAAAAACTCTTGATTAAATTAGCAACTGGTGTATTGCCTGACGATACAGCGTGGAGTGAAGCGCAGGGCAAAATAGAAATTGCTGAGAGTATTTATTTATGTAAAGAAAAGTTAATTGAGTCAATTTATTCAGAAGCGATAAAGTGTGGCTGTATTGCTGAAAAGTTTGATGATATTAGCTACCTTAAAGAGGATGTTGAGAAAATAGAAGTTATAGAGAACAGGCCTGAAGTTCAATTACGTATGAAAAAGCCAGAATATAGTTATAGGTTAATGTTGGGATCGGCCTATTATGGCACAGTTGCCGCTGAACGTATGGCGGTTAAAGACTGGAAAAAGGATTTAATATATCAGTTTTATGAATGCTATATATGTAAAAAATGTTATTTTGAGGAAGATGGTAAAATATTAAAAAGTTGGATGAATGGAATGCTGGATAGACAATTTTTGGGAGAAAATATGCTTGATATTCTGCTACGTCATTATGAAATGAAGTATACGGCATCTGTTATAGTATCTATATTATTATATCTCTACATTGAAGTGTTATTTTTAATTATGACTCAATCAGGTATGTATCGTTCCATACATTATAAAGAAATTAAAAAAAATATTTGTTTTGGAGATAAAATTACAGATGAAGAATTTTTGACAGTATATAATATTGTATTTAAGAATTCTGACTTTTTGTCTGATTTTTGCGAACATCTTTATTTTCGGGTTGGAGAAAATATCATTATTGCCAAGTGGATGTTTGATGAAGATTATAATGTTTTTGAAGAATCAAGGAATATTGCATTAAATGCCAAAGGGTCAAAAATACTAGGAGAAGAAGTGGATTTTTTTGGAAAGAATGTCTTTGAAAATGTAGTTAAGTCTATAACTAATGAGTGCGGTTGGGAGGTTTTACAATCAGGATTAAAAGTAAAGAAAACAGATTTTGATCTTGTTGCATACAAAGATGGGAAAGTGATTCTTGGACAAATAAAGGTTGCTCATTGTAATAGAAAACCATTTCAACTATGGAAGGCGGAATGTATAATTAGAAAAGCTATTGAACAAATAAATGCTTGTAGGGTAGCTATTACGGAGGACGACTATTTGTTGTTTTCTAATTTGAAGAGAGAAAAAATTGTGAGTAAAAAAATTCAGATTAAAGAAATATTTTACGTGATAATTACAGGAAATAGTTACTTTTCAAAATTAGGTGAAGTACCAGTTATAAGTATTGAAGATTTAAAAAATATATTAATGATTGAGAAAGAAAATGCTTTGAGATTTCGAGAGGTACTAAAGAATCCTTTTAATATGTACGATATTCCACAAAAGCCCCAATATAGATGGAGCTTGATTGAACAAGAGGAGTATTCCATTTTATATAATGAATTTGAAATATAATTAATGCACGAGTAATTTTTTATATTGATTATATTGAATAGTAAAGATAGGAAATCATAGGTTTTCTAGCTCTAAATGCAGCGGGGTGTAATAACGAAAATAGGAAGTTCCTTAACTTACAAAAAAATAGGATTAAGCTTATTCTCGTATTCCGGTTCACATGGATCTTAGTATTTTTATTCAATCAATCTGATTAATTACCTCATTTTTTGATGTTTTCAGCTTTTATCCAGTGTTTTTTGATGAGTTCCTTTATGTTTTTCCACTGAATACTATGGAGACGTTATTGAAAGATTATTTTCTGGTTACAGAAAATGTTAGGCCGGAAATAATTTTTGAGAATATTATAAATTTGATAGTATTGAGAAAAGTGTGATTATTTATTGTGATATTAAACGAATGAAAGTATAATAGAAATGGATGTGAAAAATTATATGTTGATTTGTTGCATAGTGGATAAAATTATGAGCTTTGTAAGCAAATAAAGATTAGTCTTGGTACTTTATGAAGAATGAATAGAAATGAGCTCGTTTGATTTTTGATAATTAAAAAATGTAAAACACTGGCTTAGAGAATAGAAGACGTAGTTTTAATAATAAAAAGGTGAGTGAAAAAAATGGGGAAATGTGAGTTTGTAGATGAGCTGAATAAACTTAGAAAGTCTTCAAATGAGTCAATAGATAATATTGGAAAATTTGATGACTTTAAAGCGTATATGCATATATCGCGACCTGTAGAGGTAGACCTTAAAGTAATATTGAAAAAAATCAATGAATCTGGAAAGAAGACACTTGTACTTCTATGTGGAAGTGCTGGTGATGGAAAATCACATTTGCTTTCATATTTAAAGAACTTGGATGAAGAGAAATTGCTTGATGGATATTGTGTTTATAACGATGCCACTGAGAGTAGTGCGCCTTTCAAGACGGCCATAGAAACGCTGAATGATGTTTTAAATGGTTTTTCCGACGCAAACATTAATCTGCCAGGTCAGAATATTATAATGGCAATAAATTTGGGCGTTTTAAGTAACTTTATCGAGTCAGAATACGGAAAACAATATGCAATGCTACGCGAATATGCCATGAAGAGTAATATTCTCACATCTCAAATAAATGAAAATATATATGATGCGACAAGTAGTTTTCAACATGTAAGTTTTTCAGATTATCATATGTATTATTTAACTGAGAATGGCGTGGATCCCCAATTTATCAGTGATATTCTTTCTAAAATTTTTACAAATAATGAAAAAAACCCTTTTTATGAGTGTTATCAGAGCAAGTGTGCTCAATGCCCAATGGCGTTAAATTGTCCAGTTAGACATAATTACGCTTTTATGTCAGAAGAAGCAGCTAGAAGTTTTGTGGCCGAAATTTTAGTAAAGACAACAATAAAGGATAAGGAGATATTGACTACGAGAGAAATCTTGAACTATATTTATGATATTATTGTTGCACATGATTTTAGTTACAAAAAGTTAGCGGATGCATCAGTTAATACGGAAGATTATCTTAAAGAATATATTGGTGGTATTACCCCCTCTTTAATGTTTGATTATGGCGATTTGTCGAATTTAATGAACTTTCTTAGAGAGTATGATCCATTATTGGTTAGAACTGAAATAGCGGATACAATGGCCATCTTCTATTATGTATCTTCGGATATCTCTGAGTCTATAAAAGAGGCAATTGGGGGGAGTGCATATTCTTCTGTATTATGTACAAAGGAAAGTTTGAATAAGTTGAATTACAATCGGGCATTAAAGGCTCAAATGTTTAATATTCTTGTTCGTATTTCAAAAATAATGAATGCGGAGAATTCTGATAAGGTTTATGAGAGTTTCTTAAAAGATCTTTATTATTATAACTCAGGAAAGAAAGGAAAACTCCAATCTATATATGACATGGTTGAAAAGGGTGTTGTACAGTGGTGTGGAAGTGAAGCGGATTCAAATATCAGATTGAGTGAGAGTAAAGGATTTGAACTATATGAAAATGTAAAATTTGAGGCGTTTCTTGAAAATGTACCATCTAGTAATGGAGATAATAGTCTACAACGTTTTACGCCAATTATAATGTTGTGCTTTGAAGATGTAAAGACGAAAGAAATTATCTCATTAGATATAGATTATTCATTATTTGAATTAATCAGTAGATTGAACGATGGCTATGTTCAGACGGCTGAGGATAGAAATAATCATGCTGACTTTATTAGTTTTGTTTCTAAGGTTTTAAAAACGGGATCGGCTAGTGAGAATATTATGATTGTTTCAGAAAATGGGAAAAGAGCAATTCTAGATAAAACAAAATTTGGATACAAGTTTAAGGTGGTGAGATAATAGTGAACTACAAATTTAGTGAGTTAAGATTTAAAGATAGCTTTAAAGTAAAGGAAAAAGAAGAGAAGTCTTTAGATTCATTGCGATTGTCCCATTATCCTGATAATGCCTTTAAATTATTCCCATACAAAGCAAGTGGAAAATCTCAGGCGCCTATAGTCTATGATATGGAAGAAATTATCAGTGGTTTTTTTAGAAAAGCGCTTGATTTGGAAACAGAGGATATAGATGAAGAGTCTTTATGTCAAAGGTTGATCAGTAACATTGATATAGATGCAGAGGACCTTGAATATTTTCAAGATTTAATATCTAATCTATTTTTTAGAGGTGGAGATTTTATTGCCGAGAATATTGGCTTATATCCATATCAAACCAACGTTCAGAATAAAAGTGCTGATAGAGTTGCTTTTTTCATGTCATGTGTTATGGGAGTTGGTGATGCAGACCGTAAAATAATAAAAGAAGCTATTGATAAATATCCATATAACGTGTTGGAAAAGATGGTAATAGATAGTATCGAATCTAAACAATTAGAAAGGGGAAAGGAAAAGCCTTACTATCCAATAATTACGAATGTTCAAGAAAAATTTAAAAAAGATTTTTACTTCATGCTTGATACCGGGATGACTTCATTGGAAGACCTGTCAAATCTTTTGGCACTATATTATTTTTATTATGTTTCTCAAACGTGCATCACGCTAGACCAATTTGGTATGGGAAAGAGAGAGGATCCAATACCCCTATATTTTGCGTTAGATTGGGAAAGAGTAAATAAAAACCGATTGTGCTGTGTTGAAGGCTGGGAAAATCTACAGGCAAAAATCAATCATATGTTTAGCCATGCGATTACTTTAGAAATTATTAACCAGCATGATGATATAAATCTAATGTGCGACTACATAGATTTACAAAATTATGTGAAAGCAAATGAAAGTAGAGATGAATTTGTTGCGTCAGAAATAAAAAGTGCAGAGCATGCATATACCTCGTGTGTCGGAGATTATAAAAAATTTGATGAAATTCCTTATGCAGAAGGTGGATCGAAAACGGATAAAGCTCTTAGGCATTTATTCAAGTGTGTAGAGGAACAGTTCCTTAATACGGATCGAAAACGAGCAAATCAGTTCTATAATGAGAAGTTTTCGGATTTTTGCAAAGAACGTTGGGTAAAGAATCGTAAAAAATCTGGATTGGTTCTTAATCTTACAGAACGAGACATTATTTTTCTTACAAAAATTTCATTGCAAGATAAAGACAGGATTCGATTAATAGATCTTTATAAAGAATATGAATATAGGGGGATTTATTTAGATAATACTTCCAAGGAATTATTACAGGAGTTTTTTACAAAATTAAATCTGATTGATAAAAAGAGTGATAGTGGAGATGCACAGTATGTTAAGAGAATTTTATGATTTTATAGCTAAAAGAATAAATGGTTATTTTCAGGCAATCTCGTCACAAGGAATTTTGCAATTAGGGGAGAGTTTCTGTCTAAAACTCGACGATGGGGATATGGTTGAAGGGGTAACAGAATCTCTTCGAAAGCTGTCTGAGCAAAATAAAACATTGGGAGAGTATTCGTACAAGTGTATGGATGGCACTGTATATAGAACGTATACCCTGAAAGTTGTTGATGATGAAATAATTATTGCTTCACAGATTAATGGGATGACAAATGATTTTTTATGTGCAACCTTGAGAAATGCAGCAAATGATGCTAAGAAACCTATTTTGATGATTTCTTCAAATCCAATTGATAGTGCTAAGAGTGGTTCTAGAAATATGACTGCTAATGGTATGCCGTTTTATCCGGGTAATCTTATGCAAGAAATTCGAAAGATGGCAGAGGAAAGTACACAGCTCACTTTTTTAGAGCAACGTATTTTAGATTTTGAATTGAGCCGTAGAGAAAGTGATGTATTCAGCGATAAAACATCACTTTATGAGTATAAAGATTTGTTATCAATTATGAGTGGCGGGTTAGTAGCCCGGAATAATTTCCCGGGGTTCAGATTGTTTTATGTTGATGGAAAGAAGGACTTCTCCAATTTTGGTAAGATGCAGATTGATAAGGAATTGAAGAAGAACAATCAGTTTTTTGAGAGGATTGATCGTAGTATAAGATTTGGAAATTTAGAGTCAGATTTGTCTAATGACTTTGAAGATAGTTTCATTATCCGAATTGAGCGTACTCGTAAAGATGATCCGGAGAACTGGAGTACTTTGTTTACCTATGCAGAAGTTTTGACAGCAATGGAAAAGAAGCAGGCGAAAAAAGAAAATCCATTACAAATAGATCTTGAAGATATTACCATATATGGAGAAATTCCACTGGAGTCATTGGCATTGGATGAAAAAGTACTGATACGCAACGAAGGTTCCATGACAACTAAAAAACGCAGACGGAGTATGATTATTTTTAATCCGGATAAATATCCAATGATTCATATTCGTGTGGCATGTAATGTCAAGGTACATTATAATGATATTTCAGCAGATGATATTTCTTTTGTAAAAGAGGCAAATAATCTGGTTTTTGAACTTAATAGAAGCGGTATATCGTTTCATAAGATTGAAATTACTGATACAGCTAATGATATTACATATATTTTTAAAATTTGTATTTTAGACCTTTATGCAACATATTTGGCAGAGACCATAAAAAGAAATTTTATCATTAATTGGAAAAAAACAAAATCTAAATCAAGTATCAAGTTGCTTGGAATTGGAACTGATTTGATATTTAACCAAAATGGCGCGAAAAATATGTCAGAAAAGTTAGATGATAATGAAGAGTATCGTTGTAACTATGATGAACGTTTACATTTGTATGCCTCAGAGGACGAGCTTGCAAATTATGGATGCGGTATTAATATACAAATTAATTTTTCAGGAATAGTTGTTCCATTTTCACTTTTTCCAGATGAAGCAAAGAGTGTGGAAATAACAGGAAGAAAAATTCTTAGAGATAAAATCGCCACAAAGGGTAATTTTGAATTTATTGATAATTTGCATATTTATAAGGAATCACAAGAGTATTTTGCAAAGGCTAATTTACTCCGTGAACTACGCATAGAACAGCAGATAGTTGATGATGGAATTACCTATGGAAAGTGTCGTCATTTTTATGCATCAGAGCAAGTTAAGATTGAAAAGGTTAATCTAGAAATAGAAAGTAATTTGCTTAATTCATATTTGAATTTTTTGGCAGCTTACAAGTCAGCATCTACGGTTCCAACTTTGGCATATATGGGAGGGGAAATTAAAAAAGCAGCTCAGAAATATTTGGAGGCATTTAAGCAGGTGTTTGTAACGTTGGAAGAAGGTAAGCCATTTTCAAAGTTACAGGAAGAAGCATTGTTCTTGGGATCAATATCAGTTGGAAATGAAGATAATGAAATACTTCTTACACCATTACATCCACTGAACGTTGAATATCAGTTGATGTTGGCGAAAGAAAAATCTATAGATTCAGCATCGGATATTGTTGTTGACAGACTAAACTCTATTAATTTGTTACCGTATATAAGAAGAAATAAAAAAATTTATAAGGTCTCCGACCAATTATATTCTACAGAATGGAAGTATTATGCTCCAGCTGAAAACAGGAAATATCGTGGCAGCAGAAGATATGTTCCGAAACTTGTAGAAGAAAAAATTGTAGAGTTTAGTTCACACTTCAAATACATTTTTGAGGATATTAATAATAAGACAATTAAGATTAATCTGATTAATATGGGGGATTGCAGTGATGTCTTTATAGGAATTGCTCAGTATTTTATTCATTCGGTTAATCGTCAGCCAGACGTAGATCAGCTAATGAGGTTTGAGATTCATGTTTATACAGATGATAAAAAAGGAAATGTTTTTTCAAATTTGAGAGATTATGGGCTGCTCAAAAAGTATTTAGCTGATATGAAGCTTTCGGTTGTAAGTGGTATTACAATGAACAATCTTGAAGGCATAATGTCAAAGAATGTTGCATGTTATTTTTATAAAGACACAGGGAAAAATTATGCCTATGCACATATATCATTTTATGAAATGGAATCTGAGGTGACATCTGAGATTGCAACTATGAATCAAATTGAGACGGGTGCATCAATTGGAGGAATTTTATCAGGGGTACCTTCTAGTAAGTATGGGCAGAAATACAGAACAGGATTTGGAACAAAATATGCGAAACGTACAAAGCTAATTGAATTAACGGAACAATATAATGCACTAGTACAAGTAGGAACGACAGGAAATCCATATTATTCAGGGAGTAGTATATCTACACAGATAGATTCTAAAGCGGAAGATAAGATGAATGGAATATATGACGCTTCAAACTGGGTTGTATTTGTGAATCCTAAAGTAGACTTGGATTTTTTCAGTGAAAAAGAAGCAAATAGTGATTTGTTGATAATTCATTATAGTGATCAGTATACTTCTAGTAGTGGATATGATGCGATAACAGTAACTCAAAAGTCAAAGCAATATTCAAAAGTAATTCAAGAATATTTGAAAGATAAAGGTATAGATGCAGAACTTCGGGATATTTCCAATATTATAAATCTTTTTAATGCAATCAACGGAGATTGGCTGCTACGACTTGTGTCGTCTAAAAAGATGGTAGGAGCAAATAAGGATTCAACTTTTTCTAGAGAAAAAATTAGTATTGTTGCTGCAATCAAATTTATGTTGGCATTCTTGCGTCATCCAGATATTCTGTGGGTTCCTATCTCTTTGGAAGAAATGTTACGAGTGTCTGGAGGAGCAGGTTTGTCACGGGACGAAAGTATTTTGTCAGCCAAAAATCTTGGATTCGAAAAAGGACCGACGAGTGACGATTTATTATTCATTGGATTGAATTACAATGCGGATAAATTAAAAATATACTTGTATCCAACTGAGGTAAAGACGGGAATAAATGATAATGTAGTAATTAAAAAGGCATTTGAACAGTCTGCGTCTACTGCTAATGGTTTGAAGCAAGCATTCGCACCTAATGATGAATTGGTAGGAACAATTTTATACAAAGTAAATAGAAACTTTTTGATGCAACTTTTGGTTACGAGTTGCAAAAAAATGAAGGTATATCATGTAGATGACTCACAAAAATGGGATATTGTAATTGATCAGTTTAGAGAAGCGATATTAAATGAGGAGTATGAAATATCTGATGATATTCGAGAGGTTTTGGGAAAGGGTGCTGTTCTCTCTTTTAGAAAGGCACATATTGAACGCCGGACATCATTTAAGGAAGATGCTATTAACTTTATTGAAATGCTCGAATATGACGAATTTGAATTGATTCTAAAAACTATAGATGAGATATCTGATAATATAGCTTTAAGACAAGATAATGAATTCATGCTGTTTAATGAGAAAGATATTTCAGGTTTGACAGGAGATTTTTCCAAGTTAAATGTTACAGAATTTGAGCAGGATAAGAATACACAAGATAAAGAGATATGTGAATGTTCTGGACAGCAAGAAGAGAGAAATCCCGATGATGAGCCATTTGATGAGCCTCAAAATACGCTTTCGGAAATGAATAAGTTAGAAGTATCTTCTCCGGGAATCCGAGTGAAATTTGGCGTGAACCAGCAAAATGGTATGGATGTTATTTGGGAACCAAATAATACAGATGTTCTTTTTCATACGAATACTGGTATTATAGGTACAATGGGAACTGGTAAAACTCAGTTTACACAGTCATTAATTGCACAGATTTATCAGAAACGTACAGCAAATATTGCATCAGATGATGTAGGAATCCTTATTTTTGATTATAAAGGAGACTATAACGAAACAAAAACGGATTTTGTAAAACTGACTGATGCAAAGGTATATAGACCATATCATTTACCATTTAATTCATTGGCTTTGGCATGGTCTGAAACACCAAAGCCACTTTTGCCAGTACATACGGCAAATACCTTTGTTGATACTTTGGCAAAAGTAAATTCTTCATTAGGTCCAAAGCAGAAGAATATTTTATTGAATTGTATTGATGAGGCATATTCAAGATGCGGAATTAAAAAAGCAGATTCTTCTACATGGGCTAATGAGCCACCCACATTTGCCAATATATACCAAATTTATGATTTAGATGAAGATATAAAGAAGGGAGATGTGCTTGATGCGATATTGAGTAAAATCTCAATGTTTGAAATTTTTGAACCTGTAGCATCAAATACAAAATCTTTATTTGATCTTCTTCATGGCGTAGTAGTTATCGATATGTCGGGATATGATGCGGATATTCAAAACCTTGTTGTTGCATTGACACTGGATCTGTTCTATTCGCAGATGCAGGCGGCGGGGCACAGCAAGTTAGAAGGCAGTTATCGCCAAATGAATAAACTCATATTGGTAGATGAGGCAGATAACTTTCTTCGTGAATGTTACCCATCACTGAGAAAGATTTTAAAGGAAGGCCGAGAATTTGGAGTGGGAACTATACTTTCAACGCAGTTCCTAAAACATTTTGTGACAAAGGAAGAGGACTATTCAAAGTATATACTTTCGTGGGTAATTCATAATGTAGCAGACCTAGCCAATGCAGATGTTAGGTTTGTATTCAACACACAACCAGGAAGCTCAGATGAGTCACGCATTTGTAGTGATATCAAAAATTTAAAGAAACATGAAAGCATTGTTAAAATAGGAAATGTTCAAGATCCAATCTATATGAAAGATAACGCTTTCTGGAAGTATGCAAAGGAAATATTGGAAGAAAGATAAGGGTTTTAATTGACTAAAAACAATGATGAAGCTATACTTAAGTAGTCTACTTAAGTATAGCTTATTTATTTTGGAGGAATTATGGATTATACGTACAAATTTCCAGTGGTAAGAGGTAAACAAGCGCGAAGAGAGTATTATATAGCCATGGTGCCTTTAAAAATGTTATCAAAACTTTTCCCTAATACAGAAGAATATGTTCTTCCGGAATATAGGGCCCAAAGAAAAATGAATGAGTCCAGAATTCCGGTTATTAGTAGGTATATAACTGAAAATAGGGATTCTTATGCATTTTCAGCATTAGCAGCTTCAATAGATGGAGAATTTGAATTTCATGAAAGCAGTGATGGGCTGGGAACGGGTATTTTAGAGGTTGCTATGGATGCTCGCCTTTTGATTAACGATGGACAACATAGAAAAGCAGCCATTTTAGATGCTTTAAATGAAGACGCTTCACTTGGTACAGAAACTATTTCAGTCGTACTTTATGAGGATTTAGGCTTAACTAGAAGTCAACAGCTATTTACTGATTTAAACAAGCATGCCGTCAAGACATCTAATTCTATTGCAGAATTATATGATTCAAGAGATGCACTAGCTGTTATTAATAGGAATGTCGTCTCACGGGTAAAATTTCTAAATGATTATACGGATAAGGAAAGGGATATATTAGGGAAGTTTTCATCTAACTTGTTTACATTAAATACTTTCTATACAGCAAATAAAAGAATTGTTGGCTGTACTGAAGTATCGGATGCAGCTGAAAGATTTTTGTGTAAATTTTGGACAAACATTGTTCAAAATATTATTCAGTGGAATGAGTTAATGAACCATGAAATTTCTAAAGTGGATCTGCGAGAAAACTATATTGTTACTCAAGGTGTTGTGATACAGGCATTTGGGATCATTGGTAATTATTTTTATAATAATCCTCAAAGTCAAATGGAAGATGTTCTTTTGAAGCTTCAGAGCATTGATTGGAAAAGAAGTGCAGTACAGTGGAAATTACGAGTAATTAGGGCTGATGGAAAAATCATAACAAGCAATAAAGCAATAATGCTTACAGCAAATCGAATCAAAAGAGAAATTGGACTTGAATTTTCAAAGGATGAAGAGCATAGGGAAAATCAATTCCTTGGGTCTATTAATATCTAGGAGAGATGGGAAGATGGCAGAAAAGTGTGCGACCTGCGAAGTTAACAAGCGGGATGTAACGATTACTAAAGAAATAATAGTTGGATTGATGGAAACAGTAAGAAATTTATATTTGGTTGATGATATTCCATGGGTAATTGGATATTCTGGAGGAAAAGATAGCACTGCAACATTACAGTTGGTATGGCTTTCACTTAGTACTTTACCTAAAGAACAGTTAAAGAAGCCGGTCCATATCATAAATACAGATACATTAGTTGAGTCACCAGTAATTTCAAAATGGGTTCAAAATTCTTTGAATCTAATGGACAAGGCAGCTGTAGAGCAGGGACTTCCATTTTTGACGCATTCATTGACACCAGCTTATAATAATACATTTTGGGTAAATTTAATTGGAAAAGGATATCCATTTCCTAGGAAAAAGCTTCGTTGGTGTACTGACAGATTAAAAATCCAGCCTGTTAATTCATTTGTAAAGGAGAAAATAGCAGAGCATGGAGAGGTTATTATGGTGATTGGCACGCGTAAAGCGGAAAGCGCAAGGCGTGCCCAAACTATGGCTTATTATGAAAAGAAAAGAGTTAGAGAGTTGCTAAGCCCAAACCAGTCTATGGTAAATGAACTGGTGTTTTCTCCTTTGGAGGACTGGAACGACAATGATGTTTGGGTGTTTTTAATGCAATATAAGAATCCATGGGGCTATTCGAATAAAGAATTGCTTACACTTTATAAAGGTGCTACAGCGGATGGAGAATGTCCCATGATGGTAGAAAAAGGGCTCCCGAGTTGTGGGAAGAGTCGTTTTGGCTGTTGGGTTTGTACAATGGTTGAAAAAGACAAATCTATGGAGGCGATGATTGCAAATGATGATGAAAAGGCATGGATGACACCGCTTCTAGAGTTTAGAAATAAGTTTGGAGATGAGGAAAGTGATAGAGAAAAGAGAGGCTTCCGTAAGATGGCAGGATATTTGCAGGGAAGCTATAAGCAGTTACATCATGGCCCTTATTTAAAAGAAGTACGTGAAGAGTGGTTGAGAGATCTTTTGGAAATACAAAAAGATATTAACGAGAATGGTCCGAAAGAGTTTGAAAACTTAGAGTTAATCACATTACCGGAATTGAGAAATATACGAAGAATATGGGTATTTGATAAGCATGAGTTTGATGATTCCCTACCTCGTATTTATGAAGCAGTGCTAGGAAAAAAGTTTGATGATCCTGAATGGATCGCTTCAGATGCGTTCAAGAGTGAGGAATGGGATATATTGAAGAATGTTGTTTCAGAATTATACCCGGATGAAGAACTTGCATTTGAGATGGCATACAGTTTGATTGATATTGAAAATCGATCAAACAGTTTAAACCAACGAAAAGGCATTACAGATTCTTTAGAAAACATTATTCAGAGAACTTATTATAAGAATGAAAAAGATGCGACTGAATTTTACTTAAATCAAGTAATAAGAAAGAAAGAGTTAGGTGGAAAATATAATGAGAAGGTCTTGGATAGTTCATATGATGAACCTGAAGAGGATGATGAAGACGAGGATTGTAGTGAATGATAATTAAAAAATTAGTGATGCATAACTTTGGAGTGTATGCGTCCACAAATATATTGAAATTTCATGGAAATAAGCCTGTTGTGCTGATTGGTGGCATGAATGGCCGTGGAAAGACGACTATTCTTGAGGCAGTGTTACTAGCCCTGTATGGATCGAATTCATTTGCATATAGAGAAAGTAAATTTCAGACATATGGACAATATTTAAAATCATATGTAAACAAGTCCGATAATACGCTCGAATCATATGTAGAAATTGAATTTACAATGGATAGAACTGAAAGTGAAGTCTATTTCGTGCATCGTGAGTGGGAGGGTAAAGGACAGAGAGTTAGAGAACGAATATGGGTTAAAAGGAATGGAGAAGAGAATGCCTTTTTGACAGAGAATTGGCCTATGTTTGTTGAAAATATATTACCTAGTGCTTTGTCAAACTTCTTCTTTTTTGATGGAGAGAAAATTGCGGAACTTGCAGTAGAGGATACAAGTGAGCAGATGAAAGAATCTATTAAGGCTATGCTTGGAATCTCCGTTTTAGATGTATTAGAGGGTGATATAGGAAAGATTATAAGTAAGATCGGAAGAAGAAGTACTGTTAATCAGGATCTTCAAAAGTTGGAAGAATTACGTCAAGAGAAGAACGATGCGATTAAAGATTTAGAGAAAACGGATAGGGAGATTGCGGAAATTAGTCAGCAATTGATTGCTTTACAGGCTGAATTAGAAAATAAAAATACGGAATATTCTGTAAAGGGCGGAGATGTTATCGAACAAAAGCATGACTTGATGAGCCAGCGTCATGAAAATATGTCTTCTCTCATAAGCAGCCAGGAATTATTAATAGATATGGCAGGAGGTGAATTGCCTCTTTTAATGGTAACACCCTTGTTAAATGATATTCAGAAACAGGGTGAAGTTGCTCATGAACAGAAAGTTAACCATATGGCGTTGGAAAAAATTCAAAATCTCTATGATGTTTTTTCCGATAAGACTACTAATACTAGAACATTCGTTGATTTTATTAAAGAAAAAATGCTTATAGAGAATCAGGAAGATCTGTACAAGCTTTCCGATTCAACCTTATATCAAGTTATTTCATTAAATAATGGCCGACTTGAGAATAGTGCAAAAAAAGCAAAAAAATTATTGGCTGAAAAAGATCGATATCAGAGCAGAATAAAAGAAATTGATAATTATTTATCAGTGGATATTGATGAAAAGGCATTGAGTGGCTTGTTTAAAAGAATTAAGTCTCTCGAAAAAGAGATTATTGAAAAAGGAGTAGAATTGGAAAGCCTAAATAGTAATAGAAAAACATTGCATGGAGTTTCCATGGCGGCCGAGTCAAAGTTTAATAAAATGGCTGAGAGTGTTTTAACTTCTTTGGAAACAGTAGATGCTGATGAAAGAACGTTGAAATATGCGCATATGGCAATAGAAATTATTTCTTTGTATAGAATCCGGCTACAGGAAAGAAAGACAGACTTATTAGCCAAAACAATGACAGATTGCTATAAAAAATTGGCTAATAAGAAGAACATGGTAGAAAAAATAGTAATGGATTCTGAAACATTAGACTTACGATATTTGAGCGACAGCGGTGAAGAAGTTGCAAAAAAGCGATTATCAGCAGGAGAAAAGCAACTAATGGTCATTTCATTACTGTGGGCATTGGCAATTTGCTCTAAGAAAAGATTGCCGGTAATCATAGACACACCTCTTTCTAGATTGGATTCATCACATAGGCAGGCACTGGTTAAGATATATTTTCCCAATGCAAGTGATCAGACAATTATTCTTTCTACGGATTCAGAGATTGATGAAACATATTACGAGTTGATTAGGGAAAGCGTAGGAGATGAATATACCCTAAAATATAGTGATAAGGATAAAAAGACCACTATAGAATCAGGGTATTTTTCGTGGGGAGGTGTTGTAAAGTGATTGTAAAACAAATTAAGCTATCCAGTGCATCTAAGGATCGGTTAAGCAGATTAAAAGGAAAGTGCGGTATCCAGAACTGGAATGTACTTTGCAGATGGGCACTATGTTATTCGCTATCTGAAAATACAAGGCCAACAGATATCTCTATTAATGGAGATAGTAATGTGGAAATATCTTGGTATACATTTGGAGGAGAGTACAGCGAAATATATGACGCATTGATGATCGCATGGTGTAAAAAGATGGGTCTTCCTACAGATGAATATACTTTGGCGAAGTATTTTAAGTTACATATTGAGCGAGGAATCGCCTATTTGTCAGGAACAAACTTTATAAAAAACTTAGATGATTTGATGAATTTGGTCTTAGAGGGAAAATAATGAGCGTATATTTGGATTATAATGCATCTGCCCCAATTGACAACCGAGTTTTGGAGGTTATGGTGGAGGTTTATAAAAATGAATATGGAAATGCAGATAGCAGAACACATGATTTTGGTGAAGGGGCTCGTAAGGTTGTTGAAATAGCAAGAAAGCAGGTTGCTACATTATTAGGTGTTGATAGTGGAGAAGTATTTTTTACAAGTGGTGCCACGGAAAGCAATAATATTGCAATTCTTGGTTTGAAAAAATATGCTGACATAACTGGGAAAAAGCATGTAATTACAACCTCTATCGAACATAAGGCTGTCTTGGAAACGATAAAGAGCCTTAAAGATGATGGATTTGAAGTAGATATTGTGAATCCCGATGTAAGTGGAAGATTTAATGCGGATCAAATTACTAGCCTTGTACGTGAGGATACCCTTTTGGTATCAGTTATGCACGCAAATAATGAAAACGGCGTGATCCAGCCTGTTAAAGAAATAGGAGATTTTCTATCCGAAAAAGGGATATTCTTTCATGTTGATGCAACACAAACTTGTGGGAAACTTGTTCCTGAGTTAAGAGAACTAAAATATACCATGCTTTCTTTAAGTGCTCATAAATTAAGTGGCCCTCAAGGAATAGGAGCATTGATTTTGCGAAAAAAGCGTTACAAGCTCCCTCCAGTTAAAAACATAATGTATGGTGGCCAACAAGAGCATGGAATACGGCCTGGTACGACACCGGTTGCATTAGTAGCTGGATTAGGAAAGGCGTGTGAATTGGCATCATCTGAATATAATAGCAGTTGGAATAATTACAAGGAAATTAAGATGTCTATTTTGACTATATTGGAACAAACGGGATTAGATTATGTAATTAATGGCGATCAAAAATATTGTATGCCTAATACTTTAAATATAAGTATAAAAGGTGTCGAGTCGGAAGCATTGATGTTATCCTCAAAACAGTACTGTGGTATATCTAATGGTTCGGCATGTACATCAAGTGATTATAGTCCAAGCTATGTTTTGGCAGCAATGGGATTGGATATTGAAAGAATTTCCGAGGCAATAAGAATCAGTTGGGGCGCGAAGTCAGATAAGGATGAAGTTGTTGAAGGATTTAAAAGATTATTGGAAGTGGCAAGAGGATTAGTGCTTTAGGTAGAATTAATTCTGTAATTGATGATTTAATTGAGAGGGTCCTATAATGCTAGTGTTCGTTCCGCCGCTTATATATCAAATAACCAGATCATAGATAATTTGTGATCTGGTTATTTACTATTTTAAAGTTAATTTATTTACACTTTTTGACAAATTATGATATAATTTCATATAATTAAGTACTTTTAATTCATGATTATTATCATCGTATGTTTACTGAAATAAATGATGGTTACAGGATAATTACAGGATAACTACTATTTCATGAATATTCTTGTTGATGAGAGCCATGCTTCCGGAAAAATGAGAGCCACCGTTCCGGCGGTAAAGAGCCACTTTAATTTGGCTTAATTACTATCAATTATGAAACAGGAAATTTGTCAAGGCCTTGCCGCTTCTGCGGTGCGAAGCAGCCTTTACAAATTTTATGTTGAATAATAACTTTATTTTAGCCAAATCATACTTATTTGTACTGGCTCCCGTTCGCCGGACAGCTGGTTCAATAGTATCCGGAATACTCAATTTCATTTTAATTCTCCCGATTTAACGAGTGTAGGCTATGATAAAGATCAGAGATTGCTTATCCGAAATTCAATGTTAATATGGAATTTGTATATATTATATAATTTTACATAAACTAGGAGGAAAGTATGATATGAGGAGTGAAATTAATAAAGTGAAAGCTGGGCCTACAAAAGAATTTTTTGTTTCGATGATAACTAGAGATATATTGCTACCAGATGCAATAGTTGAGCTTATAGATAATTCTATAGATGGAATAAAAAGACAAAAGGTATCAAAATACAATGATTATTACATTCATGTAAATTTTGACCAAGAATCATTTAAAATAGAAGATAATTGCGGAGGAATTGATTTAGCAATTGCTACTGATTATGCATTTGTATTTGGGAAGCCGCAAGAAGCAAGAGATAAAGAAGAACGTGTTGAAACAACGGGAACCTTTGGTATTGGTATGAAGCGCGCATTGTTTAAAATGGGGCAAGAGTTTGAAGTGTCTTCTAAATCAAAAAATTCTGAGTTTGTTTTAAAAGTGAATGTCGCTGACTGGATGAAAGAAGATGAATGGGACTTTCCGCTTGTTTCGTCTGACGATACAGTCAACTATGATGAAAAGGAATGTGGAACTACGATTATAGTTACAAAATTATTTTCTGGTATCTCTCAAAGCTTTCATTATAATGCATTTATTAACGAAATTATAAACACTGTGCGACGTAAAACAAATTCTGAAATTAAGAATGGTTTAACTATAACAATTAATGGAAGTAAAATTGAAGGTTCATTTTTGTCTATTGCTATGGGCGGGAATGTCATGCCATATAAGTATACTTTTGATTCGAATAATATAACTGTTATGATATTGGCAGGTATTTCAACAGAGACTAATCCAGATAAAGCTGGTTGGTATGTATATTGTAATAATAGAGAAATATTATCTGCTGACAAAACATCGTTGACAACCTGGAAAGATGATAGCGATAATGAAGGAATAAAATATCATAATGATTATGCTACCTTTAGAGGATTTGTATTTTTTACAAGTAAATATCCAGAAATGTTACCATGGAACACTTCCAAAACGGGAATAGATAGCTCATCAATGATTTATAAAGAAACTCGTCCTCACATGATAGATGCATTCAAAGTAATAACGGCTGAATTAAAAAAACTAGCAAAACTTGATGAGGAGATCCGTACTGCTATTACGCAAGATTTGAAAAAACAAACTCCAAAGGAGATTCACTATTATGCTGCGACAGAAATCTCGAATAGAACGAATATTTCTTTTATTGATCCATATATAAGACAATTTGAGAATGAAGCAAGTAAAATTCCTATGACAACTATCTCCTATAAGGCTGAACTGGAATTAGTTGATAAGGTAAAAAAAGCCTTAGATGTTAGCAAAATAATAAAGATGTTGGCTTAAAGACATTTGAGTATTTCGTTGAAATGGAGGAAATCTAAAATGCCTGATACAGACATGAAAATTAATTATTATATACGACAACAAAAATCAATTGAAAGACGAATGTTTTGTCAACTTTTTAGTAGTGTAAATAGAATCTTTAATCTACATGAGTTCCAATATATCGGTATGGGGGCAAAATATTTTGCAGATTTTTTATTGTTTCATCGCGAGTTTGGCTTCCAAAAGATGATAAGCATTGAAGCTGACATAGATAATAAGGAGAAATATGAGTTTAATAAACCGCTAAATTGCATAAATATGGAGTATGGACTTTCTAGTGATGTGCTACCTAAACTTGATTGGATACAGAAAATACGTTCCATTATTTGGTTAGATTATGATAGTCCACTTTCAAAATTTATGTTGGAAGATATTGAAACTATTATTTCCAAAGTTTCAACTGGAAGTATGTTTTTTATCTCTTTCAACTCAGAGTGGCCAAGGAATGCCAGTAACAGAGAACCTTTTTTTAAGGATAAACTGGAAGAGTATTATCCGTTCAGTCTCAGTAGCCGTGATTTTAACAATAAGAATAAACATCAAACACAATGTAAGCCAATAAATAATACTATTGATAACGCTGTGTCATTAAGAGGCGGGATGTCATACGTGCAATTAGTGGATTTTATTTATAAAGATGGCTGTGAAATGACTACCATTGGTGGGATTATTTTGAACGAAGATGATATGAGTAGTTTTAATAAATTAGACTTTTCTCATCTAGATTTTGTAAGAAAAGATCGAGGTACAGATGCCTTTAGTCTAGTAATTCCACCACTAACATATAAAGAAGCAATAAAGATATTTGAACAGTTACCTTGTGATGATTTATCAGCAATAAAAATTCCTGGGCTTAATGAAGATCATATAAATCAGATTGCTAAAATTTATCGATACTATCCTTTTTATTTGGAAACATCGCTTTTTACATGAGTACGATACATAGATCTTTTTATTAATAATGATATTAACTAAAAGAAATGAATGAATTAAATTACATTAATAGACTTTGAGTTTTGTTTGCCCCCCGCTTGCGCAAATCCATCCCGGCACGCCAAACCCTCCTTTTTCCTACGTTTTTTGAGCGATCTCCAGTTCAAATCTAGTTGTCTCCTCTCTCAGAAAGTCCTTCAAACCTTATAAGGGTTTGAGGGACTTTTGCTATTATAAAAAAGTTGGTGCAAATTGGTGCAATCATATTTTCTAATAATTAATTATAGGAGGCTCGAAAATTTGTATACTTCATATGTATAATTTCTATTTTTCAGAATGACAATGCAGTTCGGGTAACTATAATATTAATGTCAATTTTTGAACTGCCTGAACTACCATTCAAAATTGTAAGACTGAATTGTATAGATACAGATTTGCTATTAATTTATTTATTCATTATGGGTAGTGCATAAAACCTCTGCGGATTGGAAATTAAGTCCAGTCCGTAAGGAGTTCTTTTTTTACCGCATAAAGCCGAACAGAAAGCATGTTCTCATTTTTTTCAGAGAAACGAATGGAATAGTTCGGTTTATATTATTGAATAGTAAGCGTCAAATATGTTGGTGTATATTTTTTTACTTTTATTTATGAGATAATGTTTCTAATTCTAAAAGTCTTAAGGAACTTAAGTACCTTAAGGGATTGGAGGTTTATCTATGGTTCACTTAACTGTAGCAGCTGATTCCCAGAAACTCAGCCTTTGGATTGAACGGATTCAGGAATGCATGGCAAGCAATCAGAAAGTATCTGATTGGTGAACCGCTCATGCTGACGGTAGAAAATCCTATTATTACTGGATTTGCAAGAACAAGCGTGAAGCGTTTGATGCAATTCTTGCAGAAAAAGATAAAGTTTCAACAGTTACCTCCCAGCCTTCTATGTTTGCTAAAGTTCCGCATACAACTGCCAATTTCGCTCATCAACCGCTGTCATCATCAGACTTGGAAATAGGAAATCCAGATCTTTACCTGTATGTGATATACGTCTTGCATAAATTGGTTCTCTGGCAGAATATGCCTGTATTGACAACCGCGGGCCGGCAGACCTATAATTTAGGCAGACGTCCCTTGAGATATGAAAAAATCGACAAGCCTGGAAAAAGGAGAAAAGGAAACGGGTAATCGTACGGATGAGCAGAATAAAACTATTTTTGCACTATTTAAGAACCCATATCTGGATTCAGATAAGCTTAATTTTTATGATGTCCCTGGTGATGATTATTTTTTGTTATCAGGTCTATATGAGAAAGGCTTATGAGAATTTCCTGGTGAAAAAGAACCATCTGATGGAATCTGCTGTGCTGGACGCTATGCAGATGAATATTGACTATACTATGATGGAATATATCAATATGGGGGTTCAGATTGCCGTTGCCCCGGCTGTTTATGATCTGGCCGGCAGGCTGACGGGGACACGGGAAGACCCGGAACGGGATTTCATGATACTGAAAGCAACCTTTGCAACCATGGCCAATTATTCCAAGAATGTGATTAATATTTCCGTTGCTTCGGAAGAGGGGGAAGTCTATCAGTATGACCGTCTGTATCAGATTGATGCCATCATGTGGAGGCCGAAGGACTCCGGTTTTTTAAAGGAGATGTATAAGAAGCTCTATGAGCGGGCCAATGACAGCATAGTGCCTAAGTATCTGGTGAGTACGGAACATGGCAGTCACCCGACGAACGAAGAACCGGTATTCCATATTTTCTATCCGATTGTTGGTAAGGAGAACAGTTTTTCCAAGATGCACGGGATGCTCTGCGTGACCTTTCGGCTCGATATGCTTCAGCCCTTTATGGATATTTTATCAGGGGAGGAGGGGACATACTCGCAGGCATACGTGACGGAAGAGGGAGGAAGGATCATCTGCCACTCCAATCCAGAATATACGGGAAAACCTGAGTCGGTGTATCGGGAGGACGGAATGCTGTTTATCATGGACAAACCTCTGGAAAAGGTGAACTGGCAGCTGCACGTTTCCCTTGATAAGGATCAGTTAGACAGAAGTGTGATGGGAATTATTGCTCAGGGGATGGGAGTTTATGTCTTTCTTCTTCTTGTGGTGGCTGGGATATTTTATATGATTATCGGAAAAGTGAATAAGCCGCTGCGCAGTATTGAGACTGCTATGGAGCTGACCGCCTCTGGCAGTGAAAAGTTATGCAACAAGGTTGTTGTGGAAGGCGAACACGAAATCTGGCAATTGGCCATAGGATACAACGATATGATAGACAAGCTGGTAAAGCAGGAAAAAGAGGTGGAGAAAAATTATCAGTTGTGCATAACAGCAATGGAACGGCAGCATCAGGCGGAGCGGGAAGCCCTGGAGACTCAGATCAACGCTCATTTTCTGTGCAATACCCTAGGGACAATCAACTATGAGGCTATGGAGTGCGGCAATTTTAAGGTCTCAGAACTGATAAAGAAGCTGTCAAATATTCTGCGTTACACATTTGACCAGAAGTGCCAGAATGTATACATGTACCAGGAATTTGCTTGGATTGAGCAATATTTGTTCCTGCAGAAGGCGCGTCTTGAGGATGTCTTTGATTATGAGGTGGAGTTTCCGGAAGAATGTGTCAACTGGAGCTGCTGCAAGCTGATGCTTCAGCCATTTGTGGAAAATGCCATCCTACACGGGTTTGAAGGCAGAGAGAGCGGCGGGACGCTGTCCATTCAGGCCCGAAAAGAGGGGGAGCGGCTGACTGTTTCCATCAGGGATAATGGCTGCGGTATCTCTCCGGATAAGTTGGAGCGGATTCGGAAAGTCCTGACGGGGGAAGAAGGGGTAGAGATGAAGGATATCGGAATCGGGATACGGAATGTGGCCGCCAGAATGCGTCTGTTCTATGGGGCCGGGATTTTGCTGGAAGTCACTTCGGCAGAAGGGGAGGGGACTGAGTTCCGGTTCTTTATCCCTGAAGTAAAAAGGTAACAGGCAAAAGCGGGGAGGTATATTGCCATGAAGCTGATGATTGTTGAGGATGAACAGCGGGCGAGACGGGGACTGAAGAATATTATCTTATCTATTTCCCAGGAAGATGAGATCGTGGCAGAGGCAGCTAACGGAAGAAGTGCTCTGGAGCTGATTAAGACTGTGAAACCAGATGCAGTATTTACGGACATTAAGATGCCGTTTATGGACGGACTCACACTGATTAAAGAAGTGCGGAAACTGGGGATGGATACAAAATTTGTGATTATCAGCGCCTATGAGGAATTTGAATATGCAAGACAGGCGATTACGTGCGGCGTATCGGAGTATCTGGTAAAACCTCTGATAATGGAAGACATCCGAAAGGCCCTCGACGCTGTCCGCGACAGAGGGGAACAGGATAACTGCAAGGTAAGTCTGTCTGAGTGTTATCCGGAAGTCCATCCGATTATCTTAAAGGCATTGCGAAAGATTGAAAATGAGTATTCGACACCCGTGAACCAGAAGGATATGGCAAATGATTTGGGGATCAGCCCGGAATATTTTTCAGGGCTGTTCAGCAAAAATATGGGAGAATCTTTCGTACATTTTCTGAGAAATTACCGTATTGAGATAGCAAAATCCCTCTATCTCCACAGTGACATTCCGAGAGAGGAAGTGCCTTTTAAAGTAGGATTTGTAGATGAGAAGTATTATAACCGGGTTTTTAAGAACGCTACAGGGATGAGCGTAGGGGAATATATTCGTGAAAACAGAAGATAGCAGTGCAAGGAGAGGAGATGGATTCCTGATTCAGGGGATCCATTTTCTGATTTATGGGGCAAATTAGGAGAAAGTTATATTAAAATCATGCTAAAATATTAAAATTTTATCTTAAAAATAGGGCCGTATCTTAAAGATATCGGTTAATTTTTTTGGGGGGATTGTTTATAATGGTCATATCTTAAATGACGGTCAAAAAAAGCATTCCGGAGTCGTCCGGCGGCAGAAAAAGGAGGAAATAAGATATGACAACAGGTTGGGGAAAGTTGGCAGCGGCTTTGACAACTGGATTACTGGCAGCAGCAGTGCTGGTTGGATGTGGCAGCAAAAGCAGTAACAGCAGCGACGGCGTGACAAGCGCGGCTTCAGGAGGAAAAAGTACGGAGCAGGCAAAGGCAGAAACGAAAGGCAGTGGAGACCGAAAAGAGATATCCATCTGGCATTATTTCGAACATGAGGCAGCAGCTTTGGAAAAGGTTGCGGATAAATATAACGAGTTGCAGGATGATGTCCACATTACATGTACGTATGTATCCCGGGATGAGCTGATGAACCAGTACACGATCGGCGCGGTATCAGGGGAACTCCCGGATATCGGTATGGTAGATTCTCCAGACATGGCTTCTTATATATCTCTGGGAGTTTTTGAAGATATCGACGATGAATTGAAGGCCTGGGGAGATTTAGACCAGTTTTATGAGGGTCCTCTAAACAGCTGCCGGGATTCGGAAGGAAGGCTGCACGGTATTCCCAATAATTCCAACTGTCTGGCGCTGCTTTGCAATATGGATATCTTAAATGCTGCGGGGATTAAGGAGCCTCCGACCACCTGGGACGAGTTCTATGAGGTGTGTAAAGCGACTACAAATCCGGCGGATTCCGTATATGGATTTGCAATGTGTGCGGTTGGCAATGAGGAGGGAACCTTCCAGTATATCCCCTGGCTCTATGCGGCGGGCGCAGACGTGACGACCCTCACTTCCCCGGAGGCGGCCGAATCCCTTGATTTTCTCGCAAAGCTTGTGAATGAAGGATTGATGAGTAAGGAAGTCGTAAACTGGGGACAGGGGGACGCGCTGAACGCCTTTGCGGCGGGAAAAGCTGCGATGCTGGAGTCCGGTACCTGGCAGATTGCTCAGTTTGATAGTGGTGATGTAAAGCTGGACTGTAATTACCAGTACGCCATGCTTCCTAAGGGCAAGCAGAACGCCTCGGTTATCGGCGGCGAGAATTTTGGCGTATGTACCGGTACAGAAGCCAAAGAGGAGTGCGTGGAGTTTTTAAAATATATGATGACTGCGGAAAATAACGCGGACTGGTGCGAGATTGCCGGCAAGCTGCCAGTAAGGGGCGACGCCACTAAGCTGAAGGATTTCTGGACGGAGGACGCCCGTTATGCGGTATTCAATGAATCCATGGATTATGCGGTAGCGCGAGGCCCTCACGAGTCCTGGCCGACCATATCAGAAGCGATCTATACGGCTGAGCAGTCCGTGCTTCTGGGAGAGAAGACGGGCACGGAGGCTATGGCCCAGGCCGCAGGAATCGTGGATCCAATTCTGGCTGACGTCCCTATTGCAAAATAGGAGTCAGCAGCAAATGATCGTTACAGGGGGCGTTGCTGCGCCCCCTGTATGAAAATGGCATAAAAGTTTGAGAGAAAGGAGTGTGCGGTCTTGAATAGAAAAAAGATGACAATAGCCGAAAAGAAGACGCTTGAGGGCTTTGGTTTTATTCTGCCTGGATTTTTTTACGTCATGTTGATTCTTGGCTATCCGCTTGTCTATAACGTAATTCTGAGTTTGAAAAACACGAACGTTAAGAATTTTGCGAAGGGAACCTCTGAATTTGTGGGATTTTTGAATTATATCACACTGTTCCACGATCCTACATTTTTACTGGTCTTAAAAAATACGTTTATTTTTACGGTGTTCTGTCTTGTCATTCAGTTCACCATTGGATTCATGTTTGCTCTGTTCTTTTCCCAGCAATTTACGCTGTCGGGGCCGATTCGCGGATTAATTCTGGTTGGATATATGATGCCGATGTCTGTCACCGCCATGCTGGGAAAGAATTTATTCGGGGTATCGGAGGGCGTCATCAATGATCTGTTCTTAAAGATCGGATTGATTCAGCAGCCGTTGGAATGGCTGGTGGGAGGAAGCACAGCTCTTGCCGCGGTTATCGCGGTCAACTGCTGGGTCGGCATTCCATTTAATATGCTGCTACTGACCTCGGGCCTGACTGGCATTTCACAGGATGTTTATGAGAGTGCTTCCATGGATGGGGCGAACAAAATTCAGCGTTTCCGATACATAACACTCCCGCTGATGAAGTCTTCTATTTTAGCAGTGCTGATGTTAGGATTTATCTATACCTTTAAGGCGTTTGATTTAATGTTTATCATGACAAGCGGCGGACCGCTGAACGCCACGGACGTCCTGGGGACATACGCTTACAGCCTGTCATTTACTAAATATGAATTTTCGTTGGGTTCTGCAGCGGCTATGGTGCTGTTTGCCTGCCTCTTCGTCATTGGATTGTTCTATCTGCGGCTGATAACAAAGGAGGATGATTAGTATGGGAGAAAAAATCAGATATGCCGTGTGTACAAGCAGCGGCAGAAAAGATGTTTTAAACTGCCTGCTGGCGATATTAATTGCAGTGATCTTCCTCTTCCCGATCTACTGGCTGCTGTCCATGTCCTTCAAGACAGACGGGGAGTCTTTCGGGAAAATAGTGACGTATTATCCCCACACATTTACGCTTGAGCCATGGATTAAGAACTTCTCCGACAAGGATTTCCTGTGCTCTTTAAGGAACAGTTGCCTGATTGCTTTGCTGTCTATGACGATTTCTATCTGCTTCGGTGTGCCGACGGCGTATGGGATGGGGCGGTATAAGGTGCCGGGAAGCGAAGGCTTTCTGCTGGCCTTTCTGGTGACCCAGATGATGCCTGCCTCCCTGATGCTGACTCCCATGTATTTAATCTTCAACAAAATCGGTCTTTTGGGTACGTATTTAGGCCCTGCGCTGGCAATCTCTTCGGGATCGATCCCATTTATTGTGGTGACACTGAGACCGTATTTCAAGGGGGTTCCCACGTCCTTGGATGACGCTGCAAGAATTGACGGCTGCGGCGTGGTCCGCTCATTTTTTTCTATCATGATACCGGCAATCAAGACCGGTGTGATCACGGTGGTAATTATCTCGTTCTTGAATGGCTGGAACGACCTGGTCTATTCCATGACCTTTAACGTCAAGCCGGAGATGCGCCCGCTGACTGCCAATATCTATAAGTTCCAGAGCAAATACGGAACAAAATGGAACTGTATCATGGCGTACGGCGCGATTCTTGTCATACCGGTTGTTCTGCTATTTGTATTTCTGCAAAAATATATCGTCAGCGGCTTAACAGCCGGAGCGGTTAAAGAATAGGAGGAAAGAAATGTTGAAACAGAATGGAAATGCAGTTATAAGGAGGCAGGAAAAAGAAATCCTGCAGATTGAGCCGTGGGGGCCCAATGCCCTACGGGTCCGCGCTACCCAACTTTCTGCAATTAAGGAGGAAGAATGGTCGGCTCTGTTGGAACCGGAAAATGAGGAATTAAAAATCAGCATCGTGCTGGACGGCATGGGTGCCAGGATTGAAAATGGAAACATTCGATGTGAACTGATGGCTACCGGGAAGTTAAAATTTTATAACCGGAGAGGCGAGCTGCTTTTGGAGGAATACGACAGAAACCGTTTCCGCAAGGAGATTAAGGGGGAATTTAACAGCGCTCTGGAAATTGATCCCAGGACCTTTGAACCAATCACGGGTACGGATAATTACCGTCTAAAAGTCCGGTTTGAACCGAGTGACGGAGAGAAAATCTACGGCATGGGCCAGTATCAGCAGCCATATCTGGATGTAAAGAACTGCCGTCTTGAGCTGGCGCACCGCAATTCCCAGGCAAGTATCCCCTTCGCACTTTCCAGCCGCGGCTACGGATTTTTGTGGAACAATCCAGCCATTGGCAGCGTTACATTCGGAAAGAACATCACGGAATGGACGGCGGAGTCCACAAAGGTAATGGACTACTGGATTGTGGCTGGGGATACTCCTGCTGAAATCGAGGAGTCTTACGCGAATGCGGTAGGTAAGGTACCGATGATGCCGGATTACGGCATGGGCTTCTGGCAGTGCAAGCTGCGCTATCAGACGCAGGAAGAGCTTTTAGAAGTAGCGAGGGAGTATAAGAAGAGGGGCATTCCACTGGATGTCATCGTCTGCGACTATTTTCACTGGCCCAATCAGGGGGACTGGAAATTTGATGAGGATTACTGGCCCGACCCTGAGGGCATGGTGCGTGAACTGAAGGAGATGGGGATCAGGCTGATGGTGTCTGTCTGGCCAACCGTTGAGGAAAGCAGTGAAAACTATCATAAGATGTTCCGGGAAGGATATTTAGTCCGCAGCGAGCACGGAAAAGCGATCGGTCAGTTGGGTAATGCGGCATTTTTTGACGCCACGCATCCGGACGCGCGCAGCTTCGTGTGGGAGAAACTGCGCCGGAATTATTATGACAAAGGAATTGAGTTGTTCTGGCTCGATGAGGCGGAGCCGGAATTTACCGGGTATCAGTTCTCTCATTACCGGTATTATCAGGGAACCGATTTAGAGACAGGTAATATTTATCCGAAGGAATATGCCAGGATGGCGTATGAAGGCCTCCGGCAGGCGGGACAGGAAAATATATTGAGCCTGCTGCGTTGTGCATGGGCCGGAAGCCAGAAATACGGGGCGCTGGTGTGGTCCGGGGATATCGATTCATCTTTCCGCTCACTGCGCAGCCAGCTGGCAGCCGGGCTCAACATGGGACTGTCCGGAATTCCGTGGTGGACGACAGACATTGGCGGATTTCACGGAGGTAATATACACGATGAAGGATTTAGAGAAGTGTTTGTGCGCTGGTTTGAATTTGGCACCTTCTGCCCTGTCATGAGGCTGCACGGATACAGAGAACCCATCAAGGAGCCGATCGGTACTGCCGGTGGAGGAAAACACAACAGCGGAGCGGAGAATGAGATCTGGTCCTATGGAGAAGAGATTTACGCTGTCTGCAGGAAATATATTTACCTGCGGGAGAAGATGCGGCCATATATTACGGAACTGATGCTGGAGGCCCACGAAAAGGGAACACCAGTGATGCGCCCTCTTTTTTATGACTATCCGGAAGACGGCCGATGCTGGGAAATTGAGGATGAATACTTATTCGGCCCGGACGTTCTGGTTGCACCGGTTCTCTGCGAGGCTGTGACGGAGCGGAAGGTCTATCTGCCGGCCGGCCGCTGGAAAAACTTAAATGATGCTTTGGTATATGAGGGGGGAGAGGAAATTATAGCAGCGGCCCCCATTAACGCTATCCCGGTGTTCGTAAAGGAAGGGACGTTGGACTATCTGTTCGAAACCGCAAAGTGATGCGAAACTGCGGGGAATTATTGCAAGAGCATCACATGGGACTCCGTGGAAGGCAGCGATGAAGGAGACGATAGGATATGGAGAAAATCAGAAATAGGTTTGGAAGCAAAGGGTTATTCTCCTACGGAGGAGACTACTTTTACTACATGGAGAAGATCTTTGATACGGCGGCGCTTAACCTGCTTTGGCTGCTGTTCTGCTTGCCTGTGATTACCGTCGGCGCTTCTACCGCGGCGCTGTATGATACGGTCCATAAACAGGGAGTGCAGGATAAGGGGTATGTTGTAAAGGTGTTTTTTCGATCCTTTGGGCGGAACTTCAAACCTTCCTGTGGACTGTGGGGAATTTTTGTGGCTGCGGCTATCATTTTTCAGCTCAATCTTGGGATTGTTTCGGCAAAGATGGAGGGAGACGGAGCTGTTTTTCTGCTGCTTCTGTACAGTATGTGCCTGGTTTTTGCAATAGGGACGCAGCTTTACGCATTTCCTGCTCTTTCCCGTTTTTCCATGCCCGCGGGGTGGATTCTGAAAGTTTCCATTTATATGTGTCTCCGTCATTTACCGCGCACCATACTCCTGGTACTGGTTACGGCGGTCAGTGTCATGCTTGTCTGGTGGTGTTTTCCGCTTGTTCTGCTTCTGCCGGCCCCTGTCCACAGGATATATCATTGTCTGATAGAACCGGTATTGGCGGAACACACACCGCAGAGTAAAAAAATTCATTCATATTCAGTTGAGTAAAAGGAGGATCACGCAGATGGACCAAAAAGAGGAGATGCAGAAAATGGAGAAAGCCGGAGATTTCCGTTCCCATAACCGGTTTTTACTGGGGTATTTTGAAGAGAAGGACGGGGCGCTCTATTATCGCTATGACGCGGAACGTTTAATTGTGGAGCCATGGGGGGCCAATTCTCTGCGGGTGCGTGCGTCAAAGATGGCGCAGATGCCGGAGGAGCTTTGGGCGCTGGAAGGAAAGCCGGAGTTTTCAGGATCGAAGGTGACAATTCATGATTATACGGCAGAGATCACGAATGGAAAAATTAAAGCGGTTATCAATAATATTGGAAAGCTTTCTTTCTATAACCAGAAAGGGGAACTGCTTCTGGAAGAATACGTACGCAACCGGGAGGATATGTTTGCCGATACGTGCAGTTCCCTGGAGATTGAGGCTCGAGAATTTAAGCCGATTATCGGCGGGGATTACGCCTTGACAATGCGCTTTGTATCTGACCCTAAGGAGAAAATCTATGGGATGGGGCAGTATCAGCAGAATTTTCTGGATTTGAAAGGTGCAGATTTGGAACTGGCGCACCGAAACTCCCAGGCCAGCGTACCGTTTGCCCTTTCCTCGCTGGGGTATGGTTTTCTGTGGAATAACCCGGCAGTCGGGCGTGTCAATTTCGCCAGAAATATTACTACATGGGAAGCGATGTCCACGAAAAAGCTGGACTATTGGATTACTGCGGGAGACTCTCCTGCAGAGATTGAGGAGGCGTATGCGAACACCTCGGGGAAGGTGCCGATGATGCCGGAATATGGTCTTGGATTCTGGCAGTGTAAGCTGCGCTATCAGACGCAGGAAGAACTTCTGGAGGTCGCCAGAGAGTATAAGAGACGGGAGCTTCCCATCGACGTGATTGTCGTGGACTTCTTCCACTGGCCCAAACAGGGGGACTGGAGGTTTGATCCTACGTACTGGCCGGACCCGGACGGCATGATTGCGGAACTGAATGATATGGGGATCGAACTGATGGTATCCGTATGGCCAATGGTCGATTATTTAAGTGAGAATTTCGAGGAGATGAAGGCGAAGGGTCTGCTGACCCGGGTGGAGAAGGGCGTGCGTATTGACAATGTCTATATGGGCAACACGATCCAGTATGACCCCACAAACCCTGAGGCGCGGGATTACATCTGGAAGAAATGCAAACAGAATTATTATAATAAGGGTGTAAAGATATTCTGGCTGGATGAAGCAGAACCGGAATACTCCGTCTATGATTTTGAAAACTACCGCTATCATTTGGGGCCGAATGTGCAGATCGGGAATATTTACCCGGCGATGTACGCAAAGACCTTCTTCGACGGGATGCGTGGGGAAGGACAGGAGAATGTGGTAAACCTTCTGCGCTGTGCCTGGGCGGGCAGCCAGAAATACGGGGCGCTGGTTTGGTCCGGCGATATACATTCTAGCTTCGACAGCATGAAAAATCAGGTTGCAGCCGGACTCAACATGGGTTTGGCGGGTATACCATGGTGGACTACGGATATAGGAGGATTTTTTGGAGCCAACATTACCGACGAGAAATTCCATGAGGTGCTGGTACGCTGGTTTGAATATGGAACCTTCTGCCCTGTTATGCGGCTTCACGGTTATCGGATGCCGTATCAGCCTCAGCAGGGGACTACCGGAGGGGCAGCATGCGTGTCTGGCGCGCCCAATGAGATCTGGAGCTATGGCGATAAGGTGTACGAAATTTGTAAGAAGTACTTATGGATTCGTGAAAATATGCGCCCCTATACGCGGAAGCTGATGAAGGAAGCTCATGAAAAAGGAACCCCTGTGATGAGGCCGCTGTTCTATGATTTCGCAGAGGACTATGCATGCTGGGAGACAGAAAATCAATATATGTATGGCCCGAATGTCATGGTAGTGCCGGTTATGGAGGCAGGAGCTGATAAGATCAGTGTCTACCTTCCAAAAGGTGCAGTATGGATGAATATCTGGACGAAGAAAACGTGGGAAGGCGGTCAGAGTATCGAGGTAGAGACGCCGTTGGATCAGATGCCGCTCTTTGTGCGGGACGGATTCGTTCTGGATGTTTGTGAACCATAAAACCAGTTTTTCCTGAAATTAATGGAATCATTATATGATACCCGGGAGGGGAGCGGTTTAAGAAGAATCATGACCATTTCTCTCCTGTTTTCAGTTCTATATGCGTTTAGGGTCCACCGTTTCTCCGTTAAGCCGCAGCAGGCGTTGGGAAAGACCTTAGCCTTACCCATCTGTGCCGCATTATTTTTAATCAAGTTATTGGATGGTTATTCCAGTTCCACTAAAGTATGTCCACGCTCACTTTGAACGTGTTTTTAATTAAAGCCGCTTTGCTTTAAAATAGTGCCCCAGTCTATCTGTGGCGATAATTGCATCACAAACTATTTCAGGTGTTAATGTTAATGGCATGTTCCCCATTGTATCATTAGGGCTGCATGCTAATTCTGCAACTTTCATTAATTCATCTATTTTAGTCTCATGAATTCCAAGATCCTCCAGAGTTGTTGGCAATCCGACATCTAAACAAAAATTCATCACTTCTTCAAATTCTTCCGGAGAAGCATTTTCAAGTACTAATTGAGTTAAGGTACCAAAAGCCACTTTCTCACCATGGTAACACTGATGTGTTTCATGGATAGCCGTAAATCCATTATGAATCGCATGGGCTGCTGCGATACCACAGCTTTCAAAACCAATACCTGAAAGATATGTATTTGCTTCAACAATGTTTTCCAGTGCTTTTGTACATACTTTCGCTTGTGCAGAAACAAGAGCCTGAATACCGTTAGCAAGTAATGTATCATAACATAATCTGGCAATTGCCATAGAGGTGATGGTATAGTAGCCGCCAATAAAGTTAGGACTGTTTGACTGCATACATGCACGGGCTTCAAAATAGGTTGCCAATGCATCTCCCATGCCAGATACAAGTAAACGTGCCGGAGCAGAACTAATTACTTCAGTATCGACCAAAACCATGTTTGGATTTTTAGGAAGAAAAAGATAATCTTCAAAAGCGCCGTCGTCTGTATAGATAACTGATAAAGCACTGCATGGAGCATCTGTTCCGGCGATGGTAGGAACGATTACTACAGGAGCTTCTGCGTAAAAAGCAAGAGCTTTCGCTGTATCGTGGATCTTTCCTCCTCCAATTCCAACAACTACATCACAACCAGATTCCTTATATACGTTCACTAAGCGGTCAATTTCATTACGAGAGCACTCACCTTGAAAGATTTCGAAAAATAATTTTGTATTATATTCTTTTGCACTCTTTTCGATAGGTTCTTTAACACGTCCCTTACCGGATTCGCTAACTAATATAAAGGGCGCCTTTCCTATATTTTGCAAATGTTTACATAGCTCACCTAATATCCCTCTGCCTTGAACGTAACGTTCAGGGCTGCCAATTATATTAGCCATGTTAATTCCTCCTTAGATTGTTAGTTTGACAATTATATATCGATAAATATTTATCGATATAATATATTATATTTTTATTATACATAAATGTCAATCCAGATAAGTAATTATAGTTAATCTTTTATCAAAGGATATTAGGGATCCAGAACTATCAGCAGTTTTACAGATAGGTTATTAAGCGTGATCCTCTGCCAGGATTGGGTTGATAGCATTCCCCTTATTTTGTTTCTTGCCCTCCGGGAGATTTTTTACTCCAAGCATCGCAAATGTTAATATACTCTATTGGCAGTGTTTGCTTTACTTTTATTTTCTGTATATTCTAAAACCAAGCGGAGGATAGCTGGGTGATACCGTCCACAATTTCTTCTTCTGATAAACTGCTGTATCCCATGAGAACAAAATTGTCCGAGTAGCTTTGCCGGTTCATCCAATAGTCGGATACCGGATAAACTCCAACCCCTGCCCTTTGTGCTGACGCAATGAGTTCTTTTTCGGACATCCCATTATGAACCTCCAGCAGAATGTGCAGACCGGCATTTTTACCATGGATGTTTACCCTCCCTGCCATCTGACTTTGGATTGTGCTGATTAACATATCATGCTTTCTTTTATTGGATACAGAGGATTTGTTCAGCATCCGATTCCAATGCCCCTGCTGGATAAAGTGATACATGACTTTCTGCTCCAGCCAAGGAATAGAACAGTGATAACTTGAGAAGTTAGCATGGTATTTCTTCAGTAATTCCTCCGGCAAAACGAGAAACCCCATTCTTAGACCGGGAGCAAGCACTTTCGAAAAGGTGTTGACATAAATCACACGTTCTTTCTTGTCGAGGGAATGGATAGAGGGGATTGGTCTGCTGTTATAACGAAGCTCACTGTCATAATCGTCCTCGATAATATAAGCGTGATTCTGCTCCGCCCATTCTAACAGCTTGAGCCGTTTGTTGATTGACATGACAATACCTGTTGGGAACTGATGGGAGGGCGTGGTATAGACTAGCTTTGTACCGGAAGCCGAGAGTTTCATCAAATCAATGCCATCATCCTGTAATCCAATAGGCATCACATCATAACCATGATTGATGAAGGTTTCTCTGGCACTGTCATAGCAGGGGTCCTCCACAGCAACAATGTTGGTTTCCTGTATGAGCAACTGGCAGACTAAACTCAGGGCTGACATAGCTCCGGAGCAAAGAATAACTTGTTCCGGACGGCAAACAACCCCTCTGGAGTTGGTGAGATATTTCATAATCTGTACCCGAAGTGCTGAATCTCCCTTTTTCTCATGATAATCAGCGATATGCCCAATTTCATCGGATAGCAATACCTGATTCAGCAGCTTACGCCAGATACGAAGGGGAAAATTCGCAATATCAAGTCGGCAGTATTTGAAATCATACTGTACGGTATATGCTTCTTTTGATTTCTTTGTGATGGGCTTTTCAAAGTCAGTTTGTTTTATATGGGACGGAGCAAGGTTGTTTATCGCTATCTTCTGTACCTTATAGCCGCTGCCAATCTTGCTTTGAACATAACCTTCGGAACAAAGCTGCTGATATGCACTGTCAACCGTATTTCTTGCAACTATGAGTGTACTGGCCAATGTTCTGATCGGTGGGAGAATGCTACCCTCGCATAATTCTCCGGATATAATTTTATCCCTTAGTTGATGATAAATTTGCATATATAACGGTTCATCTGAATGCTTGTCTATGATTAACATATACTCTCTCTCCTTAATTGTACCTATTAAAAATTTGATAATTGTAACTTTTGATAGATACAATTATACGATATACTTGATAAGATATAAAGTATCATATTATGGAGGAATAAATCATGCAATACAGAATGAAAACACATATGATGACCAAGGACAAGATGGAGGATTTGCTGAATCGGACTGCAACGTGTAGTCTTGCTATGCTGAATGAGGAAGGTACACCATATGTCATACCAATGCACCATGTCTATCACAATGGCTTTATTTATATGCACGGCTTACCCAAGGGTAAAAAAATAAATAACATCAAAGCAGACCCTCATGTGAGTATCACCGCTTATGAAATGCAAGACTTACTCCTTGACCCGGACGGCAAGGCTTGCGATACCAACACAAAATACGAAAGTGTGATACTTTCTGGTATGGCTGCCTTGGTGGATGATATTGACCTGAAAAGGGAAGCTCTGATGGAGGTTGTAAAAAAATATACCCCTCACCTATCAGGGACTACACTGCCTGAAAATATGGTAAGAGGAACAGCAGTCATTCAGGTAGAGATTCTTGAAATGACAGGAAAATACTACGATTAAGGATATGCTGCACATGAAGAAAATCCTTAATCTCGTCTTTTTATTTATTGGGTTTCTGGCGGTTGGACTCGGAACGGTTGGCATTATCCTTCCGGTTTTGCCAACCACCCCGTTTTATCTGTTGGCTTGTTTCTGTTTCGCAAAAGGTTCGCCACAGTTTCATAAGTGGTTTACAGGCACGAAGCTATATCAGAAATACATGGCGGAGTTTGTAAGAACACGAGCCATGACGCTGAGGGCAAAGCTCGGCCTGTGTATTCCGGTGAGTTGTATCCTGATCATTACCATGATGCTTATTCCGTCATGGACTCTCCGAACAGGAATTGCTTGTATTATGGTATTCAAATGGTGGTATTTTACTTTCAAAATCAAGACAATACCAAGCAAAATACCACTTCATAAGACAGTACAGGAGGACACATGAAAATCTAAAATCAAATCGCAGTAGTTGAACGCAAGGGTAAAATGGGGTGCCACAGAGGTCACAAGTTTGGAGATACTTTCGACTTTATCATTTTCCGTCCGGTAATAGGCAAATCCCCTATCTATGCAACAATTTCAAATTTGTGAGGCAAAGTTTTAAGTCTAAATGACCTATGAACTCTGCCTCTTTTTTATTTAAAGATCGGAAAGATAGGAAGATAGGAAGATAAGAAGATAGGAAGATAGGCTGCCGCTGCCATGACGGAAGACTGTTTTTTCTAATACGGATAGAAAATGCAGACAAGATGACTATACGCGAACAATAGAAGTCTTTGGCTATGAGGATTGCAGTAAACTCGAACACAAAGTAAGGTGTTTATATAAATATGATGAAGTAAGTGGCACCGCTTTAAAGAAAGGTTGTCATAAAAAGAAAGCCTATATTTTTGTTGTTCAAAAACCAGACGGTGTAAAAATGGTCACATAAATACCCCAACTTACCGATTCAACCATATGCCTAAATCCTTCGCCGGCTCGAAATGCCATCTGTGATGTACATACCTGCCCTTTTGAGATCGACTAATATATTGCTAAAGACACGGTTCAGTTTAACTGACGGCGCTGCAATACTTAAGGTTCCGCCTAATGCCCCCCGGGTGTCGAAGATAGGGACGGCTATGCTGCTGATTCCCATATCTATTTCCTCAAACTCAGTGGCATAGCCTTGGGAATACACCTGCTTAATCACATTTTCAAATTCTTTTCGATCTGTAATTGTATGCGTAGTCAATTGTTCCAGATATATGGTGTTCAGAACCTTTTCCCGTTCATTCTCCGGCATATAAGCAATGCGCAGTTTACCTGACGCAGACGCATGCAATGGAAGGCTTGCACCAGATTTGGGTGTATAGGAATAACTTGTTTTGGGTGCTTCCAATGTTTCCACAGTATAAATATCTCTGTAAAAGCTGATTTGAAGCCAGGATGAAACATTATATTTTTCAGATATCTGCTCCATACGGGGATGAGCAATATCTCGTATACGCTGTATTTGAAGTTGATACACCAATTTTGATTTTGTCAGAAATTCATACCCTAAGGTATAAGTTCCCTGTTCTACATCTCTGGATAAGAATCCATTGGCAAGAAGTGTTTGTGCCAGTCCCCGTGTAGTGTTTATATTTAGATCCAGTTTCGAGCTGATCTCTTTGAGACTTATCTTTCGCCCTGCATCTCCAACGCAGTTTATGATGTCAATTGCCCGCTGTACTGATTGAATCGTTTTTACTTCTTCTTTCATAGTGTACCCTCCCTCAGTCATAATTGCCAAAATAGATTGGCTGTATTTAGATATTAATACTAATATTTTATAGTTACACGATAATGCCGTTATTCACATTGCATTATCGTTTTCTTCTGATATTATAAGCTCATAAATAAGAATTGTCAATTTACGATAGTACAGTTAATCTAGGAGGTTGATATAAATGGCTGATATGATGCGAATCCAGTCGGACATTGAGAGTCTGAAAGGTATTTCAGAACCATGTGATGCTGGAACAACTAGGATTGGTTTTACACAAGTCTACCGACAAGGAGCTGATTTTTTTAAGAGCCGTATGAAGGAAGCTGGTTTGGCTGTAAGAGAGGACGGGATCGGCAACATATACGGCAGATTAGAAGGATCAGGGAAGGGGTTACCTGCTATTCTGTCCGGTTCACATTTGGATACGGTGAGGTGCGCCGGGGCTTTTGACGGAATCGCCGGGGCGGTATGTGCCCTGGAGGCGGTCAGGATGATCAAGGAAAAGGGGATAACTCTGCGGCATACTTTTGAGGTAATCGGAACTATGGAAGAGGAAGGTACACGTTTTGGGCAGGTACTTTTAGGCAGCAAGTTTATAACCGGTGTGTTCGGTGAGAAAGAATTGGATGCAATCCGAGATACAGAAGGGAACACTTTAAGGGATGTCAATCATACTTATCTGCCTGCCAATGTCTGTCCGCCATATAGGGAAAGCGAAGAAATCTTAGCGTTTATAGAATTGCATGATGAGCAGGGGCCGGTTCTTGAAACTGAGAACATTGACATTGGCATTGTTGAGAACATCGTTGCAATTTCCTGGCTTACGGTAACGGTCACCGGCTTTGCAGGTCATGCAGGAACGGTTCCCATGCCTCTAAGGCAGGATGCAGCCTCAGGTGCATGCCGTTTAGTGAATCACATTGCGTGTCACACTACCCAGCATTATGCGCATAGTGCTACCGCCACTATTGGAAAGTTGGATTTGTTGCCGGGTTCTTCAAACTGCATTCCATCAAAATGCATTTTTACAGTAGATCTACGTTCAGGTAAGATGTCAAATATTGATGAATTGACTGCCTTCATTCAGCAAAAGGCCATAGAAGTGGCAAAAGAATGCAATGTGGATATTGAGGTTCGCATTGATTCCCGTCAAGATCCAATTGAAATGGACGGGCATCTGTGCAGCATGATTCAGGAAAGCTGTGAGCAGTTAGGGTATTCCTACCGCACTATGAACAGTGGAGCAGGGCACGATGCAATGATACTTTCTGCACGTTGGCCGGCTGCCATGCTGTTTGTCCCATGCATCAAAGGCATTACCCATAATCCTGAGGAGTACGTTTTTCCCGAGGCACTTGCAAAAGGAACGGATGTATTGTATCAAACTATACTTGCTTTGGACAGTAAGTCGTAAGAAAATGCTATGCATTTCTTGATAGATGAAATTTAATAAACAAAAAAAGATTGAGGAGGAAATTAACTATGGAAAACATTGAAAGAACAGAGGGAGCAGTAAGCATGAAGGACAATGAGAGTAAGGAACCGGTTTCCTGGGCTACTTTATTCTGCCGGTTGTTTGCACACCTCGCAAAAGAGGTAGTTGAAAAATTCGGCGAAGAAGGAGAACAGGCAATTAGAGATGGAGTTTGGGCTTTTGGTGAAGAGCGGGGACGAAACATTGCTGAGAGGGCAAAAGCAAAAGGCTGTACGATTGATGCTTTCAATTATCTACCTAACTATGATATGGGCAGAAGTGATGATTTTACCGCCGAAAATACATATGGAGACAATCAGGTGGAGCAACTCTTTACTCAGTGCGGATTTGCGGAACAATGGATTAAAGATGGAATGGAAGAATACGGAAAGCTGTATTGTGACGTTATCGATCCAGCTATTGCAAAAGGTTACAGCGAAGATTTGGAATGTATCCATGACAGACGTATTTATGAAAATGGAGTCTGTTCATTCTGTTTCCGTATGAAAAACAAAGATGCGCATAATTAGATCTACAAAGGTGTTAAGAATATAGAACAAAATATCTATGATAATTATGTGGCAATTCTACTCAGTGAGCTTGTACCTGCTCTCGGTTGTACAGAGCCTGAAATCATATTGAACTGTGAATGAAAGAGTCTGTCAATCAGAAGAAGATACAGAGTTCGTATGTTGATAAGAACAAAAAATTGAATAAAAATGGGAGATTACTATGGGAGAAAAAGAAGTATCAAAAGCAAATACTAATAATTCACTGTACAATAAATACTCTCTGAAAGAAAAACTCAAGGGTATGGGGCCTGGAATTTTGGTTGTCGGTACTTTTATGGGGCCAGGTTCCATAACCAGTGCTACCAGGGCTGGAGCCAGCTTTGGTTTCGCATTATTATGGACTGTTGTGTTTTCTATTATTGCCGTAATTGTTTTACAGGAAATGGCATCCCGCTTCGGAATTGTTACACAAACAGGCCTGGCAGAAGGGATTATGTCATATTTGGGAGACAAGCCGGTTATACGTAAAATAATGGCCGCTGTCATTGCATTTTCCATTACTCTGGGTGGAATGGCCTATATGGGCGGTGACTTAACAGGAACTGCTATGGGTGTGTCCTCAATAACCGGAATACCATCAAATATCGTTGCAGCTGTATGGGGGTGCTGTATACTTATAATAATAAATATCAGTGACGATATTCTTAAAACGCTTATGAAGCTTCTGTCTGTTACGGTAACAGTCATGGCCGTGGTGTTTACAGCAACAATGATTATTACAAAACCAGATATGAGCGAAATATTTAAGGGTATGATTCCATCGATACCCCATGGCTCGGCACTAACATGTGTTGCGATGATAGGTACAACAGTAGTACCATATAACATGTTCATTCACGCAACAAGTTCTAGGAGAACCTGGTCAGACCCTAAACAACTTCCCCTTTCCAGATTTGATACAACTATAACTATGATTATAGGCGGTATTATTACTGCCGCTATCATGATTAGTGCAGGTACTGTTATCCGCGGTGTTGAAGTAGCTTCGGCAGCAGATATGGCAGGCTCACTGGAGCCGCTGCTGGGACGTTTTGCAAAACCTTTTTTAGCTATTGGAATGGTTGCGGCCGGAGTCTCGGCCTCCACTGGTACTCCGTTGGGTGTTTCTTTTGTTTTATCTGGTCTGTTTGGCTGGGAAATGCACAGAAAAGATAAACGTTTTTTTTATACCAATGTTATTGTTCTTGTAACGGGAATTATAGTTGCCTTGTCCGGGTTTAAACCCGTAAGTATTATTATGACAGCGCAGGCGGTAAATGGAATTTTCCTTCCAATTGTAGTTTTCCTGTTAATTTATTTAACTAGTCGTGAGAAATTGATGGGCAAATATAAGAGTACTCCTATTCAGAATGTATTGGGTATCCTGGTAGGAGTGGTAACCCTTATTGTGGGAATTAGCAGTTTAATATCTTTTTTATAAATAAAATAAAGTATTAAAAAAGGCGTTGATTTATTTTTAATAGATCAACGCCTTTCATCTGTACCGGTAGACACACTTCAGAAACCGCGGAGATGAAGTCCTCAGTTGCTGTGAAACTACTTTCGGAATAAACTGATCGCCACTAAGGGAGTACGCACTCCCTACAAAATCATTATTGTACTCTCTAGGCAAGTAGAATGTGTGGTGTACATGTCAAAAGTTCAATCCCATGATCTGATATTTATGTTTGGGAATTAAAGAAGTAAATTATCTTTATTAATTTGTTTTTGCAGCTGATCTATCAATAACTGTTGAATTGAAGGCTCGTTTTCAAGACCTGACAGAACACAGTCAACTTTGAAACCTGCTGCAGTTAAAACAGAATATAAAGAATCCTGATGCTTGCCGGCCATGTCGTGAAAAACGTGATAACCGGCAAGCATTAATAATGGAATTAGCCATATATGTTTTATACTTCTTTTATGTAACATGGCGATAAAGTTACCTATATCCGAAAGAAAATCAAGAGTTAACACATAATAATTGATGTGATGATTATTATGAAAATAAGTTTCAAGTTCATTGTAATAAATACCGGATGAGTGGGAACTCCCATGCCCTAAGAATACAATCACCTCATCATCATTGTGAACTGGATATAAGGCTGCAAGAGAAGTGGAAATTGGGCCATAGCATCCTTTTGCAGCCAGTAATGGTGGGCAAATGTTGATTTCATTAAATAAATGTTGATGATCAGCCAGAGTTTGTTGCATTTTAAGAAAACTATGACCAGGCAGAAGGAATGTTGGCAGGATAAAAAGTGTAGTTATTTTATTATAATATAGCTGTTCCAGCACTTTAAAGAGAAAAGGCAGTCCCGTGGAATCCTTATCCTGTCCAAAGCTAATGATTGCTGGATATACAGCATAGTCTTGTAAGGCTGAAGTTAATTGTTTTTCTAGTGCTAAGATAAAATTATTACCGGTACTTAAAGAATTTGTACCATAACTTACAATCAGAATTGCTTTTTTTGGTTGATGCAGATCCATAGTGATAGGGCTCCTTTCCTCTTGAAATGTCTTTTTATATTAACCAATAAATCCTGCAAACAAATGAATAAATGTCATAGAGGAAGCAGCAACAGCCAGCCAAGTGCATCCACCAAGAATAATAGGTTTAATACCTTTCGTTAGTAAATCTTTGAATTTAATCTTGAATCCCACGCCTGCTAATGCAATGGTAATAAATAACTTATAACCGGCTTTTAAGTATTTATCTAATCCGTTAACTAAATCGAATAACCCCATTGTATTTAAAACTGCCATTATTAAAAAGCCAAGGATAAACCATGGGAATACCTTTAATACAGTTTTTGAAATACTTGTTTGCTCCGCATTTGTAGCATTGTTCTTAGACTGTTTACGAACAGTGATTATAGTAAAGATCACTGCTAAAGCTATGAGCATAGTAGTACGTGTAAGCTTCACAGTAATTGCCAGATTTAAGTCTAAACCATTTATAGCATTATATGTGGCTTCTGATGCTGCAACACTTGATGTATCATTGATTGCAGTGCCTGCAAGGAATCCAAATTGATTGGAAGTTAAATTAAGTTCACCTGCTAAGTATGGGTAAACCAGAGCTGCCAATATATCAAATAGGAAGATCGCTGTCATAGCGTAAGCAATTTCAGTTTCCTTTGCTTTAATAATAGAAGCGAGAGTAGCAATGGCTGTACCGCCACAGATACAAGTTCCTCCACCTACTAAAGTACAGGTATTCCAGGATTGTTTTAATTGTTTGCCAACGAAATAAGCTACTGTAAAGGATAAACAGATGTTTATAAAGATTAAAGGAAGCGCTTTCGCGCCAAATCCTAAGATCTGAGCAAAATTAAGTGTTCCGCCTGCAAGGATGATACCTAAGTTCAAGCACTTTTTACCTGCAAAAGTGGTACCTTTTTTAAAGTCTTTGTCTACGCTAGGTAAGATGTTTACAAGAAGCATACCGATAAATAGACCAATCATTGGTGCACCAATAATATTTTGAAGTTTTCCAAGATAAGTTGCTATAATTGCAATAACAACGCAGGTCCCAATAGCTATGTAAGATTTTTTGTTCATCATTTGTAATGTCCCCTCAAATGTAGTTAAATTTTTAACAATAAAGCCCGAAATAATAACCGATAGAGCTTTTACTCTATTCGGTTATTATAAAGCTTATATTAACAGGTTGCGCCGCCGACTAAGTGAAGCTTAGCATCTAAGATTTCCTGTTTGCGGTCTAGTAAATCATTCGTGTATAACTGAGCTTGAACATTTTCAAAACCAATACGAGAAATGGTATCGGATAAACGTTCTCCAGTCTGTCCTTGTTCTCTATAGAGAAGAATTGTTTTTTCAATGATTGCCAGAGCTTCCTTTTTGCTGGTGATTACACGATCTAGAGAAATTCCGTGTGCTACTTTTTTACCCCATCTGCCACCTATGTAAATCTTGTAGCCGTTTATGCCGTCTTCGATGCAATCAAAATGACATTTACCGACACAACGGCCACAGTTGTTACAGACATCTTTATCAATCGTAGGAACACCATCTTCCAACGTTGCAGCAGCCATAGGACAGGATTCTACAACAGAACATTTTTTACATGCATTACAATTATCTTCATCATAGTTAGGAATTAATTGACCGATAATGCCTAAATCATTTAAATCTGGTTTTACACAGTTATTAGGACAGCCACCTACAGCAATTTTAAATTTATGAGGTAATTTAACGCTAGCATAACCATTATAAAAGCGTTCGTGAATTTCTTCTGAAAGTGCAAATGTATCAATAAGACCATATTGGCATGTGGTTCCTTTGCAAGATACAACCGGACGTACTTTTGAACCGGTACCACCGGTAACAAGTCCTTCCTTTGCAATATATTCACGGAATTTCTCAATGTTATCGTAATGAACGCCTTGGCATTCAAGTGTTAATCTTGTTGTCATAGTAACGATACCGTTACCATAAATTTCAGATGCTTCAGATAAGCATTTGTTCTGAGCTGCAGTAATTTTACCATTTACAGTTATAATTCTTGCTGAAAAGTTATCAGTTCCCTTGTTTCTAAGAAATCCAAGGGCCTTTACTCTTTTTTCATCTTCTGCAGTTACTCTTAATTGTGTCATGTTTTTCCCTCCGTAAAATTAGTTAACTTCTATCTATAACTCAATTGAATTAAATATAGATCCACCTTCAAGAACCAAAGTATTTGTATATCCAAAGTGTTTCAGACGATTTTGTAATAAATAGGCTCTTTTACCTTTGGAACAGGCCAGTAATAGTTTATCATCCAATGAATAGTCCGCGACTTTGCCGGTAACCTTTGTTAAATCCATATAAGGAGCACCTGTAATGGATGGGGCTATAGAGGCATCAATTAATTTGTAACCTTCAGCCTTACCAGCCTTGTAATCTGCTGGAGTGATACTATTAAATGCACCACTTATTTTATTTAAAAGAACATTCACCGTATGTGAAAAGGGATGAATAGCTGTAGAGAATGGTGGTGCATACGCTAAATCCATATTCTCAATATCTTCTAAAGTTGCCTTCATCGTAAGAGCTGTAACTGCGATATCAATCATTTTATCAACGCTGCCTTTACCTAATACTTGAAGACCTAATAATTTCTTTGTAGTTTTATCGGCAATCATTTTTACTATAAAATAAGATGCCTGTGGATAGTAGTGTGCTTTATCATCCACTACAGTAACAACACTAACAGCATCATAGCCAGCCGCAATTGCCCCTGCTTCTGTTAAACCAGTTCTTCCTACATGAAGTTCAGGTAATTTGCATACACCGGTGCCGAGTACACCTCGATAGGATATGCGGCCTCCGGCTATATTTCTGGCAGCTATACGTCCTTCAATATTAGCGGATGAACCCATAGGGGACCAGGCGCTTTCTTTGGTTAATGCATTGGATACGCAAGCACAGTCTCCAACTGCATAGATATCAGGATCGTTTGTCATAAGAAATTCATTTACCTTGATTGTCTGATTTTTCATGAATTCCAGACCAGTGTTTACAGCAAAGGATGTATTAGCACGAATACCCATTGCAAGAATTACTGCATCACATTTGATAGCACGTTTTCCGGTTTGAACTTTCTCAACCTTCTCTTCACCAAGAATTGCTTCTAATCTGGTATTAGTCATTGCCATAATACTATGGTCAGCCAAATGATTTTCAACATACTCTGCAAATTCAGGGTCAAAACCAGGTAAGATGTGATCTGCCATATCCAGTACAGTTACGCGCACCCCTTGGAGGCTTAAGTTCTCAGCAACTTCCAGGCCAATAAAACCGCCACCTACAACGACAGCACGTTTGATCTTTCCCGCTTCTACTGCTTCGCGAAGACCAATGGCATCTTCAGGAGTTCTCATGTAATATACGCCATCTAAATCAGCACCCTCAATCGTTGGTTTTATTGGGCTTGCACCGGAAGCAATCACTAATTTATCATAGGAATATGTAGATTGTTCGTTCGTTGCCAGGTTCTTTGCCTCTACAGTTTTTTGATCCCGGTTCATATTGATAACTTCAGTTTCAGTCAATACTGTGACACCAGTTAATGCTGAAAAGCTGGCCGGTGTGTTGACTATTAATTGCTCCCGTTGCTCGATTACGTTACCCACATAGTAAGGCAATCCACAACCAGCGTAGGAAATATCCTTGCTTTTGGTTAGAATCGTTACGTCATAGTCGCGGTTTTCACGTTTTAACTTTGCTGCAACTTTAGTACCTGCGGCAACGCCGCCAATAATTAAAATCTTCACAGCTACACCCCTTTGTTTATTTTTTAACATATGTTTAATATAGCACTTGTTTTAATATAATAAAAGTGATAATATCTTATCCAAGTCATAGGTAAAACCTATGATAGAAAATAAAATTGAGGTGATTCCATGACGATACGTCATTTGAGAATATTTAATGAAGTAGCACAAAGTGGGAAGATGAGCATTGCTGCAGCTAAGTTTTATGTATCCCAGCCAACCGTAAGTCAAGCAATTAAGGAGTTAGAAGACCATTATGGGGCGCTATTGTTTGAACGGTTATCGAAAAAGCTATATATAACAGAAAAGGGAAGACAGCTGCTTTCATATTCTAAGCAGGTGGTAGAACAATTTGATTATTTAGAAAGTAAAATGTTTGAAGCAACAGGGTATCAAAAGCTTAAAGTTGGTTCAACGATTACAGTAGGAAGCTGTCTAACAAGTGATATATTGAATTCATATCAAGAGTTAAATAACGAAGTTGAAATCTATTCCTACATAAACAATACACATCATATCGAAGAGAAGATATTGAATTCTGAGTTAGATATTGGTCTTGTAGAGGGCAGAGTAAAGAGTCCGGATTTAGTGACGATACCTGCTGTAGACGATTACTTGGTTTTAGTATGTAGTGCGAATCACCCATTTGCAAAGAAAAAGAGCTTTACATCTAAGGATCTGGCCGGAGAAAAATTTGTAATGCGAGAAGAAGGCAGTGGAACACGAGAGCTATTTGAAAATTATTTAAAGGAACAGGGTGTATCCATAAATATTAGCATGGTTGCAAATTGTCCAACAGCAATGATCCGATCTGTGATAGATAATCATTGCTTGGCTGTACTATCCATTCGACTTGCAAAAGAGCAGATTGAAAATGGCAGGATCGTCGTAATTAAGAATAGAGATACTACATGGAATCGCTCCTTTAGTATTGTATATCATAAAAACAAATTTATATCAAAGCAAATGGAAGAATTCATTGATCTGGTAAAAAAATATAAGTATGCAGAAATCTTCGATCGTTTATTGTAGTAATATAGGTAAATCTTATGATTGTCTTAGAAGATTATTATTTGTATCAATATAGGTGCTGTGTTATGTTAGAAGTAACGATACTTGGAGCTTCAACTCTAAAGTAGAATGAAAAAGTGAGGTTATAAAAATGAACATCAGCATGGTGGGGATTGACTATAATACCGCTGGCATCGAAGATAGAGAGCATTTTTCTCTAACATTTGAAAAACAATTAGAAATTGCAAAAGTAATGAAAGAGAGATATCATTCGAGCGGTTGTATCATAGTATCTACCTGCAATAGAACCGAAATCTGGTTTAGTGAACTGGGTACATCTGAAGTAGAATGTTTTAGTCAGCTGGTGATAGGAGAAAATGCCAAAGAGACTATGCGTAGCTTTTGTGTTTGCAGGCAGGGGGATGAGGCAGTAAATTACTTAATGGAATTAGGTTGTGGTATTCACTCCCAGATATTTGGTGAAGATCAGATTTTAACTCAGTTAAAACAAGCTCTGCAGCAAGCAAGAGAGTATCAATATATAGACTCTGTCTTAGAGTGTTTATTTCGAATTGCTATTACAGCTGCAAAGAAAGTTAAAACCAATATTCAAATAGCAAAGAGTAATACTTCCCTGCCTCGCACAATTGTAGAACAACTGGAAAAAGAACAGGGTGATTTAACGGGGAAATCTTGTTTAGTAATTGGTAATGGGGAGATGGGTCGTTTAATGGCTCAAAATTTATTAGAGAAGAAGTGTGAGGTGTGGATGACCCTTCGCCAATATAAAAAAAGTAAAGCAGTCATTCCGGAAGGCAGTGGAGTGGTATTATATGATGAGAGATATGAATATATTGAAGCTATGGACTATATTTTTAGTGCGACCAAAAGCCATCATTTTACCATAAATAAGAAAACGTTTGAAAATAAAAGACGGAAAGGGAAGAATTATAATCTGATTGATATGGCAATCCCAAGAGATATCGAGCCAAGTGTAGAAGAACTTGATGATGTAAATGTATTCAATATGGATTACTTTTGTCAGGAAGCAAATGGCAGAGAACATGTATTAGAAGAAACAAGGGAGCTGTTAGCTGAGTATGCAGATGAATTCAAACAGTGGTATCAATTCCGTAATCTTGCATCAACGGTTGATGGCATCAGTGATATTGTTAGTGAAATTACGGATGCTAAGCTGACAAAGGTCTATAAATCAATGGATATATCCAAGGATCAACAAGAACTATTGCAATCAAATGTTCAAATGGCTACTAAAAAAGCAGTATCTAAGATTATATTCGGACTTCGTGATGTCTTACAGATTGACCAATGTGGAGAAGTACTAAAAGCGTTGGAACAATCAGCTATGTATTGCGTTAAGTAAACAAGTCATGTAATTACATAAGTATGTTAATTAGGTAGGAGGAAAGATTTGAAATTTCCAGTATTTATAGATTTACAAGATAAAAAGATTATTGTGATCGGTGGGGGAAATATAGCCTTAAGAAGAATACAAACGATTCTTCCGTTTGGCGGGAAGATAACGGTTATTTCACCTGAATTGCATGAAGGTTTACTCGATTTATTTCATAACCATCAGATCGGCTGGTTGCAAAAAGAGTATACAATGGGTGATTGTAAGCAAGGATATATGGTTTTAGCATGCACCAATGATCGAAAAGTTAATGATTCCGTTTATAAAGAAACAAAAGAACTGGACTGTTACCGTAATATTTGTGACTGTAAAGAAGAGAGTAATTTCTATTTTCCTGGTATTGCAAGTAAGGGAGAAATTGTAGTTGGAATAACGGCCAGCGGTATGGATCATCATTTGGCAAAAGATGTGACTAGGAAAATACAACAGGAATTAGAGACAAAAGCCTGGGAGACAAAGTTTTCAGATTATGGAAAGGCGTAATTATTAATATGAAAAAGAATAAAATTGTAGTGGGTAGTAGGGATAGTAAATTAGCTGTAATGCAGACGGAATTAGTAATGAAAAAGATTATGCGCTACAACCCGGAAATAGAGTTAGAGTTAATTACGTTAAAGACTACCGGTGATTTAATATTAGATCAGAGCTTAGATAAGATTGGCGGAAAAGGCCTCTTTGTTAAGGAATTAGACCAGGCATTGCTAGATGGCAGAATTGATATTGCAATTCATAGCTTAAAGGATATGCCGATGGAAGTGAATGAAGAACTTCCAATTGTGGCGTTACCAAAGCGCGGGGATGCAAGAGATGTATTAGTGCTGCCACAAGGATGTGAATTCGTAGAAAATAAAGATAAGGCTTTATCCTTTCAAAATATCGGTTCTTCTAGTGCAAGAAGAAAGTTACAAATAAAGAAATTAATTCCAGATGCGTGTACAAGTATTGTTCGCGGAAATGTTATTACAAGACTGGCTAAATTAGATAGGGGAGAATATTCCTCTTTGATTTTGGCAGCAGCAGGGTTACAAAGAGTTGGATTACCTCAACGTATTAGTCACTTTTTTTCGGTGGAAGAAATGATCCCGGCAGCAGGTCAAGGCATTCTTTCCATTCAGGCCAGAAGAGATTTAGATGCCGGATTCTTAAAATACATAAAGGATGATAATACCACATATGCAGCCCTGGCAGAAAGAAGCTTTGTCCGCACTTTAGATGGAGGCTGTTCTTCTCCAATCGCAGCGCATGCAATGGTAGAAGGGGAATATATAAAGTTAATCGGCTTGTATTATAATGAGATAACCACAGAACATAGAGTTGCCGAAGCTGTAGGCCACAAGGAAAGAGCAGAAATAATCGGGGAACAATTAGCATTACGCTTAAGAGGTGAGATTGGATGATGGAAGGAAAAGTGTGGTTAGTTGGAGCGGGACCATCGGATCCTGGATTGCTTACGATAAAAGGGAAAAATGTTTTAGAGCAAGCGGAAGTAGTGGTATATGATCAGTTGGTTGGACAAGGAATTCTTCAAATGATACCAAAGTCTGCTAAGAAGATAAATGTTGGGAAATATTCAGGAAATCATACGGTAGTACAAGAACGTATTAATGAAATTCTGTTAGAAGAGGCTTTAGAAGGAAAAAGAGTAGTAAGGCTAAAAGGCGGTGATCCTTTCTTATTTGGCCGAGGGGGAGAGGAGCTTGAGTTACTTTGTGAACATGGTGTTCCTTATGAGATTGTACCAGGTATTACATCTGCAATCTCTGTACCTGCCTATGCGGGGATACCGGTGACTCATCGTGATTTTACCTCCTCTTTGCATATTATTACCGGACATAGAAAGAAAGGATGCCAGGAATCCATAGATTATAAAAGTTTAGCAGCGCTTGGAGAAACAACACTCGTGTTTTTGATGGGGGTTGCTGCATTACCTGATATTTGCAGAGGTTTAATAGAAGCAGGTATGGATCAAACGACTCCTGCAGCAATATTAGAACGTGGTACAACAGCAAAGCAGAGAAATGTGATTGCAACTATTGCTGCTTTGCCAGAGGAAGCTATAAAGCAGAACATAGGAACACCTGGAATTATTGTAGTAGGTAAAGTGTGTTCACTTTCTCAAACCTTTGCTTGGGCAGAGAAGAGATTACTTAGCGGAGCAAGAGTGGTTGTAACAAGGCCAAAAGATAAGGTATCCTCTCTGGCAACAAAGCTATATGATCTTGGAGCAGAGGTAGTCATGCTATCAGGAACTTCTACAAAACCAATTCTGGATAACACCCAATTGATAGAGGTACTTAATACAATCAAGGATTATAAATGGATTCTGTTTGGAAGTGAAGTGGCTGTAGATATATTTTTTGATAGTTTATGGCAACAGCAGATAGACATTCGAACCCTATGGAACTGTAATTTTGGAGCAGTAGGACCTTCTACCCGCAGGGCAATAGAGAAAAGAGGTATTCGTGTAACCTATATGCCGAAGAAATACTATGGAATGGAACTGGGAAAAGGAATTGCAGCAATGGCCCAGCCGGAAGATAAAGTGCTTGTATTAATGCCTAATGAAACAGACAGTGAACTTGCCAATTATTTGTCTACTACAAATGTTCATAGGAAGGCTGTTCCAGTGTACGATATAATTTATGAAGAAAATGAACAAGTATGTATCGGGGAAACAGATATTGTAACATTTACAAGTGCTTCAACAGTTCGCAGCTTTGTCAAAACAATGAAGGATATGGATTTTCATAAGGTTCAGGCAGTTTGTATTGGTGATCTGACGGCGAGAGAAGCAGCATTGTATGGAATGAAAATTTCAGTTGCAAAAGAGGCTACCATTGATAGTTTAATTGAAAGGGTTATAGAAATAAATATGAGGGGATCGTAAGGGATTGGAAGCTTGGAAGAGTGAGTTATGGAATTATTAATACGTCCGAGAATATTAAGAACAAATCCACTGATTCGTACATGGCAATAAACTATGGAAAAGAACTTGCCAAATTTATAAAGGATGGGAGAATTGGTTAATGACTAAATCAGAACAATTATTTGAACGGGCAGTAAAACACCTTCCAGGTGGAGTAAATAGCCCGGTAAGAGCATTTTTATCAGTCGGCGGTAGTCCGCGTTTTATTGAGTCGGCAAATGGGGCATATATCTATGATGTGGATGGAAATAAATATATTGATTATATAAATTCATGGGGGCCGATGATTCTAGGTCATAATCATGAAGTTATCCGAATGGCAGTGATAGAAGCAGCACAAAAAGGTTTAAGCTATGGCGCTGCTACAGAAGTTGAAGTTGAAATGGCAGAACTATTGTGTGAAATTGTTCCATGCTTTGAAATGGTACGAATGGTAAACTCAGGAACAGAAGCAGTAATGAGTGCCATTCGAGCTGCAAGAGGATATACAAGAAGAAGTAAAATTATTAAATTTGAAGGCTGCTATCATGGTCATAGCGATGGTTTATTAGTAAAAGCAGGGTCTGGAGTAATGGCTGCTGGAATTCCGGACAGTTTGGGAGTTCCAGGTAATATTGTAAAAGACACATTACAAGCAAAGTATAACGATCTGGATAGCGTTATTGAGTTATTTGAGCGGAATAAGGATGAAATCGCTGCAGTTATTGTAGAACCGGTGGCTGCTAATATGGGGGTTGTATTACCACAAGAGGGATTTTTGCAAGGTCTAAGAGAATTATGTACGAAACATAAAACACTTCTGATTTTTGACGAAGTAATCACAGGTTTCCGACTTTCTTTAAGCGGAGCACAAGGTTACTATAATATCCTGCCAGACTTAGCAACATTTGGAAAAATTATTGGTGGTGGTATGCCTGTGGGGTGCTATGGTGGACGAAGGGAAATTATGGAAATGGTGGCACCAGTTGGTCCGGTATATCAAGCAGGAACTTTAAGTGGGAACCCGGTAGCTATGGCAGCAGGTATGGCTCAGCTTAAGTATTTGAAGGAACATCCGGAGGTTTATACTAAGATTAATGATCTTGGAGAGTATTTTAGGAATACAGTAAATACGTTATTTGGTAGGTATCATATGAAGTATCAAGTGACTGGGATAGGTTCATTAGCGTGTTTTTTCTTTGCAAATTCTAAGGTTACGGATTATGAGACAGCAAAGATGGCAGATACGAAGGAATATGCAAGATATTTTAGATTTATGTTAGAACATGGAGTATATATAGCACCTGCTCAATTTGAGGCAATGTTCTTTTCTTATGCTCATACTCATCAGGATATTGAAAACACACTTCTTGTCATTGATCAATATTTAAAGTCAATATAAAGTTTGCAGGATCCAATATTTTCTATTGGTGCTTATATTTCTTTTGGGGCTGGACAAGTCAATCGGATATCAGATCGGATTTATCATTACTGCTTTATGGTGGGGACTCTTATTACCGGCAATGCCAGATGGAGTATTTTAGGAATTATTCCTCTTTTTTTAATTGGATTAGTGATTTTTATGACACTTCCTAAAGAACAAATAAATGATGAAAGATGATGGAGCTGGAAAAATGAGCAAAGGAAAAGCAAAGCATTTGGTAATGATCTCCTATGATGCATTTTCTGAAGATAACTGGGAAAAGGCAAGTCGGCTTCCCAACCTTTCCCAATTAATAAATAGCGGTGCGTTCAGTACAAAATTAAAAAGCGTGTTTCCGACTCTTACTTATGTAGTGCATACCACTATGGTGACCGGCGTTTATCCGGATAAGCATGAAATCTATCATAATAACCCTCTTCAGCCTTTCATTGATGAAGAAGAACAGGCGTGGTTCTGGTTTAAAAAGGATATCAAGGCACCTGCTGTGTATGATGCTATGAGAAATTGTGAAATGAAATCAGCCGGAATCCTGTGGCCTGTTACCGGAAAGGCCTCCATTCGCTATAATCTTCCAGAGATAAAGGCAATCGGACGTGAGAATCAACCTATTAAGATATTAAAAAATGGAAGTCCATTTTTTTGCATGGGTCTTGAGAATAAATATGGAAAATCAAGAAAAGGGATTGAACAGCCTTACCTGGATGATTTTACTGCCATGTGCGGAAAAGACACCATTCTAAGCAAAAAACCGGAACTTCTGATGATGCACTTCATTGAGCTGGATGATGCGAAGCATCATTATGGAACAGATAGCCCTGAGATTGACAAAGTTCTGATCCGGATGGATGAAAGAATCGGTAAGATTATCGAGGCAGTTCGGGAGGCAGGCATTTTTGAAGAAACGGTTTTTCTGGTGTTGGGTGATCATGGGCAGAAAAATGTAAGGTACAAGGTGAAGCTGAATCAATTGTTAAAAGAAGAAGGCCTTATTTATGAAGAACAAGGGAAAATGTTTTGGAGAGCCTATATACAGTCTGCAGGTGGGTCTGCCTATTTGCACTTAAAGGAAAATGACGAGGAGGCGAAGCAGCGTGTGCTGCAGATTCTTCTAAAAGCGGCAGAAGAGAAGAACCTAGGTATTGAGAGGATCTATACCAGAGAAGAACTGAAACGTTTTCATGCGTTCCCGGTTTCTGGGTATATGCTGGAAGCAAAGACTGGATACTGTTTTGATGACAGCCTTACCGGGTCCCTTGTGACTGACTTGGAAAAAGAGAATAGAAAGTATGCAACTCATGGGTATTCACCAGAGAAACCAGAGTATCGATGTGGCTTTGTAGTATCAGGAAATTGTATTAAGAAAGAATACCAGTTGGGAGAAATTCAGATGGTAGATATAGCTCCTACGATTGCAGCAATTCTCGGCATTGATTTCGGTCCTTGTGACGGCAGAGTGTTGGATGAGATATTCAGAATTAATACGAAAGCGTAAAACGCCTGGAGAAGTATGCCTTTTCGGCATTATTTTTACTCACTCAAGGCGTGTGGAGATGGAACACAAAAGCTTTTTCACATTAAGGAGGAATAGCTGTTATGCTTGCTTTGACGATGGCTAAGCCTAAAAGCTTAATATTAAGAAGCTCGATGCAGCTAGTTGAGAACTGCCGTATGATTGTGGATAACAAACAGCGAAAGTTGTCCAGACGTGGATAGTGCATCCTATAGCCCGGAGGCCAGATAAAACCATGCCAAAAATGCAACTTAAGAAAAATACTCCAACTTTCAAACCTTGATTGAAAGTTGGAGTTAAATTTGTAAAACGTTTCCATTACCTGATAATGCTGTTCACACACCTGATATACAGAATGACAGGATATATGCGAATTTCACGGCTATGATTTTCATCACGCATTCTGAGATTATTGAAAAAGTAGTTATTGCGTATCGCCGGAATCAGTAGTATAGGAATATGTTTCTTCCGGAGAGTAGGTCATATCCCTGTTATCAGTCATTTTCTCCGGAGAGAAATCCTGGACATCCATGGAACGGAACCAGAAAGGTAGATTGGATAGGTTGAATCCGGCCGGGATTAAGATTACCTGACCTACTCTCAGATTACCGGGAGTTAAGCCGCGATTCAGAGCCATAATGGTATCTACGGTGGTGCAGTATCGATGAGCAAGAAGCCATAAAGAATCATTTCGCTGAACGACATGGGTTCGAAGACCTTCTGGACAACGGCTCGGTGGAGTTGGAACCGGAGGACGGGGAGCTCTTCTTGCCGGGACGCAAATGGTCTGCCCCACTGTTAAGTTCTGTGGATTTAATCCTGGATTTGCCGCTCTAATAGCAGCAACGGAAGTATAATAACGTTGTGCAATCATCCATAGTGTATCACCGCGTCTAATGGTATAAGGAAACAGTCCTTGAGGACAAGTAGCCATAATATTACTGCCTTTCAATAAAACAATTTGTCTTATGTTATGCTTAGAAAACGGAAAAGTACCTGTCATTCTTGGCCAAATTTCAATTTATTTGACGGACAGGACTCCATTTGATGGGACACCATATCCTGAAAGATGAAACGGATATAGTACAAAATAAAAACATGGTAATATTTTTTTGCCCAAGCTATTATGATAATACCAATATAATAATTCAAAATAGCTCACCAGCCATTACCTGTCTCATGAACCATAAATCATGAGTTTGTAAACAGGCAAATGACTGCAGGCAGTCTGGAGGACATATGGTATTATCGGAGGACTTAATTGGTAAAGGATTTTCCTTACAAGATACGGTTGAAAATGACATGGAAAAATACATAGAAATAAAAAGAACCTGCCATAAGAAATACATAGATGAATACAATGATGGCTGGATCGATGATATACAAGTTATATTAAACACAGCTGTTTTTCATAGAATGTTAAAGTATAGTTGCTTCAAAAAGATACTGCTATCCAATACAATAATTGGCTTTTTCGCATTTAATGAACTACCGGATAAGATTTGTGAGATATCCCTTTACCTCACCAGACCTGCTCAGCTGAAAGGGATAGAAGCATTTTATCTAAAGCATATTACGACCCTCTCCAAACAGGTAAACAAGCCGATATTTTTATTTGTTTATAAATCCGATCCAATTCTAGAAATATATAAGCAATTCGGATTTAAAATATATGACCAATCAAGAGCACAATATATCATGAGTTTTAACCAAGATGATACAAATGATAGAAATAATTTATATGATGCCAGAAGCTATATGAGCCGCCTTTTTATAAATGGATAGAAGGAAAAGGATATCGAAAAGTGTTATTAAAAAACAGCCAGCCTTTTATATTAAAAACAAATATAAAAGGCTGGCTGTTATCGGTAAATTCCTTATTCACTGCATTTCATGCCACGATCCCCCCCGGCAGTGATCATTCCCTTATGTGCAATGCTTGATTTACCGGTAGCAACCCACTGTCAGGAATGGGCAGGAGTTCCGCTTAGCGCTGCCGTGACCACAGCAGTAGCTGTTGGGATGGTCCAGCTCACATCTCCTATGCCTGTTACAGAGATTAAAAAATAACTGGCTGAATCTGTTTCCCGTCTAAAGCATATTCCAGCGTATCTGCAATAAGTTCTGTGTGTGCAATCATGGAATTAGGCTTTTTCACTGGGTCATCCTGACCAAAGGGAACAAAATAGATATTTTTAACATTAAACAATTCGCCCACATTCTTAAAATTAATTCCAAGGGCGTCATTGGTGGAGAGAGAAATCACCAGGGGCTTGGAATTTCTTAAGTGGGCTTTGGCCGCCATGAGCACTGGGGTATCCGTGATGCCGTTGGCCAGCTTCGCCAGGGTATTTCCGGTACAGGGGGCGATGATCAGGATATCCAGATAGCCTTTGGGGCCGATAGGCTCCGCTTCCTCCAGGCTAAGGATAGGATTATTGCCTGTCATGGCTGAGATTCGATTCATGTATTCCCCGGTATCTCCGAAACGGGAATCCGTTGTTTGTACATTGGTGGAAAAGATCGGGTATATATCGGCTCCTTTATCCACCAGAACTTTTATTTCTTTTTCTATTTTATCAAAAGTACAAAAGGACCCGGTGATCGCCAGGCCTACTTTCATTCCTTCCAGCTTCATATGACACTCCTTTATGACAGAGATTTAACAATTGCTTCATATAAAATTTCCGCAGATGACTGGGGAGCGTAGATTCCAGGCAGTCCCAGGCTAAGCTTGGCGCGGATATTCTGCTGCTTACAGAAAGCAAAATCAACGCCGCCGGGGGCGGATGCGATATCAATGACCGTTACGTCCGGATTCATGGAACGAATCAGATTTTTTTCAATGACAAGGGCTGGGATGGTGTTAAAGATAAACTCATAATTCCCTATAACCGGGGACAGATCACAAAGCGCTCTGGCATGAAATCCCATGGAGGCAGCCTGGACAAGCTGTATTTCCTTTCGGCCGGCAATGGTTACTTCAGCATCCATGCCCTTTAATTTCAGCGCCAGGGTTTTTGCACACCGGCCAAAGCCGGTCACAAGACATTTACTTTTGTGAAGGCAGCCTGGACTTAACCGAATGGCCTCGGCTATGGCGCCTTCTGCGGTCGCAATGGTATTTTTTACGGTGATATCCTCCATGTCCATATAGTCAAAACATGCAATGCCGTTTTCCCTGGCATATTCTTTTACATAGGCAGGGATGCTTCCGCCGAAAAGGGTATGGTCTGAGGTCAATAGGTTCAATAGATTCCCGATACCCAGATCGGTCATGCCGTTGTCGGAAACCAGGTTGATTTTGTCCCTGGTAAATGGGATGGGGCAAAGTATGACATTGCAGTTTCTTATAGCTTCTTCCATGGAAAATGAGGAATCCTCGCTGCTATTGTGAAGGGTTGTTTGAAAGCCGTTTTTGGTTAATATCTGGTTTAAATAAAGCTGCCTGGAATCGCCGCCTAAAAGAAGAAAATTATACATATGGTCATCACTCCTTATAATGGTTTATATGATAAAAAAAATGATTTGTGTATGGTACCAACAAGGGATGTTTGTCATACTTTTGTTAGTATGAACCTCTAATTTTGGGAATGAGTGCCTATGAAAGATGCGATTTTTAAAGGCTCAGCAGTAGCCATCGTTACGCCCATGGATAGCCATGGAAACCTGGATTTTAAGGCAATGGAAAAGTTGTTGAAAATTCAGCTGGACAATGGCACGGATGCCATTGTGGTTAATGGGACCACAGGGGAATCCGCTACATTGGAAGAAAAGGAAAAGCTGGAACTGATCGAATTTGTGGTGCATTATGTAAATCACCGGGTTCCCGTGATCATGGGGACCGGAAGCAACTGTACGTCCCACGCCGTGCGCTTGTCCCGAAAGGCCCAGTCCTTAGGGGCGTCCGCACTTTTGCAGGTGACTCCGTATTATAACAAAACCTCCCAGCATGGGCTGGTTGAGCATTTTACGGCAGTGGCAGACAGCGTGGAGATCCCCATCATACTTTATAATGTCCCGACCCGTACCGGGGTTAATATTAGTCCGGAAACCTATTTAAAGCTTTCGGAACACCCCAATATCCGGGCCATTAAGGAGGCGGGAGGAAATATTTCCGGTATTGCAAAAACGGCTGCCCTTTGTGGTGACAGGCTCGACCTCTATTCGGGGAATGATGACCAGATTGTGCCCATCCTTTCCTTGGGGGGCAAGGGAGTGATCTCTGTTTTAGCCAATATCATGCCTTTTGAGACCCATATGATATGTCAGTATTTTTTTGAAGGTGAAATAGAAAAGAGCAGAAATTTGCAGCTGGAGCTGCTTGCTATGATGAATGCCCTGTTTATGGACGTAAATCCTGTGCCGGTAAAGGCAGCTCTGTCCCTTCTGGAGCTGTGTGAGGAAAGCTACAGGCTTCCTCTTACCCGGATGAAGGATAAGGATAAAGAGATGTTAAAACAGGTCATGAAGTCTTATTTTCCGCATTTGAAGGATAGCAGTATGCAGCGGCCTTAAATTTGTTATCGTTTCTGTTGCATAGCTGTTTTTGCCGTGCTATATTTATTGTAACTAAACAAAGGAGGACGGATGTCTATGAAGCACAAAAGAAAAAAACATATTTTTACGAAGTTGCTATTCGGTATCTCCATTCCAGTTGTATTTATTTTTGTTTTGTCAGGAGTTTTCATTTCAGGTCAGGCAGGTAAGAGCATGCAGGTCCAGTCGATACAGACGCTGGACTCAGCTTCCCTTGCGGCAGCAAACCAGGTGAATTCATTCCTGACTTTTTATTTGGCTGAGGTTAAGAGCGCGGCTGCCAGCAGCCAGGCGGAAGCCTTTCTCACAAATGCCTCCGGAAAGGTAAGGCTGCCGGACTGTGAGGGGTATCCGGAGATAAAGAAAACCCTTGATAATATTCAGGCAACGGATAAGGAAAATATCCTGGCGGCATGGATTGCGGATCTGGATGTAAGCCAGGTGACCCAGTCGGATAATTTTACCTCGGAAGACGGATGGGATATTTCCAGTAGGCCCTGGTACCGGGCCATGGAACTGGATCATCCGGTCCTGACGGAGCCTTATGTGGATGTCAGCACAGGTCAGACCATAGTCAGCGCTGTCAGCGGAGTGTTTAACAGCAAAACAGGGGAGCCCTTAGGTGTGATGGGGGTTGATATAAAATTATCCCAGTTAGTTACGATTTTAGGCAATTATAAGATAGGGAAGACCGGCTCCGTTATCCTGGCAACAGAAGGCGGCCAGATTGTGTATCACCCCAACAATGATCTGATCCAGAAGACGATTTCTGAGATTGACGTTTCCCAGAACATCAAGGATGCATTTGCAGGCCAGGAGGTTGGAAATTACGATTATACCATGGAAAAGGTTCCGTATTTCGGCTCCATAAACCGGGTAGGGGATTCGGGTTGGCTTGTTTTATCAAGCATACACCAGTCGGAGGTGCTTTCCTCTAAAAAAGAGGTGATAGGCATTATAACCACGATCTTTACTCTGGGCTCTTTTGTCCTTTTTCTGATCATCTTTGTAATGGCCAGGGGGATATCCAATCCCCTTAGAAAATTATCCGTCATTGCGGAGCGGATTGCTGAGGGAGAGCTTGATCTTCAAGTGGATGTATCCGGCGATGATGAGATCGGTATGGTAGCAGCATCCCTGGGGAATACGGTAAGCCAGTTGAAGAATTATGTGAATTACATCGATGAAATCGCCGCGGTATTAAACCAGATTGCGGAGAAAGATCTGGTTTTCCAGCTTCAGTACGATTATAAGGGGGATTTTGAGAAGATCAAAAGATCCCTGCTCAAGATCAGAGATACGCTCACCACTACTATGAATCGGATCACCATAACTTCTGAGCAGGTGGCATACGGTTCCCAAAGCATTTCGGCCAGCTCTCAGGCTCTGGCACAGGGAGCAACAGAACAGGCCAGTTCCGTGGAAGAACTGGCGGCAACAATTGGTGATATTTCCCATAAGATCGAGCAGAATGCAAAAGATTCCACAGGGGCCAATGAACTGGCACTCCTTGCCTCCAGGGAGCTGGAAACCAGCAACCATCACATGAGGGAGCTGGTCTCAGCCATGGCGGAGATTAATGAAAGCTCCGGCGAGATAGGGAAGATCATTAAGGCTATTGAGGATATTGCCTTCCAGACGAATATTCTGGCCTTAAATGCGGCGGTGGAAGCGGCCCGTGCGGGAGAGGCTGGAAAAGGATTTGCAGTAGTTGCTGATGAGGTGAGGAATCTGGCTTCCAAAAGCTCAGAAGCAGCAAAAAGCACAACCCATTTGATTGAAGGGTCCGTTCTAGCAGTGGCAAATGGCTCCAGACTTGTGGATGAAGCGGCTGAATCCCTGGCAAATGCTGTGGACAGTACACATTCTGTTTCCGAAATGATAGGAAGGGTATCGGAGGCTTCGGTACAGCAGTCGGAGGCGATCCGCCAGGTATCTGTAGGAATTGATCAGATATCAGGCGTAGTTCAGACCAATTCGGCGACTGCGGAGGAAGGGGCAGCTGCAAGCGAGGAGCTTTCCGACCAGGCAGAGATGTTAAAGGATTTGGTAAATGAATTTAAGTTTCATTGAGAAACCATAAAAAGGAGGCCCGGTAAATCGTTGGATTACCGGGCCTCCTTTTTATACCTCTGTATTGGTTATGCTGTTTTTTGGTCAAGCAGAAAATCGGACAGAGAGTCCAGAATTTCCTTGTGGTCATTGTTATGGATGATAAGCTCCAAATCGGCATCCGGACAAATGGTCATAAGGCCGAGAAAGGACTTTGCATCAATGATAACGCTTCCTTTGCATAAATCCATGTCGCAGTCATACTGATTGACTGCTTTGACGAATGCGGTCACTTCGTCAACACTTCCTAAGCGGATGGGGTACCTTTTCATGTGGCTCACCTCGTAAAAAAGATGTTTGTATAAGAATAAAATTCCAAGCTGATTATATGTAATATATAATAAATAAGCCATGTCTAAATTTGTATAAAAACCGTCCTTTCTTGCAAATAATGAGGAGATGGTGGTATAATAGCCCGGGGTAAAGCATTAAATTTGTCATTTGGAGGGAAGCATGGAAAAAGAACTTCTGGAATATTTAAGGAGCGCATCAGAAGGCAATAATGACATAAGGAGAGGCCTGGCTGATGAGGATGCTGCTATGGGCCGGAGAAAGCTGATGGATATTTGCTGCCAGCCTCACAAGGTTCCGATTCCAGATCATTGCCATAATTATATAGAGCTGGTTTATATGTGCAGCGGGTCTACGGTTCATGTGATCAATGGGAGCAGTATTGTCCGTCTGGATACCAATGATCTTTTACTCATAAGGCAGGGGACAAGACATGCCGTTGAACCTGCAGAAAGGGAGGATATTGCTGTACATTTCTTTCTGCTGCCGGAATTTTTCTTCCATCTGGAGCTGACAATAGAGGACGGAGGCGTTCTGCGCCGCTTTTTTACCGGGTCTGCGTCAGGGAAGCATTCTGTGGCGGATTACCTTCATTTTCATTTGCAGGATATGCTGCCTGCAAAGAATTTGCTGGAGAATATGATCTGGTCGATGATGGGAGATAAAAAAGGCAGGGAGGAAATTAATCAGGCTACCATGGGAATATTGATCATGGAGCTGTTCTATAATGTAGATAAGGCAGAATTGCATGATATGGCCCAATATGAGGAAAAGATCGCAATGACTGCATATCAATATTTAGAAAACAATTATCCAACCGCAACTTTAGAGGAGTTTTCAGCTCTGTCCATGCAGCCGTCTTATTATATCAGCCGTTTGTTTAAACGGCATTATCAAGTGACATTTACGGAATGCCTGCAGCTTATCCGGATGATGAGGGCAGCAAATTATCTTACTTCCACGTCGAAGCCAGTGGAAGAGATCATTGCAGAAGTGGGTTATGAAAACAACAGTTATTTTCACCGGTTGTTTAAGGAGCGGTATGGCCTGACGCCCAAGCAGTACAGGGATATGACTAAGAACCAATTCTGAAAAGATTATGAAATATTTATCAGGAACATTGACTTTCATCCAATACGTTATTATAGTTAAGGCAAAGTGAAAAGAGGCGGCAGATACAGGATGAATGGATTTAGAGAACGTTTTACACGTTTTATGATCGGAAGATACGGTATGGACAGGCTGGGACAGTTTTTAAACGCCGTAGCTTGTGTTTTTCTTGCGGCCGGATTGTTCAGCCGGAGTAGTTGGGTGAACATTGCGGCTTTGGTTTTTTTATTTTTATGCTATTTTCGCGTGTTCTCAAAAAATATCGGAAAGCGTTTCGAAGAAAATCAAAAATTTGAACGCATTTGGTTTCGGATCTCGGAAGTATTCCGGAGATGTCGTTTTAAGCTTCAGCAAAGCAGGAAATATCATATTTACAAATGCCCAAATTGCAGGCAGAAAATCAGGATTCCCAGGGGAAAAGGAAAGATCAGCATTCATTGTCCAAAATGCGGCATCGATTTTATAAAAAAAAGTTAACAGTAATATAGAAGGGAACGACTATGAATTTACAATTTAAGCCGATTGAGGCAGAGGACATAAAGAAAATAACGCCTTTTTATGCCTTGCGGCCCAACAAAACCTGTGACAGTGTATATTTAGACAGTTTTATCTGGAGAAATTATTATCATGTAAAGTATGCTATAAGTGATGATAAGGCATTGTTGTTTTTAATGGAAAAGGACGGAGAGCCATTTTCTGCAATGCCTATGTGCAGAGAAGAGGATCTTCCTCATTATTTTCAGGAAATGGTAGATTATTTTAATCAGGTATTAAAAAAGCCTCTACGCATCTATCTTGCGGATGAAGAGGCAATTAATTTCTTAAAGCTGGATCCGGAAAAGTTTGAGGTCATAGAACAAGAAGACTTAAAGGATTATCTATACGATGGGGAGGCCATGAGAACCCTGGCAGGGAAAAAGCTCCATAAGAAGAAAAATCATTTAAACTCATTTTTAAGGGAATATGAGGGCAGGTATGAATACCGAACCCTTTGCTGTTCAGACCGGGATAATGTGCTGGAATTTCTGGATGAATGGTGGGAGAATAAGGTAGAAGCCGCAGAATTCGTCCGACAGTTGGATTATGAGGTTATGGGCATCCATGATATTTTGAAGAACTGTTCTGTGCTTAACGTAAGGATGGCGGGTGTTTATATCGACGGTATTTTAAAGGCCTTTACCATCGGCACTTACAATCCCTTTGAAAACATGGCAGTCATCCACATTGAAAAGGCTGACCCCAATGTGAAAGGGCTTTACCAGTTTATTAACCAGCAGTTTTTGATCCACGCATTCCCGGAAAATCCGGTGCTTATCAACCGGGAGGACGATGTTGGGATGGAAGGCCTGCGAAAGGCGAAAATGTCTTATTACCCCATTAACTTTGCAAGAAAATACGGAGTCGTTCAGAAGGGCTTTTAATTATGATACGGTATTTGAAGCAGGAAGAAAAAGGCGAGAGCCGGGCGTTGTGGGAGAAGGTTTTTTCTGAAGATTCCCAAAGCTTTATGGATTATTATTATTCGGACAGGGTGCGGAAGAATAAGATTCTAACTGCCTGGAATGAGGACCGGGTGGTAGCTATGCTGCACCGCAATCCTTATGAGGTGGTGGTCAAGGACCGTTTATGGAAGATTGATTACATTGCCGGTGTTGCTACGGATCCGGATTGCCGCCATCAGGGATATATGAGGCGGCTTTTGAGCCGTTGTTTTTCTGATATGTATATGGAGCGGATGGGATTTTGCTTTCTTGTGCCCGCTAATCCGGCGATATACTTTCCTTTTGATTTTACCTATATCTGCGATCTTCCGGAAGTGGCGCTGAGCGAAAAAGGACGGCTGCATTTAAGCCGCCGTGCTTTTGTGGAGCGGTCGGATGAATGCAGGGAAGCTGCAAGATTCGTAGGAAGGCAGTTGGAAAAGAAATATGAGGTCTATGCACTCAGGGATGAGGAATATTACCTGAACTTAAGCAGAGAAGTCAGAAGCGACAGAGGAGATCTGATTCTTCTTTTTACACGGGATGAGAGAGAAAGACTGGCCGGTGTGTGGGCTTATTACGGAGAGACAGCAGAAAATCAGCGGGAGCTTATATGTCTGCCTGATTTTATAAAGAAAACAGGGCCCTTAAAACCGGCTGTTATGGGCAGGATCATTCATTTGGAACAGTTTGTTTCCGTGATACGATTAAAAGAGGAGTGCCCGATCAGCGAGATGGAACTTTTGATTGAGGTAAAGGATGACTTTATCCGCCAGAATGATGGAGTGTTCCGGTGGAAGCTGGGGCAGGATAGTTCCTCCCTTATTCCGGTAAAGGATGGATCCGGGATCAAGCCACATTTGTCCATGGGGATCAGCGAAATGACCTCCTGGCTGTTTGGATATAGTATGCCTACGGTGCCTGAGGACAGAAGGTCTCTGGTTGAACGGATCAGGCCTTTAAAGGGAGTCTTTTTTAACGAAATTACTTAAAGCTTTCGTTAAAGGAGAATGAAGCAGGTCAGTTTTGGCGGGTTCGCTTGAATCCGCCTTATATTTTAGAAAAAAACCGGCATCAGAAATCGATGCCGTGCGAAGTATAAAAATAAATAAGAGGTGAAATAGGTATGTATCAGGCAGCGGAAAACAGATATGAGAAAATGGAATACAAGCGTTGCGGAAGAAGCGGAGTGTTGCTTCCAAAAGTATCCCTGGGTTTATGGCAGAATTTTGGCATGGAAAAGCCTTTACAGGAGCAGCGGGAAATTCTTTTAAGGGCATTTGATATGGGAATCACCCATTTTGATCTGGCCAATAACTACGGTTCTCCGGCATTAGGAAAAGCGGAGGAGAATTTCGGAGCGATTTTAAAAGGCGATTTGGGAAATTACCGGGATGAGCTGCTCATTTCCACCAAGGCCGGATTTGATATGTGGCCCGGACCGTATGGAAACTGGGGCTCCAGAAAGTACTTAATGGCCAGCCTGGATCAAAGCTTAAAACGGATGGGGCTGGAATATGTGGACATTTTCTACCACCACAGGCCGGATCCGGAGACCCCATTAGAGGAAACCATGAGAACGCTTGCTGATATTGTGAGGCAGGGAAAGGCTCTTTATGTGGGAATCTCCAATTACGGGGATCATGAGGCAAGGAAAGCGGTTCTTATGTTAAAAGAAATGGGAGTTCCATGCCTGATTGATCAGCCAAGATATAACATGTTTGAAAGAGCGGCAGAAGATGGGCTGTTTTCCACTCTCCTTGAAAACGGTGTAGGCTGCATCTGCTACAGTCCTCTGGCCCAGGGAGCCTTGACTGACAAGTACTTAAAGGGCATTCCTCAGGAATCCAGAGCGGCAAGGCAGGGAACGACCGTAGGCGGGCGATATCTGTCAGAAGAAAAACTGGATCAGATCAGGCAGTTAAATGATCTGGCCCTGGAGCGTGGACAGACACTGGCTCGTATGGCTCTTTCCTGGGTGCTTCGAGAAGAGGCAGTGACTTCCGTTCTGATTGGTGCCAGCAGCGTGAAACAACTGGAGGACAGTACGGCTTGTCTTAACAATCTTAAATTTACAAAGGAAGAATTAGATAAGATCGATTCTATTTTAAAATAAGCAGGCAGCAGGGGAAAATTGATATGGACGGAAGGGGCAGGTGAAGGATATGAATTACGAGGTTGGAGATATTGTGAAACTTAAAAAGCCCCATCCCTGCGGAAGCCAGGAGTGGGAAATTTTGAGAGTCGGTGCGGATTTCCGATTAAAATGCATGGGCTGCAGCCATCAGGTGATGGTGCCAAGGAAACTGGTGGAGAAGAACACCAGGGGCCTAAAAGGGCAGGATGGTCTGCCGAAGACCTAAAATGCTGGAAATCAAAGGAAAAAGTTCGGGAAAATGAGAAAAGGACTTGCTTTTGTCAGATGTTTCCGGTATAATATTAATCCGTGACATATAGATTCCTTGCTCCTGAAACTGAAAGCAGGGGCCAGAGACCACAAGGAGGTAAAGAAGCATGAACAAGTATGAGTTAGCCGTTGTTCTTAACGTAAAGCTCGAGGATGAAGAGAGAGCAGCAGCGATCGAAAAAGTTACAGGTTATATCACACGTTTCGGCGGCGCTGTAACAAACGTTGATGAATGGGGTAAGAAGAGATTAGCTTACGAGATTCAGAAAATGAAAGAAGGATTCTACTACTTCATCAAATTTGATGGCGATTCCACAACTCCCAACGAGTTGGAAGCACACATTCGTATTATGGAACCTGTCATCAGATACTTATGCGTAAGACAAGAGGCATAATAGATAAAGAAAGCGTGATCGTATGAACAAAGTAATCCTTATGGGCAGATTGACCCGTGATCCAGAAGTAAGATATTCCCAGGGAGAGCGTGCTATGGCAGTCGCAAGGTATACCCTTGCAGTTGACCGCAGAGGCCGCAGGAATCAGGACGGCAATGAGCAGACAGCTGATTTTATCAATTGCGTTGCATTTGACAGAGCAGGAGAGTTTGCGGAGAAATATTTCCGTCAGGGCATGAGAGTACTGATTTCCGGAAGGATCCAGACTGGAAGTTATACGAATAAAGACGGCATTAAGGTTTATACAACAGATATCGTTGTAGAAGATCAGGAATTCGCAGACAGCAAGGGCGGAGCTCCCGGAGAAGGCGGCGGCGGTTATCAGCCAGTCTCCAGACCGGCACCCTCCAGTGCAATCGGCGATGGATTTATGAATATTCCGGATGGAGTCGAAGACGAAGGGCTTCCATTCAACTAAATCTAACAGGAGGTAGTACCAATGGCATATAATAAGAATGACAAAGCTGATGGCGCTAAGTTCAAAAGAGGCGGCATGCGCAGAAGAAAAAAAGTATGCGTATTCTGCGGAGAGAAGAACGGCGTTATTGATTATAAGGATGTAAATAAATTAAAAAGATATGTGTCTGAGAGAGGAAAAATCCTTCCTAGACGTATCACTGGCAACTGCGCAAAGCATCAGAGAGCGCTTACTGTTGCAATTAAGAGAGCTAGACATATCGCTCTTATGCCTTACACTATGGAGTAAATCCTTATTTTATAAGGGTTTGTGAGTAGGGTAAAGGATTTTTACTCAAAAAATAATTGAATCGGGATGATTTTTCTGGGCTGGTTTTCAGCCGGGAATAGAGTTTCGTGATATGGAAAGACTTCGCATAAATGTGGGGTCTTTTTTATTCATAAAAAGCATATTCCAATGATGTTACAAAACTCAATGATAACCTTCCGATTAACTTTTCAGATATGAGATTTATTGGAGGAAAACAAATTATGGCAGAAATGAAAAAAATCATCTATAAGGAAGCTGACGAACGCCTAATGGTTGGTATGTTCCGGGAAACCTCTTTTTCAAATGCAGGTCAAGTATGGCAAGACTTTTTTCAAGGAGATACATTTGAGAAACTTAACAGGCTGTCAGATGTCAAATGCTGTGATGATATAGACGAAAATGACGGAATAGGCTTCATGTATAATTTTAGCGATAAACAGAACTTCAATATCATCATAGGTGACTTTGTACAAATCAATGCAAAAATACCAGAAGGACTGTTTGCTAAACATATTCCTAAAGGTTTAATCGCGCATGTTCAAATCGAAGGCGATAATATTGCAGATATACTAGATTCAGCATATTTGATGATTGCGGAAGCTATTGAAAAATCCGGTGGAGCAATTGACTATGAAAATTTCTATTGGTGCGAAGTTTATACCCGTCAACGTTATTCGGAGCCGCTTCAACGGGGTGAAAAGGTTATCATAGACTACCTTATGCCCGTTAAGAAAAGTAATTGGACTTAATTTAAAGATGTTCGGTGATAGAAAAGGACCTCACATGAGAGTGCGGGGCCCTTTTTTGTTGACCTTGTTTATGGTTACATTGTTTAGCTGTTTCGCTTGTTAGTGGTAGTAGGCTAACTGGTAAGGAGAATATGGCAATTATGATACGTATTTAATTTTATATACTCTTATTGTAGTAATAGCGGGATGTCTAAAAGAAGGAGGTTCTTGTATGGAGAACAGTATCATAGCTGATTTAGAAGAAAATTATGGGCTAAAAAATCTTTTTAAATCCCCAGCCAGTCCGTTAAGTATGTATTTTTACGAATTTCATAATCATCATATTTTATCTGTAGTTCTTTCTTGGTCAGCAGATCATATATAGTTCCTAAAACCACTTGAACCACATTTGTGTAGACATTTTCTTCATCACGAATCTTGAAATTGGCACTGTGGATCTGTCCCTCAATACCGGAAAAACCGAATTGCACGGAGGGGATGAGGTAACTCAAATCACCAATGTCACCGGAGGCTCCGGAAACTTGATTTTTAAGAATCAGTTCGGGCGGGCAAACGTTGAGCATATTCTGGTAAACAACTTTAAGCAGCGGCTCAGACTGTTGAAGCGGCATATATCCGGTCTGATTTTCAATCGAACTTTTTAAATTAAGTGCATGAGCACAATGACTGGCACAGCTATCCAGTGACAGGCTGGCTTCAAGAAGGCTGCTGATCGAATTGGCCCGGATATAGGTCTCTAAAACAGCCTGGTCTGGGACGGTGTTTACACTGCCGCTGCATGCTGTGATGATCGGAGCAATGTGAATTCCCTTTTCTGGTGGAAACTGTTCCTTTAAAAAGGACAATGCATTCATAAATAACGCGGCTCCATGCATTGCATTGCGCCCCTGGTGTGCCAATGCTCCGGAATGTGCTGCCTGCCCGGTAAAAATAATTCGCTTTTTTGTAAAACCAGTAAGGCTGCTGCCGATATCAAAGAGGGTATGTTCTTCGCTATTAACATGAGCTGATATAATGCAGTCAATGTCATCAAAGAAACCATCTGCAATCAGATTCTGCTTTCCTGAATAAAAACGAACTTTTCCTGCCTGTACAAGGGCTTCCCGATAATCGAGATCAATGAATTCTTCGGCGGGGGTTGCGATAAAAGTAACGCTGCCCCCGGTTTCATCCAGCAGTCCGCTTTCTTTTATCAGCTTCATGGAAAAAGCCATATCGGCAACTTGGATGCTGTGGCCGCAGGAGTGAATCGCTTGTTTTTTATCGCCGTTACCGGCATAAACAGCATCCATATCGGCGACCAGGGCAATGTGATAACCGGAGCCATTTCGCTCTCCGATTTCTGCGCGGACACCGGTCAGGGATTGATTACCCTGACAGGAGATTCCGTTTTTTTGAAAAAATGACAGGAGATAAGCGGAGGTCTTTTCTTCCTTAAATCCAACTTCAGGACAGGCAAAAAGTGTCCGGCCCAGCTCTTTTAATTCTAGTTTTTGTTTTTCTAAGGAAACGGTCAGCATCTGTTTTTTTATTCTCATGTAATATCCTCCCTATTTCCAAACTGAATAATGTCGGGTTCCATTTTTTTGATGTAAGCTTCCAGCGAATTGCGGTCGATCAGTGCAGGTATAACGCCTTGTCTGGCAACGCTGAAGGCGGCAGCATAGGTTGCGATTCGGGCAGCGTGCTCAATCGGATACCCATCAGTTAAGTAAGCTGCCAATGCACCAATGAAAGCATCGGCGGCTCCAGTGGTATCAATCGTTGAAAAATGAACCGCTGGCAGGTATCCGGTAAAAGTCGGATCTTTGATATAACATCCCAAATGTCCTAGGGTAATAATAACGGATTTTGCACCATGCCTGATAAATGCTTCTGCTTTTTCCTCAATTGTGGTTTCTTCCGGACATAGCAGCTCTGCTTCTGTCTTATTTGGCACAAAGATATCGATGTATTTCATTAAGGACGTGTGTAACTGTTTCATTACAGCTGGTTTCAGGATGGTTTTTACACCGCATTCATGAGCCAGATGGGCGGCTGCTTCGACGGCATTTTCCGGGATTTCCGTTTGTAATAAGCAATAGCTGGTATTTTGGAAGAGATCCTTATGCATCAGGATTTCTTCCGGGCATAGAGTTTCGTTGGCACCGTTCAAAATTGTAATCGTGCTTTCGCCGTTGTCCTGAAGGTGGATATATGCTTTGCCGGTCTCGGCCTGGGGGTCGCGTAGGATTCCCAGAGTGTTTACGTGGTTTTCTTCTATGATGGAATAAACAAGAGCCGAGTCGTAATCGTTACCTACTTTTCCAATCAGGGACACTTGATGTCCCAGCTTGGCGACAGCGACGGCCTGATTGGCACCTTTTCCGCCGGGGCTGGTAAAGCTGGTATTTGTACTGGCAACCTGGCCTGGCTGCGGCAGCTCGGTTACATTCAGGATTACATCTATGTTTATACTTCCGACCACAACAATCTGCTTGGTCTGGGAAAAATAAGGAACATCCAGGCTGTGTGTGTTCTCTAACGGATAAGCGGTCTGGAAATTTTCTGTATGGAACTGCCTCTTTTCGCATTTTTCAATGAGACGTTCACAAACAAAAGAACCAAATTCATAATTAGGAATGCGGATGCTGGATATTTTTGAAGGCTGGGTAATCCCCCGCAGATCATCCCTTAAGCTGATTAGTGAAAGGTTATATGGCATCTGCAGTCTTTTCTTTTCTAAATCTTCTACCAGCAATTGAGCGGAAGTAAAATGGGTACTGATAATGCCGGTCAGTAAATGTGCAAAGATCTGATTGTGCCATTCATCGTTATAAATCCGCCTTTCTGCGAAAGGCACCAATGGGGTTATGAAACAGTTTTGCCCCTTAGTACTCTCGCTTGTTGTTTTTGTGTTATACTCCTTTTGCAGGCCGCTGGCATACTACAGAACCCGGGGAGGTGAGTGGCGGGGCTCTATAGCGGCAACCCCGTATCGTTATATGGTGTCGGCCGTCCGTTAAGGCATCAATGAATGGCGCTAACAAACAGCCCGTAAACTTATCTCTTCCGAAGTTGACTCGATTTCGCCGGACGGCCAGTCCCTGCCAGCACTGCTAATATTTTTGCAGGAGGTATTCTATGTTCAAAATCTTTCGTAAAATCTGTTGTGGTCTTGATGTCCACAAAACCTGGATTTATGCCTGTATCGGTATCACTGATACAAACGGACGGACCGATTATAAGCAAGCCCGCTTCTCTTCCTTTTCTAAAGGTCTTAGAGACTTAGCTGACTGGCTTGCTAAATATAACTGTTCTGAAGTCTGTATGGAATCTTCCGGTAAGTTTTGGATCCCGGTCTTTAACATCCTTGAAAAAACCTGTTTTGTTACACTTGCCCATCCCAAATACACCAAACCTCAGAAAGGCAATAAGACCGACCGAAAAGATGCCAAATGGATTTGTGACCTTTTCATGTGTGACATGATCAAACCCAGTTTTATTCCTTCCCCTGAAATCCGTCAGCTTCGTGACCTGATACGCTATCGCTTCAAGCTTACCAACATGCTGACCGGTGAAAAAAACCGGGCTCAGAACTGTCTTACTGTTTCCAACTTAAAACTTGATGATGTTTTCAGCGATGTTTTTGGTAAATCTTCCCGTTCCATTACCAATTACATGCTCGACCATCCGGGCAAAACGTTTGATGTTGCTCCCTTTGTCGATAGACGATGCAAGACCCCTGTTGAAGAAATACAGGCTGCCGTTGACGGTGCCATTTCCCCTGAGCAGGCTGTCAAGCTTCGTCAATGTCTCGCACACATCGATGAGCTTGAAGCCCACAAAAAGGAAATCGAGCAGGAAATACTTCTGCTTGTGGATCCCTTTTCTGCTGTTCTGGATTTGCTTTACACCATTCCCGGATTCGATAAAAATCCGATGACCGCTATTGCCATTCTCTCTGAGATTGGTCCCGACATGTCGGTGTTTGAGTCATCTAAGAATCTCGTCTCATGGGCTGGTTGCTGTCCACGCAATGACCAGAGTGCAGGAAAAGTGAAATCCACACGTATTTCCCGCGCCGGCTGTTATTTGAAACCTCTTCTTGTTCAGATTGCCAATGCACTTCTCAAATCCAAAAAGCATCCTGAATTCAAAGAAAGGTATCACAGAATCAAAACCCGCAGGGGACACAAAAAGGCTGTCATTGCTGTCTGCAAGATGCTCCTGACCGCTATCTGGAACATCTTAAGCAAGCTGGAGCCATATACCTCTGAAGGTTTTTTAGAGCATCGCCCTGTCAATGAATCCAAGATTCTGACAAGGTCACAGGCTCTGGAACTGTTCAGGAAAAGAGGTTACACAATCATTGATGATCCTGCTGTAACTGTTTAATCCTGATTCTATAATAGTAACTATTTTTTCATCCACTAATCGTGAATGGCTTGTTTGCTATACGCCATTTTATTGACTACCCACTACTTTTTAGTTTCAAACTTTTCCTCGGGAAGAATCATGTTATCCCGAAAAGGAATCCCATGTTCGAGAAGACACTTTTTGAAACCTTCAAGGGCTAATTTTGATCGGATACTGCCACGCCTGATCAGGCAGCCTACTTTTGTATGACCATAAGAAAGGAGGAGTTTGGTCGCCTCATAGCTGATTTGGGTAAAATCGATAAAATAATGATTCGAGTCAAATGGGGCATTAATGAGGCAGACTTCAATTTTATATTTTTTAAAATAATGCACTTGTTCTTTGCTTTCGTTATTCACCGGTTCCCAGATTACACCGTCTACCTGGCTTTTACATAGTGTAGTGATGTTTTTTAGTTCGGTTTCCAGTGACCCCAGACTGTCGTAGACCAGAAGTCCATAGCCGTTTTTTTGAGCAACAGCAATAGCGCCATTTAAAAACAGGCTCGATCTGGTGAAGGAATTAAGTAATACCCCCAATACAAAAGTCTTGGCCTCAGAAACAAGTTTGACACTGGCATAAGGAGTATAGTTATATTCTTTTACAATCTCGAGAACACGCTCTCGTGTTTTTGGATTAATGCTGTCATCCTTGCCGTTTACGATTTTTGAAACGGTTGATATCGATACACCCGCTAATTGGGCAATTTCTTTGATTGTCATGAGAACTCTCCATTTCATTGTTATAAATGAATTATGATACAGAAAGATATATTTGTCAACGACGAAGATAGGGAAAGATGTAAAAAAGTACATAATAAATAGTTTTCGTAAAGTATATTTTTATTAAAAATATATAATAGTAATTGACAAATGCAAAAAAGGTGATATTATTTAATAAAATAAACACTTTCGGAAAGCGTTATCCTATTAAAATAGTTCAAAGGAATAAGATGGAAGCGAGGTTGACGGCAATGGCAAAGAGAACATTTATTATTGACTGTGATACGGGAACTGATGATGCAATTGCGATTATAGCTGCTTTATACAGCCAGGAGATTGAACTGGCGGCTATTACTTCGGTAAATGGTAATGTATCGCACCAGTACACCTCACAGAATAATCTGAACCTGATGGAGTATCTTGGCGCTGATATTATGGTTGCCCGGGGAGCTGAGAAGCCCCTGTTTCTAAGAGCGCCGTACTATGGTGACACTCACGGCCGGACAGGGCTTGGCGATATTGTACTGCCAACTGCCGTGGACAGTGATTTTGCAAAAGAAAATGCAATTGAGGTGATCCGCCGGTACGCAGATGAACGGAATGGTGAGTTGGAACTGCTTGTCATAGGTCCGATGACCAATATTGCGATTGCTCTTTCGCTTTATCCGGATATTGCAGAAAAGATCAAGCACATCTGGTTTATGGGTGGGGCGGTAAAAGGAGGGAATGTTTCCACCGCATCTGAATTTAATATCTGGGTGGATCCGGTTGCCGCCAGGCTGGTTCTGGCATCCGGGATTCCCTGCACTATGGTTGGCCTGGATGTGACGGAACTGGCAATTATGAATCATCAGGATGCAGAAGTTTTAAGAAGTATGGGAACGAGAGCTGCGCTGCTGACAGCCGATATTCTGGATTATATGTTCAGACGGCATGAAAAAGGCGGCGAAGCTGCGGTGATGCATGATGCCCTGGCTCTGGCTGCTGCATTGTGTCCGCAGTGTCTGATATGTAATGATTACTTTGTCGATGTTGAGTGTATGGATTCTTATACAGTGGGACATACGGCAGTAGATTTAAGAAATAAACTAGGCCGGAAGCCCAATGTGAAAGTAGCAATGGATATCCATGTCGATTTATTTAAGGAGTGGTTGATTGGCTGCATTGGAAACAGCCGTGAACTATGAGTTTAGTAAAAAGAATAAACTTTCCAGTTATTAGGGAGGCTCAGTTTTATTCCAGGATCCTAATGTTAGGGGTACCCATCATTCTGCAACAATTTCTGCGGGTTAGTGTCGATACGGCAGACAGCATTATGCTGGGACGAATTGACCAGGTACAAATGTCAGCAGTTTCCCAGGCACAGCAGATATTTTTTATTTTTTATACTTTATGCAATGGCTTTTCAGCCGGATGCTGCGTACTGGTTGCTCAATATTGGGGGCGCCAGGGCAAGGAAGAGATAAGAATACTATTTGCGACAGGTATCCGGGCAGTTGCTGTTTTCGGAACAGTGATTTCACTTCTGGTACTGACATTTCCACAGATATTTATGCGGATTTACAGCAGTGACCCTACTATCATCGAATTGGGGACTTCTTACCTGCGGATCGCGGCTTTCATGTATCTTCCGTGTGGCATGAGCACTATGATGTTTGCCTGTTGCCGGGGAATTGAACAGGTTAAGATATCATTTATTGCCAATGTGATTTCATATCCGATAAATATTTTGCTGGATTATTGTCTGATTTTTGGTAAGTTCGGATTTCCTGGTATGGGGATTCAGGGGGCGGCCCTGGGCGCCGTGATTGCCAGATTGGTGGAATTTACTATCCTGGTAGTATTTGTCTTTAAGAAGGAAAAAAGAATTCAGATGAAAGTAAGAGATTTGCTGAAATCGGACAAACGGTTAAGCAGGAATTTTTACTTGATTGGTATTCCGATTGTTGTCCATGAGTTCATCTGGTCAACGGGAACGACAGCAGGAAGTGCTATCACCGGTCAGATGAGCATCAGTGTAGTCGGCGGATATAATATTGCAAACACATTCTACCAATTGGTTGCCTGCGTCATGAATGGAATTCTGCAAGCCAGCAGTGTTGTGATTGGTAAAGCGATCGGATCGGGTATGAAAAAGACGGAGATTAAAAAGCAGGCTTACAGTGTTCTGGCTCTTGGCTTTGTCGGAGGGACGATACTGGGTATGATAATGATTCTGTTTGGGATACCGTTTACAAAGCTTTACCGGCTGACCGATGAGACCCGGGCTTATGCCATACAATTTATGGCGATTCTGGCACTGATCTGGCCGTTTTCTGGTGTGGAGATGACCGGAATCATTGCCACTCTGCGGGCCGGGGGAGACGGGAAGACTGGGCTGGTTACGGATATCTTTACGATGTGGCTGATTACCATACCCCTGGCATCATTAGGCGCTTTTGTCTTCGACTGGCCGGCGGCAGCGGTGATTGGAATCATTAAATTTAATATTGTATTAGAAGCACTGGTGGGAGTTTGGCGGATTCGATCCATGAAATGGATTCGCAACCTGACGTCGTGCTGAAAATAAAGCAAGAAATCAAACAAAAAAGAGGAGGATTTATATGAAAAAAAGTGTAAAGAAAGTAATCGCGGTTGTGATAGCCATGGCAATGGCAGCAGGTCTTACAGCCTGTGGTTCAGGAGGAACAACAAAATCATCAAGTGCAGTTGATACCGGAAGCCAGGAAACGAAAACCGAAAGCGGGGCTCCGGCTGCAAAAGACGGCGAAAAAGGGCGGATTGCCTATATTGTAGGAAATCTGGGGGACAAGTCTTTTAACGATTCCGGTGAAGAGGGAATGAAAATTCTGCGTTCGGAAGGCTGGGATTGCAAGACGGTTGAAGCCGGCGATGAGACAAAAGCGGATAAATGGGAAGATGCCATGCTGGATACCATTGACGAAGGCTATGAATATATTGTGGCATCCTCTACGTATCGTGATATTTTAATCCGCTTGGCGAAGGAATATCCGGAGATTAAGTTTGTATGTTTTGATGATTCTATGGATGAATCTGAGATACCGGAAAACATGGCTCTGATTTTCTATGCCCAGAATGAGGGTTCTTACATGGTAGGACAGCTGGCAGCCGGTATGTCTGAATCAAAAGTAGTAGCAGTTAATGTGGGAATGGATAATCCGGTTATTGCTGACTTTGTCACCGGTTTTGTAAATGGTGTTCAGGATTACGATCCGGAATGCAAAGTTGTTAAGGCAGCAGTTGGTTCCTGGACGGATCCGGCCAAGATGAAAGAGCTTTGTCTCTCTCAGGCAAGAGATAAAAAAGCCGATGTATTCTATCAGGTGGCCGGAGGAGCCGGTGGTGGTTTGTTTGAAGCCTGTAAAGAACTGAACACCTGGGCAATTGGTGTGGATTCTGATCAGTATCAGTATTATAAAAATTCTGAGAATCCGGAACTTGCCGATGTGATTTTAACCTCCATGCTGAAAAATGTCGGTGATTCATTTGTATCATTTTTCCATGATGTTGAGGCTGGAAAAGATGTATGGAAGAAAGTAAACCGTCTGGGTCTGTCAGAAAGTTCCGTTGGATATGTTGATAATGATTTCTTCAAAGAAACCGTTCCGGAAGAAGTGCGTCAGAAGATGAAAGAGGCACAGTCCAAGATCGTCAGTGGCGAAAAGTCAGTGAAATCTTACTATGATTTTGCGGATGAGGCCGAGTATCAGGCAATGCTTGACAGTGTAGCACCTTAACAGAACAAAGTGTAAACTGCCGGGATTTTTTACAGAAATTTCGGCAGTTTGCCGTAGGAGGAAGATATGTCTGGTGAAGTTTTGAGAATGGAGAACATTACTAAGATTTACAGCAATGGATTTGTCGCCAATAAGGACATTACCTTTTGGCTGAATGAAGGAGAGATTCTGGCTCTGGTTGGGGAAAACGGAGCAGGAAAAACGACGTTGATGAAAGTTCTCTTCGGGTTGGAAAATGCCCAGTCCGGACGTGTTCTCGTACAGGAGCAGGAGGTTCAGATTCAAAATACACTGGATGCCATTGATAAAGGCATTGGAATGGTACATCAGCATTTTATGCTGGTACCGTCACTGACTGTAGCGGAGAATGTGGCTTTGGGAATCGAACCGATGAAAAAGGGGACGTTTGATTATAACAAAGCGGTGGAGATGACCAGAGAAGTAGCAGAAAAGTATAATTTTAATATTGATCCCAAGATGAAAGTAATGGACCTTTCGGTTGGTCAGATGCAAAAAGTTGAGATCATGAAAGTATTGATCCGCGGAGCGAAAATTATTATTTTGGATGAACCGACGGCAGTCTTAACGCCCCAGGAGACAGATGAATTGTTTGAACAGCTGATTCTGTTAAGGAAGAGCGGGCATTCGATTATCTTTATCTCGCACAAGCTGGAAGAAGTAAAACGAATCTGCAGCCGTGTTACGGTCCTGCGCCATGGTTTTTGTCTGGGCAGTTATGAACTGGAGGATATGAGTGAAGCAGATATCTCAAGACTGATGGTCGGCCGGGATGTCGTACTTAGGATTGATAAAGAGCAGCCGAAGCCCGGAGAAGTTGTAGTACATATCAAAAATCTGGTCAAGATCAACGAAATGGGCAAGACCGTACTGGATGGAGTCTCTCTTGATATTCGTGCAGGTGAAGTAGTGGGCATTGCCGGTGTAGAAGGAAATGGCCAGAGTGAACTTTCCGATGTGTTATCAGGACTTGGCATCTTCTCCTCCGGTGAAGTATCCATTAACGGAGCCAGTATATCAGGAAAAACCGTTCATCAGATCCGACAGTTGGGGCTGGCATTTATTCCGGAAGACAGAATGGATTTTGGCTGTGCCGGAGATATGTCAATTCGGGATAATATTATTTCGGACCGCTATTTTCAGCCGCAGTACCGGAAGGGCCCGTTTATTAACCGAAAATATATTGACCAGATTGTAGATCAGTGCATTAAAGAATTTGATATTGCCTGTGATGATAGAAACCAGCCGGTACGGATGCTTTCCGGTGGTAATATCCAGAAGGTGGTGGTGGCAAGAGAGTTTACTTCCGGCAGTAATTTTATTCTTGCTAATCAGCCGACCAGGGGAATTGACGTCGGTGCAGCGGAAATGATTCGCAAGACGATTGTCCGTAAATCAAGGGAAGAAAAGACGGCTTCCCTGCTGATCTCAGCCGATTTGAATGAAGTACTGGAGTGCTCTGACAGGCTGCTGGTTATGCGGAAAGGGAAGGTTGTAGCAGCATTTAAGCAGGCGAACCTTGTTTCTGAAGACGAATTAGGAGAATATATGCTGGGTATTAAGACAATGACAGCAAAAGAAATGGAGGCTGTGCTATGAGTAAAACAAGACGAATAGAAACAACAGTCGAATTGGTACGAATCCTTGCTGCTATCGGCATTGCTTATGGAATTGCTCTCGTTACTCTGTTTGCCATCAGTGATGATCCGGTCTATGTTATCAGGCAATTTGTCTTAGGCCCGTTTTCTTCCGTACGGAGAGTCGGAAGCATAATTAATCTGGCCATTCCGTTTACATTTACCGGTTTATGTTTTTGTTTTATGTATGCAGTAAATAAGTTTAATCTCTCCGGTGAAGGCATTTTTATGTTTTCAGGGTGTATTGTGTCTCTGGCTGCTATTTCATTAGGCGGAGCGGGCCTGCCGACACCGGTTATGCTTTTGATCCTGCTGGCAGTTGGTGCGGCAGTCGGGTTCTTGGTTTCCCTGATTCCGGCATGGCTGGATGTTAAGTTTAAGGCCAATATTGTGGTGGTCTCCCTGATGCTTAACAGCATTTTGGCATTTTTATCGATCTGGGTGCTGAAGTATTTCATGCGGGATCCATCAATTGGTTCGCTGGGGTCTTATATGATTCCGGAGACGGCAAAGCTTCCCATGATCTTTGGAAAGTTCCGGGTCCAGTCAGGATTCTTTGTGGCTTTGATTGCTGTGGCTTTCGTTGGAGTTTTGTTTTATAAGACCATTTTTGGATATAAAATGCGGGTTGTGGGAAGTAATCCGAACTTCGCGAGGGCAAGCGGTATCAACATGAATGGGACGATTATTTTGGCTCAGTTAGTTGGCGGTATCTTTGCCGGCATGGGCGGTACGTGTGAGATCCTGGGCAATTATGATCGTTACAAGTGGGTCGTTAGTACCCAGCACGGTTTTGATGGTCTGATGGTTGCTGTTTTGGCGAGAAGGAATCCGATCCTGGTTCCGGTAGCGGCGATTCTGCTGGCATATATCCGGATCGGTGCTGATGTTGTAAACTCCAAAGGTGATATTCCGATTGAGTTCATTACGGTTATCCAGGGAATCGTTATTCTTCTGGTAGCGGCTGAAGAATTCATGGGAAGATATAAGAAAAAACTGATCTATAAAGCGGCTCAGAAAGACATGAAAATGGACCGGGAAAAAGAAGCAAAGGAAATTTTGGTAGAAAATGCAGCAGAAGCCGGAAAGGAGAGCGTGGGGTAAGATCCATGCAGGAACGCATATGTTTACAATAGAATGGTTTGCAAATTTTGGGTTTTCAGTACTGCGTTTATCAACACCGCTGATTTTCGTTGCATTGGCAGCGGTCATTAACCGGAAAGCCGGAATGCTTAACATGGCACTGGAAGGAATGATGCTTTCGGCAGCACTGGCAGGTGTGATTTTTGCCGGTTTTTCCGGGAATGTTTGGATTGGCTTACTGGGAGCCATTATCTTTGGTGTTCTTTCCGGCGGGGTACTGGCGTTGTCCAATCTCTCCGGTAAAACAGATCTTTACCTGACTTGTATTGCGTTTAACCTGGTTGCCAGCGGCGGCACAGTATTTGTCATGTATTTGTTGACCGGAGAAAAGGCGGCCACTTCGGCAGCAATTAAGGCCTATACGATTCCCTCGGTGGTTATACCGATAATTGATACGATCCCGTTTTTAGGACAGGTACTGTCGGGACATAACCTACTTACTTATCTGGCATTCTTGAGCATCTACTTCGTATGGTTCTTCTTATATCGGACCCGGTTGGGACTCAGGATGCGGGCAGTTGGGGAAAACCCGCAGGCTGCGGCATCGGTGGGTATTAATGTAAAAAAGATTGGTTATATATCATTTCTGGTTTCGGGAGTACTTTGCGGTTTTGCAGGAGCATTCATGTCAATGGGGTGGGTTAGTTTCTTTATGAAGAATATGACAAACGGCAGAGGATATATCGGTTTATCGGCGATGAATATAGCCGGAAGTAATCCGATCGGAACCGCGGTATCAGCAGTTTTCTTTGGCTTTTCCGATGCCTTGGCGACTACTCTAAAAAGTCAGGGAACTAATTTTCCGACGGAGTTTATTGAAATGATTCCCTATGCAGCAACTATAATTGCCCTTGTATTGATTAATATGATTCGGATCAATCAGAGGAGGAGGATAGAAAAAGGACTGAAGAGAGAAGGTGCATAAATGATGGAAACAAGTAAGAAAGTATGGATTGACTGTGATCCGGGAATTGATGACAGTTTTGCACTGCTGCTGGCAATGAAGCATCTTTCTGTTGTCGGAATCTCGGCAGTTGGGGGAAATACCGGACTTGATCATACATTTCATAATGCCAGATATGTGACGGAGCTGGCGGGACATGGTGATATTCCGGTTTATGCCGGCTACGATATGCCGATGTTTGCAAAACCTGAACGAGCTGAATATGTTCATGGCAGCAGTGGGTTGGGGAATATCATGGTGCCGAGGCTGAAAGAAGCTCAGAGTAGAAAACATGCGGTGGATGCGCTGATTGATGCTTTTCGCTATCAGACAGACATGACGCTGGTAACGCTGGGACCATTGACTAATGTGGCACAGGCGCTTTTAAAGGAGCCGGAGCTAAAACATAGGATTCCGGAAATCATCTCCATGGGGGGCTCGGTTACGACCGGGAATTATAATGCCTGCGCAGAATTTAATATAGTTGTTGACCCGGAAGCAGCAAAGATTGTTTTCGAATCCGGAATTCCGATCCGGATGGTCGGGCTTAATCTGTGCCGTCAGAATTCCATGACAATAGATGAAGTGAAACAGCTTAAGGCGCTGCCGGGGCTGGTAGCGGCAACGGCAGCAGATTTACTGGAATATTCAGTCAATCAGGGACGTCAATCGCAGCTATGTGATGCTTGTGCGATAGCATGGTTGATTGATCCGGCGATTATTACCTGTGCATTGCCAATGCATGTAGATGTGGAGACAAAGGGAGAGTTTACAAGGGGAATGACTGTCTGCGATTACCGTGATTATATAGGCATGGCGCCAAAGGAGGATATTGGCAGAGAAGTCTGCTATCCAGTAGATGGTATTGAAAAGAATGTACTTGTTGCAATGGAATTTGATAAGACACGTTTTAAAAAATTGCTGATCCAAACCATAATAAGCTACGAGGTATAATATGAAACTATTAAATTTTGGCTCAATGAACATTGATTATGTATATAAAGTAGAACACTTTGTTCGCAAAGGAGAAACCATATCTTCAGAAAGTTTAAATGTGTTCGGTGGCGGGAAGGGATTAAATCAGTCGATTGCCTTGGCCAGAGCGGGGGAGCAGGTATATCATGCCGGGGCTATCGGGAGTGAAGGCGAATTTTTGTTAGAGATCCTTAGTCGGGCGGGAGTAGATACCGGCTGTATTACAATCCTGGATGAAGTGCAGACCGGTCATGCTATTATTCAGAATGACAGTGAAGGGGATAACTGCATCATTCTATTTGGTGGGGCGAATCAAATGATTGGTAAAGAACAGGTTGAACAGGTTCTGTCTGGTTTTTGCGCAGGGGATTTTATTGTTCTTCAAAATGAGATCAGTGAACTGGAATATATCATCAGCAGGGCACATGAAAGAGGTATGACGATTGTTTTAAATCCTTCACCAATGGATCATAAGGTTTTAGAATTACCGTTAAACCTGGTAAATTACTTTCTTGTAAACGAGGCGGAAGCAGCATCTTTAGCAGAAACATCGGGCGAAAGTGATGAAGCAGTGCTGGTAAAGCTGGCGGCGAAATTTCCTGATGCCAAAGTAGTCATGACACTTGGGGAAAAAGGATCCTTTTACTGGGATGGACAGCAGATTTACCGCCAGGAGGCGGTAAGAGCGGAAGCGGTTGATACAACGGCGGCAGGAGATACATATTCAGGATATTTTATCTCTGGAATCATGAAAGATGAAAAGATCGAGGATGTTTTGCATCGGGCGTCGGTTGCCTCGGCCATTGCAGTAACAAGGCCGGGGGCGGCAGCATCAATTCCGGAACGAAAAGAAGTGGAAGAAGTGATAAAAAACAAAAAGGAAGGGAGATAAAAGGATGAATGAAAATAATGCTATGAAACACACACCAACTCCTCATATTGATGCAGGACCAGGAGATGTTGCAGAATCAATCCTGCTTCCGGGGGATCCGCTGCGGGCGAAGTTTATTGCTGATAATTTTCTGGAAAATGTAACACAGTTTAATCATACAAGAGGAATGCTGGGGTATACCGGTTACTTTATGGGCAAACGGATATCGGTAATGGGAACTGGAATGGGCTGCCCGTCTATTGGGATCTATTCCTATGAGCTGATTCATTATTACGGTGTGAAGAATTTAATCCGGATCGGAACTGCCGGATCGATGCAGCCGCAAGTGAAGCTGCGGGATGTAATCATTGCCATCGGCAGTTGTACGGAGACGAACTATCTGGCAACATACCAGCTGCCGGGAGATTATTCCTGTACAGCGAGTTACAAATTGCTGCGTCAGGCAGTACAGTGCGCGGAAGAAATGGACCTGCCGTATCATGTTGGCAATATTCTGTGCACAGATACATTTTATAAACCCGACTTGCCGAAAACAGGTGTATCATGGGCAGATATGGGGGTTCTGGCGTGTGAGATGGAGTCTACTGCTCTTTATGCGAATGCGGCCTATGGAAAAGCAAATGCATTGTGTATTTTAACGATTTCAGATTCGCCGTTTGAAGAAGAAGAAATCTCTGCTGAAGGCAGGCAGAATTCTTTTACCAGGATGATGGAACTGGCACTTTCTATTATTTAAGGAGTAAGAAAAATTTAAGGAGAATCCACAAAATCATGATATTATCATGACTTTGTGGATTCTTTGGTATTCTATTGGGGAAAAAAGTTTACAAGGTGTCGAGAATTACAAATATAATAAGTTCAGAGAACATGTTAGGGCGATGGTATGCCTCCATTATAGAAGAGAACATGTTATTATATGGATATCATTAGGTTTATTTCATGGGATAATTAAATGTATAATTATTTGAAATTACATTATTGTAATATGGTAGTTATAATTGCTAATTAATAAAATATTATGTTATAGTAATAATGAAAAGCTCAATTTATAATAATTATGAAGCTATAGAGAAGGGCCTAAAGGTTCTGACACTAGAGATGAAATGAATACTTATCAGCAATATCCCATTTAATATAACCGTAGGGAATTAATCGTGAACCTTACAGGTTTTGCTTCAAGTCAGGAGACAATATATGGAGAACAATGCAAAAGTAATTCAGGCTATAGAAAAATACTGTTTAAAGCACCCAAGTGCATATGAGGCAAGGCCATTTGGTGAATATCCAATCTGCTATAAGGTTATGGGAAAGATCTTTGTACAACTTAATCCTGAGGAAAAGTTTTACAAGATAACGTTAAAATGTGTGCCGGATAAAGCAAGTCTTTACCGGCAGCTTTATCCAGGGGTTGTAGTACGCGGATATCACTGCCCGCCGGTTCAGCAGCCCTATTGGAATACTATAAATCTGGATGCTTTCTTCGATCTGGACATGCTGTTTCAGATGATTGATGAAGCATATGATGCTGTAATTAATAAGTTCAGCAAAAAGGCAAAGGCGGAGCTGCTGAATCTTTCTGAATTGGAGTTTAAGGACACGGATGGGGAAGATCAGGATTTTGCAAAGCTTTGCAATCGATTGGACAATGCTCTTGATGAGATCGTTGGGGGTAAATTTCAAAGAAGCCAGTATGAACAATTTAATCAAAGGGATTGTATCCATGACGTGATCGTGGCTTATCGGGAAGGCAAACCGATTGGGTGTGGTTCCTTTAAAATGTATGATGAAGATCATGCAGAGTTAAAACGAATTTATGTAGAACCATCGTATCGAAACATGGGATTGGGTGCAGAATTGGTTCGGAGATTAGAGGCAAAGGCAAAGATTAAAGGATATCGATGGTGCATTTTAGAGACTGGTAAACCGTTAGAAGCAGCCTGTTATATGTACAAAAAGGCAGGATACAAAATTATGCCGAACTATGGGCAGTACGCGGATATGCCGGATTCGATTTGTATGGAACGAAAAATTTGATGGGGAATATTGGGGGATTTATTTTATGGAGAAGTATGAGCTTGGCTTAAATAAAAAGTCTTTTTCCTTATTTTATAATGGCGGAGAAGTTTGGTGCGAACATTTGGATTCCCTTTATGGTGAAACGGAATTGTTAAAGCAGAAATTTAAACGGGATCTAATAGAAATCAGCAGACCGTCTACGAGCTCCTTTATTGCAGTTGTCCTTGATGATTCGGAAGTTGACAAAGAAATTTTAGAATTGATCGTTGATAATTTTGTTATGCTAAAGAAGCCGCTGCGTAAAGTAGTATTTGTCGGTTTGGATATAAAAATGAAAAACTATATTAAAAAGAGAAAAGCAGATATAACATTTATGATGACTTGCATAGATGATTTGGAAAAGGCGAAAGAGTGGCTTATTTCGTAAAGATAAGAGCAAACCGAGAGATTAATGCTGTAAGGGTATGACCCTGAATTGGATTTGGCTGTTCTTGATCCGGAAGGAAGACCCGTGGGACTTGCTATCCTATGGTAAGATAGACAAAGAAATGAAATAGGACAGGCAAGAGTATTTCATAGAAGGGAGAACAGGGATGTTTCGTGTGGAGCAGGTTAAGTCACTGAATGATCTGGAAATGGAAGTATATCAATATGTGACGAAAAATTATGATAAAGTGAAGTACATGAGAATTCGGGAATTGGCTCAGGAAGCCCATGTTTCCACTTCTACGGTACTGCGCTTTTGTAAGAAAATGGATTGTAATGGTTATGCCGAGTTTAAGGTAAAGTTAAAGCAGCATTTTGAAAAGGGAAAAGAAATATCTGCTGCGGACGATGTGACTGAAGTCATTGACTTTTTAAAGAAAACAACTTCGGAAGAATTTGAGAAAAAGCTGGATATGCTGACGGAAGTGATTGTCCGTGCAAACCGTATTATTTTTGTGGGCAGCGGCATGTCCGGGATTGTGGCAAAATATGGGGCAAGGTATTTTTCCAGTATGGGAAAGTTTTGTCTTTATATTGACGAACCTCATTATCCCACGGAGAGCAGATTTTTTGAAAATGCCCTGGTCATTGTATTTTCAGTTTCTGGAGAGTCGAATGATACCATTGGTCATGTGATTCGTTTTAAGGAACAAAATTGCCAGATTTTCAGTGTGACCAATACGGAAAATTGTACTGTGGCGAAGTTATCGGACTATAACATAGCTTATTATGTGACGTATACGAGGCTAAAGGTGTATGATATTACCACTCAAATGCCTGCAATTAGTATTATAGAACGGCTGGGGAAGAAGCTGTACCGGTATACATCCGAAGAAATGGATCATAATTCAAATTAGAAAAGTTATGAATTGAAGTAACATACTGTTACGTATAAAAAACAAGTGAGAATTGACGTCACTTGTTTTTTTGCACCTTAGAACTAATGACAAGAAACCTGATAAACAGTATAATCACAATCAGCAAAAACTATGCGAATTCATTAATTTATAAGAGAGGAAAGAAAAATGGCAAGAGATTATGCGGTTGTATCAAAAGCTATTGTGGAAAATATTGGGGGAATCGATAATATTTCCAGCCTTACCCACTGTATGACCCGTTTAAGATTTGTCTTAAAGGATGAAAGCAAGGCAAATGAAGCGGCGGTCAAAGCCATTGACGGCGTTATGGGAGTTGTAAAGCAGGGAGGGCAATTTCAGGTTATTATTGGAAATCATGTTGGAACTGCTTATCAGGAGATATTGAAGTTAGGTAACTTTGGAGAAGAAAGTAAGGTTGCAAGGGGAGAGAAGAAAGAGCCTTTGACCCTTAAGAAAATCGGAAATAACATTTTAGACGCCATCGTTGGAACCATGTCTCCGTTAATTCCGGCAATTATCGGCGGTTCCATGGTAAAATTGCTGGTTATGTTATTGGCAATGGCTAATATTTTACCTGCTGACAGTGACACTTACAAAATTATTAATTCCATTGGGGACGGCGCCTTTTATTTCCTGCCTGTAATGGTGGCAGCTTCTGCTTCTAAGAAATTTAAAACGAATATGTTTCTGGCCATTGCGATTGCAGGAACTTTAATTCACCCGGATTTCCGCAGTTTAATGGAGGCGGTAACGGTTGGAGAAACAGCGGCCCATTTCCTGGGAGTACCCATTGCGTCTGTAAAATATACTTATACAGTAATTCCTGCAATCTGCATGACCTGGATTTTATCTTATATTGAGCGGGGCGTTGACAAAATTACACCTGCCGTGACAAAGAACTTTTTAAAGCCAATGTTGATTTTATTAATTGCGGCTCCTATTGCGATTTTAATTATTGGACCTGCGGGAATTTTAATTGGTACATCAATTTCTAAATTTGTATTCTTTGTACAGGCAAAACTTGGATTCCTGGCAGTTGGTATCATGGGTGCAATTTGGCCTTTACTCGTTATTACAGGTATGCACAGGGTATTTACTCCAACGATTCTGCAGACGATCTCTGATACAGGAATGGAGGGAACCGTTATGCCGTCTGAAATAGGCGCGAACCTTTCCCTGGGCGGAGTTTCATTAGCAGTAGCATTAAAAACAAAAAACAGAGAACTTCGTCAAACCGCCCTTGCAGCAGCGTCTTCCGCACTGATTGCAGGAACTACGGAACCAGCTCTTTATGGTGTTGCCGTTCGTTTAAAACGTCCTTTGATCGCTTCTTTGATTACAGGATTTGTTTGCGGCTGTTTAGCTGGAATTGGAGGGCTTGCCAGCCGTTCCATGGTCTCACCCAGTGTTTTAACCGGAGTACAGTTTATTGACCCGGAACATCCAGGAACCAGCATTGCATGGATCGCAGGTATTACGATTTTGTCGATTGTATTATCGTTTGTACTGACTTTGGTGATTGGTTTTGAGGATATTCCGGAAGAGGAGGAATAAATTGAGCGATTTTCAATTTCCTAAAGATTTTCTTTGGGGAGGAGCCATTTCCGCCAATCAGGCGGAAGGCGCCTTCCGTGAAGGAGGCCGGGGATTAAGTAATATTGACGTACTTCCTCATGGAGTACGAAGATTAGAAGTAAAAACAGGGAATGTTCCCCAACCCGAATTGCAGAAAGAAGAATATTACCCCAGCCATGAGGGAATTGATTTTTATCATTGTTATAAAGAAGATATTGCTTTAATAGCGGAAATGGGATTTAAGGTATTCCGTACTTCTATTTCATGGTCACGGCTTTTTCCTGAAGGAGACGAAGAAAAGCCCAATCAGATGGGAATAGATTTTTACCGCAATATGTTTCTTGAGTGTAAAAAGTATGGCATTGAGCCTTTGGTGACGCTGTGCCATTTTGATGCACCCATGGGACTGGTGGAAAAATATGGTTCGTGGAGAGACAGAAAAGTCATAGATTTTTTCCTTCGTTATGCGGAAACCTGTTTTAGAGAATTTTCAGGGTTAGTTAAATATTGGCTGACGTTTAACGAGATTAATATTATTTTACACAGTCCATTTTCCGGGGCGGGAATTGCCTTCCAGGAAGGGGAAAATAAAGCTCAGACCACCTATCAGGCAGCACATCATATTTTGGTAGCCAGCGCTCTGGCTACTAAGCTGGCCCATGAATATGATCCGGGCAATCAGGTGGGCTGTATGCTTGCAGGAGGCAGTTTTTACCCTTATTCCTGTAATCCCAAGGATGTTTGGGAGTCTGTGAAAAAAGAGCAGGAAAATTTATTCTTCATTGATGTACAGGTGCGGGGGGCTTATCCCTCATATGCCCGTAAACTCTTCCATGATATGGGAGTCAGTCTTATTATGGAAGATGGGGATCTGGAGATTTTAAAAAATACAGTAGATTTCATTTCCTTCAGTTATTATGCAAGCCGCTGCGTAGCTGCAGACATGAATGATAAAACAGCAAATGAGGGCAATATTATCCGTTCAGTGAAAAATCCTTATTTACAAACAAGCGAGTGGGGCTGGAGCATTGACCCGCTGGGACTTAGAATCACCATGAACCAGCTGTATGACCGTTATCAGAAACCTCTGTTTATCGTTGAAAATGGTTTGGGTGCAAAGGATGAGATTGAGCAGGATGGAGGAATACAGGACGATTACCGCATTGATTACTTAAGAAACCATATTAAGGCAATGAAAGAAGCCATGGAGGATGGCGTGGAGTTAATGGGGTATACGGTCTGGAGCTGCATTGACATTGTTTCTGCTTCTACCGGAGAGATGAGCAAACGATATGGTTTTATTTATGTGGATCGTGCAGACGACGGAAGCGGTACGCTGCAGCGGAAAAAAAAGAAATCATTTGATTGGTATAAAAAAGTAATTGTAAGCAATGGAAATGATTTAGACTGATAATTAATAAGCTGAGGAATTGCGGAAAGCGTAAGAAACTTATAAAAAGTTTGAAAAACCAGGATAATTTTTTCGGCTGCATTTGCGGCCGGAAAGAGAGCTCCGTGATAAAAAGGACTTCACATGAGAGTGTGGAGCCCTTTTTATGTTGTAATTTATAAAATCACGTATTATATTTAACTATGTTGTCTGCCGGTTTTTTACAAGATTGATACATCCATATGTTTTTTTATATAGTAAGACGTACAATATGAAATAATAAGAAGAAAATTATTAACAGGTACCATAATCGGATTCGGGACCTGGCTTTTTAATGAAAAAGGGAAACTGGATAGAAAGGAAATAAAAATGCATAATATTTTAATTGTTGAAGATGAAAAACCTATATCTGATTTTATTAAGCTAAGCTTGAGAACGATGGGATATGAATGTGAACAGGTCTATGACGGGGAAGCGGCTGCAAATAAAGTTTTGGAAAAAAGATATTCGTTGATTCTTCTGGATATCATGCTGCCAAAGGCCAATGGATTTGAATTAATGGAATTTATCCGTCCAATGGAGATTCCGGTAATATTTTTGACTGCAAAAGGAAGTGTGCAGGACAAAGTAAAGGGCTTCAAGTTAGGCGCTGATGATTACTTGACAAAGCCATTTCAGATAGAGGAATTGCAGGCCAGGATTGAAAACGTGCTCAGGCGGTATTACAAAACAGACGAAATCCTGTCTTGCAGAAATATTTCCGTGGATGTATCATCACACAAGGTGACAAAGGATGAGAAGGAGATTACATTAACAGAGAAAGAGTTTAAATTATTGGTGCTATTTATTAAGAATAAGAATTTGGCATTATTTAGAGAACAGATTTATGAGAGAGTATGGGAAGGGGAGTATACTGGAGATAGCAGAACGGTTGATATGCATATACAAAGGCTGCGTAAAAAATTAGATCTATATGATCAATTGGTATCTGTATTTAAAATTGGATACCGTTTGGAGGATTAAATGAAACTTTCCTGGAAGATATTCTCAAATACATTTCTTGTCGTTCTGTTCGCATTGACATTAGAGGGCGTTGTACTGCTGTCAATGACATTCCATAAAGCATATTTGCTGGAGGTTGAGAGGGAAAAAGAAAATATCGAAAGCATTCATCGGGATCTGGTAACGCTGCTTGCGAATGACAGCAGTACATTGTATAAGGAACTAACAGAAAGTATTGAGGAAGCAATTGATATTTTAAAAAACAATTGGAATGGAGAATCTTATAGAATACGCGATGAAAATGGAAAGATATTATATCAGAATGATGATGCAGGATTTTTAGATAAAAAGAGTAGTGAATTATCTCTTTATAGGATTGTATATCGGGTAGAAAAAAATGCTAAGGGTTATTTTTTACAAATGTCAGTTCTGACAGAGCTGCTTGGACGGCCTATTATAATTGAGGTTCATAAAGATCTCACACAGGTTTTTTTAGAGAAAGAGGATCAGCAAAGAATATTTATAATAACCATAATTGTAGTGGGGGCCATAAGCGCATTGCTAAACGCTGCAAATGTTATAAAATTAACGAATCCAATTCATAAATTAATTTATGCGGTGAAAAAAATCAGGTCTGGAGATTATACGGAAAGAGTGGAATATAAGGAGAAAGACGAGGTTGGCATTTTGGCATCCGATTTTAATGGAATGGCGGAACAATTAGAGGAGAAAATACAGCTGCTGAAGGAAACTGCAAAAAAGCAGGAAGAACTGGCAGGCAGTTTGGCGCATGAAATCAGAACGCCTCTTACTGCCATGATAGGATATGCGGATTTAATAAAGAGAAGCAAAATGGAGGAGCAGGATTTCCTATATGCCGTGGACTATATTATTTCGGAAGGAAAGAGACTGGAAGCACTATCTAACAGGATGATGCAGTTATTAATAGAAAAGAATGCAATACCCAATTATTCCGCCAGTACAGTTCAGGATTTGGTGGAAGATGCCCTGGAAGCAATGAAGCCTGTATTTGACAAAAAGAAAATTACCGTAAAAAAATCTACTGTTGATTTTCCAATCAGAGCAGATATGGAGCTTATGAAAAATGTTTTATTAAATATATTAGATAATGGTGGAAAAGCAGCCGGCATGAATGGTGAGATTACAATAGAATCCGGCTGTAAGGGTGGTAATGTATGGATATCAATAACGGATAACGGGATGGGTATGCCAAAAGAGGAGATTTCAAAAATTCAGGAAGCCTTTTACCGGGTGGATAAATCCCGTTCCAGAGCAGATGGGGGAGCTGGCCTGGGATTAGCAATTTGTTCTAATATTATGAAGATTCATAAAGGAGAAATTTTGTTTGAGAGTGAAGTGGGTAAAGGGACTACAGTGACATTGGTATGGAAAGGAAGTATCGATGAACAGGACATCTAATTATGTATTATATCTGGCCAAGGCAGCCGCTTTAGCCTTGGCAATCTTGATCTTTCCATATCTTTATTTCCAGTATCAGGACAGGAAGCTGTTAAGTGAGACAAAAGAAATGGATATGAATGTTTTTCAGATGGATAAAATAGAAAACAATGCGTTAACACTAGAGGAAAAAATGATGCTGTTAACAGACGGCAATGCAAACCTAAAGCTTATTGAACTTAAAACAGGAGACAGGTTTAGTTTATATGAGGCGCGCAGGCAATGTTTTCGGGAACTGGGAAAGATTCCTGTTTTAGAGATTACTATATATGGTCCTATATTAAGAGAGATTGATATAACTCCTTACCTTTTAATTGACTCAGAGACACCGTCGAACTCCATGCTTATATGGAAAGGCTCTCTGACAATAAAGGATATCAAATATCAAATCACTCTGGAAGAGGAAAGCGGCAAGATATTAATCATTGAGCCAGTGGGAGAAAAAAATGATATTTTGAAAATGCAGTGGGAAAAATATTTAAAAAACCCGTAGGCATAATACAAGTTTGTTACATTTATTTGTGAGAATACAGTATAACTTAAAAACAAATGGAGGATATTCAGATGAAAAACAAAAAATACGGGATGCTGCTATTAGGAAGCCTTGCAATTACAGTAACATTGTCCATAAGTGCATGCGGAAATAGAGCATTAAACACGCAAAAGGATACTGGGTCTGCAGTAATAACAGAGGAAGTAACCCAGAAGGAGCCAGCCCAGTCAGAAAGTACATATTCTGAGAATACTGGCTCTAATGAAACATCGGCTGCTAATAACAGCGGAACCGATGAAGTACCAATGCTTAAGTTACCCAAGGGCATATCAGGCATGAAGGCGGAGTCTAAACCGTTGAAAGAACTAAGAGATCTGATCATTGAAGACATGGAGGTGCCAGAGGAATATTATGAAACGACAAATTATTTTTATAACTATATTGATTTAAATGATGATGGGAAGGATGAAATATTTGTAATGGTAACAGGTCCTTATACCAGCGGCTCCGGCGGAAGCAGTGCATTGCTGTTATCCGAAAATGGTGGAAAGCTGCACGTTGTTCAGGAGTTTACATTAATCAATGAACCAATCATTGTCAGTGATAAGTTAGAAAACGGATATCATGAATTAATTGTTCCGTATTATAACGAAAACAAGGCTCAGTATTCTGTATTGAAGTATAAGAATGGTGCTTACTCCAATGTGCCGGATGGAGAGATAATAAATAGTCTGGAGGGTGTAAATGGGAAAGCAATTATTGCCAATGACAGGATTAATGAAGTGCAGGCTGGAATCATGGGAATAAATCTTAGCGAAGAGTAAATAATGAGATCATGGGGTCGATCCAAAAGGTGCTGGAAACAGTACCTTTTTTACGCTATGTATAAAAAATACATTTATGGTACAAACTAACTATAAATACCTGATGAGGACAAAACTTATATATGGTGTCCCGTATGTCTTACGAGGATGCTTATTTGGTTTTATAATAATTCAAGATGATTTGAGTTATTTTGAATTTATTGACTGACAGGTTTTTACACAAATAATGATGTATTTCATTATAAATAATTCTTTTAAAGAGAGGTAATAAACGATGGGAATTATAAGTTGGATTATTATTGGTGCTCTTGCCGGTTGGATTGCCAGTATGTTCACTGGTAATAATAAAAGTATGGGTGCTGGCGCCAATATCGTGGTAGGGATCATCGGCGGTTTAATCGGCGGGTTTTTGATGGGCCTTCTGGGAGGAACCGGCATTACCGGATTTAATGTCTGGAGCTTGATCGTATCTATCGTTGGTTCCGTTATTTTATTATGGATTGTAAATGCAGTGAGAAGACAAAAGACTGAGTAAAATAGTTTACATGGCTGACACGCCATAAGAAAAAAATATCCTGAAGCGATCCGGATACGCTTGCTTAATCAAAAGGGGTATGTCAAATAGACTGTATAATAAAGTACAGATTATTTGATATAGCCCTTTTTGTATGTTCTTGTATGAATTCGACAATATTTTATATAGTTAATAAACTTTAAAAATTGAAATAAAAATAAAAAAATTAAATGGAGATTCGTTGGTAAACAGAAAGCGATGAGGGCAACGAAATACAGATGTTATTGTGCATTATATACATAGAATTATAAGAAAAATCATAAAAAAACACGATAGTCATCAACTTGAATTTCTGTTTCGCCTATGTTATACTGTTGTCAACACATAATTAATAAACAAAGTTTAATAATTGGAATGGAGTTGCATGGTGAGAGAGGAAAAGAAAAGCATGAGCTTTCCCAGGGGACTGTTCTGTGTGTATCTTGTATTTTTTTCAGGGCAGGCAATCTATAATACATATTTAAACTTATATCTGGCTCAGATCGGTTTTTCTACAACTCAGATTGGCAGCATGATATCCATATCCACAATCGTGCTGCTGATAGCACAGACCTTTTGGGGAAGTATCAGTGACAGGGCAGAGAGAAAAAATGGAGTGGTTGCTTTTCTCTACATTGCTTCCATTATTTCAGCGCTGGGTTTTTACCTTACGAATAGTTACTGGCATGTGTTATTTCTTGTGGCTGCCTTTAGTGCCTTTTTTGTTCCCATTATTCCTTTGAATGATAATATTACCTTAGAGTCCCTGACCGGCAGCAAATGGGATTATGGAAGAATCCGGCTGGGAGGGACCATCGGTTATGCTGTAACCGTTGTTTTGGCTGGGTATTTTTTAAAGGATGAGTATTCCTCTATCTTTTGGATTGTGGCAGCAGCCATGTTCTTATGTCTGATCTTCTCCTTATCCATCCCGCCGGTAAAGGGCTTTAAAGAAAAGAAAAATAAATCTTCTATATGGGAGGTATTATCCGATAAGACTCTGGTTGTACTGATTGGTTTTAATTTAATGTATGGGCTGGGAACCAGTTTTTTCTATAACTTTTACCCCATTCATTTTGTGCAGATTGGGGGAAACAGCAAGCTGGTTGGCTGGATGATGTTCGCTTGTTCTGTTGCCGAGGTTCCCTGTCTCATGGTCATGCACAGGCTTGTGAAAAAGATAGGGATGTCCGGGGTGCTTATTTTGTCCGGAGTTCTTACCTGCATCCGATGGACCCTTCTCTATTTTTTAACCGCGCCTATGCTGATTATTCTTACAAACCTGCTTCATGGATTCAGTTTTACAGGAATCAGTTATTGCTTGTTGAATTACATTAACCGAAGGGTACCGCCGGATCTAAGGGCCAGCAGCCAGGTATTAAATGCAACCATGAGTACTGTATTCAGTAAGCTGGTATTCGGGTATATTGGAGGGGCTGCTTTTGAATTATGGGGAGGTGGTTCCATGATGGCCTGCTCAGCCATAATCATAGGATTTGCCACACTGTTCTTTGGGGTATGGTGCAGAGGAAAAGGCAGGGAGTTGTCTTTTTAGCAGTTGTTACTGCTTTTAAAGGTAATAAAGGAATGAAAAGGAGAGGGAACATGAAAAAAATGAAAAAAGTGTTAGCGGTACTTGCAGGATCAACCATGTTGTCATTATCTCTTGCAGGCTGCAGTCAGTCTGCACCACAGACCGGGGGGACGAATACTGGAACGGAGGCTGCTGATGCGGGTAAGGCCGCATCAGGGGGAAAAGAAAAGATCAGGGTATTTACTTTTTTTACAGGCTCTGACCAATGGGCGCCGGTCTGGTCTGAAGTTATCGCTGAGTATATGGCGGCCAACCCTGATATTGAGATTTTAGACGAATCAGCTCCAACAGCAGGAGTAAATGATGTATTCCGAACGAAGATGCAGGCAGATATAGCGGCTGGAACACCGGCTGATTTATCGATTTTTTATACGGGAGCAGATGGAAAGCCGCTGGTGGACTCCGGACTGTTTGTTGATTTTGAAACTTATATGAAAGACGACGGGAAGTGGTCTGGAAACTTTAAACAGTCAGCTCTTGACAGTCAGAAATATGATGGAGTGCAGTATAGTCTTCCTTATCTGGGATATTATGAGGGCCTGTTTTATAATAAAGAATTATTTGAGAAATACGGCCTTGAGGAGCCTGTGTCTTATGATAATATCATGAAAGCCATTAAGGTATTTGCTGAAAATGATATTCCTGCATTTGCTTCTTCCATAGCAAAACCCTCTTATCTGCTGGAGCTTTCGATTCTGGCTCAGTCGGGCGGAGAAGGACATAAGAATTACTTTGATGACAGCTGGGCACCGGCACTTGACAGTATTGCAGAATGGTACCAGATGGGGGCCTTTCCAAAGGATACCATGACGATTTCAGAGGATGATATCCGTCTGATGTTTAAAGAAGGAAAAGCAGCCATGATGGTTAATGGTTCCTGGTGTGTCAATGCTTTGGAGGACAATGAAAATATGCGCCTTATTGCAATGCCTGCATTCCCCGGAGGCAAAGGAGGAGAAGACTGCGTAATTGCAGGCTTTGGTTCTGGCTGGTTCTTTAGTAAAAAGGCAGCCGAGCGCAGTGATGAAACACTAAAGCTCTTAAAATATCTAACATCACCGGAAATCGTCCAGAGATTTATTGCGGTAGGCGGAAGCTCAGCAATTGAATGCCCAGTACCGGAAGGCGCCTCTCTTTTGAAGAAGAGTGCGGTCGAGATGTTAAATAAGGCATCTTATACGGATACTGCTATTGATTCCCAGATAAGCCGGGAGGCCTGGATGGCTATTGCAGATGACGGAGCACCGTATCTGGTAGAAGGAAAGAAGACCAGCCTGGAACTACTGGCTGAGGCACGAAAGATCTTGGAGGCTACCAGCAAATAGAAGAGAGGGAGGGGAAAGTGGCAGAAGAGTTATAGATTCTGCCACTCCTTTTAAAAGGATAGAAAGGGGGAGGTTCCATGAAGTCGAAAAGACAACGGACTGCCATACTGTTTTTGCTTCCGGCGGTAGTTCTTTTGATATGCTTCATGATATACCCGTTGGGAAAGACGATTTATTACAGTTTTACAGCCTGGTATAATTTCTCGGCGGTACAGACGTTTATTGGCCTGAAAAATTATAAAGATTTAATCAGAGATCCGGTTGTAAGAACCGCGCTTCGCAATACAGCGATTCTGATGGCAGGGGTTCTCTTATTTCAGATTGGCTTTGCTCTGATTCTGGCGATACTGGTAGATGGAGTCAGGCATTGCTTTAAGTTTTTCCGAACAATCTATTTTTTCCCGATTGTAATATCAGCGACTGCAATCGGTCTTATGTTTACCCTGATTTATAAGTATGAATATGGGCTTCTCAACTATTTCATTACCTTATTTGGAGGGGAAAAGCAGGTATGGATCAATGAAAGGACTTCCATTTACCTTGCCTTGATTCCTGTTGTGTGGCAGTATGTCGGATTTTATTTTGTGATTTTTCTTACAGGCATATCAAACATATCCTCTGATATTTATGAATCAGCCATGTTGGATGGTATCAGACCGGTGCAGAAAGCTGTTTATATCACCGTGCCGATGCTGCGCAGTGTTCTTACATCTTCGATTGTTCTTGTAGTCTCCGGATGCTTTAAAGTATTTGATATTATTTTTATGGTTACCAATGGCGGCCCTTTGGATTCCAGCCAGCTTTTGAGCACTTATATGTATCAGAAGGCATTTGCAAGGGGCAATGGGGGATATGCCAGTTCCATAGCCATAGTCATGATCGTTCTTGGAGTTGCGGTAACCAGTGTGCTTAGAAAGATGCTGCAGGGAGGTGAAGAGGATGCATGAGGAAGGGAAAGAACTGGCTGCCAGGGTACTAAAATATATAATTTTAATTTTCTGGGCGTTAACTACCATCATTCCGCTTTTATGGGTGCTTATTAATTCCTTTAAAACTTCAGAAGAAATTGTAAAAAACGGAGTAGCACTTCCTGCGGCCATACAGCTTATCAATTATAAAACCATTATGAGCTACCCGGATCTAAGTATGTCCAGGGCCTTTATTAACAGTTTCATTATCTCAGGCTCTGTTGTAATCGGTGTTGTGTTAATCGCTGGATTAGCAGCATTTTCACTGGGAAGATACCGGTTTAAATGGACGAAGTATGCAGATGCAGTATTGATTGCCTGTCTTCTGGTTCCGTCCTTTGCCACTATGATTCCAAACTTTGTGACGATCAGTAAGCTGCCTGTCCGTGGAACTCATGCAGCGGCTGTTATTCCTCAGATTGCAGGGAATCTTTGTTTTTCTATTACATTACTGACTGGATTTATGCGCTCTCTGCCGGATGAATTGGATGAGGCAGCGATTATAGATGGTGCCTCACCGTTTTATGTATTAACTCATATTACCATGCCATTATCCAGGCCTATGTTTGCAACTGTGGGAATCATGGTTTTTATATGGTCTTATAATGATCTGCTGACTTCTATGGTATATCTTTCCCAAAGGTCGAAACAGCCAGTCTGTGTGATCTTATCAATGGTCAGCAATATGTTTGGAACGGATTACGGCAGCATGATGGCAGCGATTATTGTTACAATTGTACCGCTGCTTGTTTTATATGTTATATCCCAGGAACAGGTTATCAAAGGTCTTACAGCAGGGGCTGTAAAAGGTTAGAGATGTAAGGAGGATGTTTTATGGAATTACTTGTCAATCATTTGGGTTATGATACATCCGGTAAGAAAATGGCGGTTTATCAGGGGAAGAAAGAGGATTGCCTTCGAGGATTCAAGCTTTCTAAAGCTGATGGAACGGTTGTCCTTGAAGGCGGGGTAAAGGAATGGGGAACTGTGGCACAGTGGGAAACCGGATATTACTGGACCCTTGACTTTTCAGAATGGAAGGGTTCCGGTAAATTTCAGTTACATATTGAAACAAAAAGAGGACCTGTAAAAAGTGATGTATTTGAAATCAGAGAATCCTTAATTACCATGAGGCTGTTAAATGCGGCAGGCTACTATTTTAAAGCCCAGAGATCCAGTGGAGAATGGCTCTTTGAGGACCGGAAGCTGGGCTTTGCAGGAGAGCGGCAGGGGCAGGTTGATGCTCATGGAGGCTGGTTTGATGCTACTGGAGATTATGGAATCCATTTATCTCATTTATCACATGGAACCGTGCATAATCCTCAGCAGGCTTCTTTCAGTGCTTATGCATTTTTTAAAGCAGCGGAAGAGCTGGAGGCCTCCTGTAATGAGGAATATACCATGATAAAACGAAGGATGCTGGATGAAGGAACTTATGGGGCGGATTTTCTTATGCGGATGCGCGCTCCCTCTGGAAGCTTTTACCGTTCAATTAACAGGGGAAATGCCCTGGATCATGTGAGAGGAAACAGAAAAATCGGATTTGAATATCATGGTTCCAGCTCCCAGTTCAGTGAAAAGGCAGCAACTGCAGATGCAGAGACTGTTGAGGATGCGAATTATGAAACCAGTCTGCGGTCAGGAGGAGGAACTGCAATTGCAGCGTTGGCAGCAGCCTCCAGACATTTTTATCCGGGAACCGATTTCACAAGGGATGAATATCTTCTGGCAGCAAAAGATGCATGGCATTACCTGTCAGCAAATAATGAAAGGTATACCAATGATGGGGAATGGAATCTGATTGATGAATACTGTGCTTTACTGGCATTGGCAGAGCTTTATAAGGCCAGTAAAGAGTATGAGTACCTGTCACAGGCAGGAGATATGGCGGAGCGTATATATGTGCGTCTTGTTATGGAGGGGGATACGGCAGCTTATCTGACCTCTTCTGGTAACCTCCCTTATTATCATGCAGCCGATGAAGGGCTCCCTGTCATTGCACTTCTTGAATATGCTTCAATAGAAAAGAACAGGGAGAAGTCTGAAAAAGCCGTGAGAACATCAGAAATGATAATGAGGCACATTCTTAATATTACATATTCTGTTTCTAATCCCTTCGGCTATCCGAGATTTCTTTTTGAGGACAGTGATGGGGGGAAAAAGATCCAATTCTTTTTCCCGCATCATACAACAGTAGAACCATGGTGGCAGGGAGAGAATGCCAGGATTGCTTCCTTATCTGCAGCGGCCAGGACTCTTTTAAGAGTTACGGATGATGAAGAATTAAAGGTCCAGCTGGAGTATTTTGCAGATAACCAGATTAACTGGATCATGGGATTAAATCCCTTTGATTCCTGTATGATGGATGGCTACGGTAAGAATAATATCCAGTACTTCTTCAAAGACCGGTATGATTTTATGAATTGCCCGGGGGGGATCTGCAATGGAATCACAAGCGATGAGACCAATGAAGAAGGAATCGCATTTATCCGGGAACCAGGCGGCACAGTGGGTGATAACTGGCGCTGGGCGGAACAATGGATTCCTCATGTATCATGGTTTATTCTCGCACAAGCCTTTAAACGGAGATAGGAATTAATCCTTGAACAGAGCCTCCAGACGTTTGTTAAACACTGTGACAGCAGCGCCGATAATGCCTGCGTCACGGCTGATGGAAGGCTCAATCAGGAGGGTGTTTTGTGTCAGGGTAGTGCGGAGCGTATTCTGTATTTTCTGCAGCAAGCCCTCTCCTAAAGCAAGAGGTACAATTCCTGTGAGTACACAATGCTGGATATCCAAAAGATAGGATATGTTGGACAGGGTAAAGCTTAAATAGGGGCAGAGATAATTAATGATATCTTCCCGTATGGACTCCGGCAGGCCAGGATTCTGCTGGAGACTGATCTGAAAATGCTTATATATGGCATTTAAGTTAATTAACTGCTCAAACGGAGTTGGTTCAGGCACCTCTGTTCCCGGTATCTGGCAGGAGCTGATCATCATGTTTCCGATCTCTCCGGATTTATGTGTGGCGCCGTACCACAGCTCCCCATTCATCATATAGCTGACACCACAGCCTGTACCCAGGGTGAAATATATGAGATCCTGGTATTCCGGATTCTTACGGCGTAAGAAGGCCTCTCCCTGACAGGCAAACTTAACATCATTGTCAAGAAAAAATGGAACTGTCAAAGTTGAGGCAAATTCCGAAAATGCTTCTACAAATGGAACTTCATGATCAATATTCATTCCTGACATATGAATAATGCTGTTTGTCTCGGGATTTATCATAGCAGGAAAACCGATTCCAATACCCAAAACCGGAATGTGGTCATTGTCAGCCAGGGTCATTAAGGTATTGATTTCTTTTGTCAGCTTAGATAATTTCAGGGTATGATTCTGAGCGGGTAGATAAATAGATCTGCAGTACTGGCAGGTGCCCAGCATATCAACCAGTCCCAGATGAACAACCTGGCCTTCAAATTCAATGCCAATGGCATAACAGGCTCTAGGGTTAAACTTAAGGAGATGGCCCTTCCGCCCAGCTCCGGAGCTTTGCTCTGTCTCTTCTAACTCAATGACAATGCCCAGCTCCAGCAGTTTATCTACAATTTTTGAAACAGTGGGAAAGCTGATGCCTGTAATACGGACCAATTCTGCCCGGCTCATAAGTTGCTGGTTTCGGAATAAGTCAAAAATCATCATACGGTTTTTGGTTTTAAGATATCTTGGCATGTATTGGTTCAAGGCGAAGCTCCCTTCTGCGGTATCATTATACTAGAATCATAGCATTAGAACTACAGTCAGTCAAACGCTTTTCAGCTTTCTACAAGGAGGAACACATGGCACAGAAAATGATGGAATACATTAAGGAACAACCCGCAATATGGGCAAGAATGGCAGAGGAAAGAGAGGATATTTTCCGGGAACTGAAGGAATGTGAATTAAACCCTGTAAATCGGATTCTGATCATTGGTTCAGGCAGCTCTTACATTGCATCAATGGCAGCGGCAGACTTTATGGAGAAGATTCTTGGGATTGAAACAACTGCAGCAGTACCTACCCGTTTAAATGGTTTTATAAAGGTTTTGAAGCCTGAAGATACTCTGGTCATAGCGGTATCCCAGTCAGGAAAAAGTACTTCGACCATATCGGCAGTAAAAGAATGGAGAGAACATGGATTTACAGTTATAACTGTAACATCTGATCCCAAGTCACCTGTCGCTTTACAAGGAAACCTTCATCAGCTTATCGCATGCGGGGAAGAAACTGTAGGGCCTAAGACCAAAGGAATGACTGGAACGGTTTTAACTCTATCCTTCATGGGTCTGGTACTGGGGCAGTGCTGGAACCGGGTGGAGGAAGAACAGTATCATCATTTCCTGGCTGAAATAAATAAATCCATAAAGGCAGCGCCTTCCAATATAGAGGCAGCCATAGAATTTTGCAAAAGAAATGAAGACCTGCTAGCGTCCATGCAGCATTTTACCCTGATATCAGAGGAGGCAGGATATCATACGGTCCAGGAGGGGGCTCTTAAAATCCTGGAAACTTTGTATGTACCTGCTGCGGCTTATGAATTTGAGGAGTATTTGCATGGAATTAATAACACCATTGAGCCTGGACTTTGCAATCTGTTTTTGCCTGCAGGGCCACATAATTCAGAACGTATGGCAGTCTTAGAGAGATATTCCAGGGAAAAGGGCTGTATTAATTTTGTCATAACCTCCCTGGACTTTGAGAGCGGCAGTCATATTTTAAATCTGTCCGGAAGCAAAGAACCTTACTTTTCCATGTTCCAGGCTCTGCTCGCTTTTCAGATCATGAGTGTTTATGGATCAGAACGAAAATGCATTGAATGTGATACCCCCAAATTTCATGATTTTTACCGGGTAATGAACACAAAGGCATAATTTAGGAGGGTATAATGAAATACTATGCTGGTTTAGACATAGGCGGATCTGTGGCGCGAATGAAGATTGAATCTGCTGAGGGCAATGTCATAGGAGAGTTTTATGGTACGGGAGGTACCATGAATACAGATGGGTTTGAGCTATGCAATGAAAAGTACCGTAAGTTTATTCTGCCGGTTCTGAAAGAAAATCACTTAAAAGCAGAAGATTGTATACGGATTTGCATTGCTGCCAGCGGAATTGATTCCAAAAGGCAGGAAGAGGAATGCAGAAGATCTTTTACAGAAATGGGGTTTAAACAGGAAAGCATAGCAGTCCATAATGATTGTGAGATTTTTCTTCATATGTCCTCAGGACCGGCAATTGTACTGATAAGCGGCACCGGTTCCATTGCATTTGCCAGAGGGGGGTCCGGTGAGATTATACGCTGTGGTGGCTGGGGTCATGTGCTCAGTGACGAGGGAAGCGGCTTTCATATGGGAATGAAAGTAATAAAAGAAGCGGCCAGTCATATTGACGGAAGGCAGAACTGTCCTGTTCTGTATCAGTTATTTGCAGAGAAAAGCGGCTTAACAACATTGGATGAGATAAATGTTTTTGTTAATGACAGGCTGATGGAGAAGGCGGAAATTGCCTCCTATTCAATTCTTGCAGAAAAGGCCTGTATTATGGGAGAGGAAGCGGGATTAAAGATCATCAGGGAGTGCAGGGATGAGCTGTTTGCCCTTGTCAGAGATGTTTATCATAAAGCCGGGCTTCATAAGTATAAGGGAGAAAAACCCGTAGAATTATGGTTCTGGGGAAGTGTGCTGTTAAATAATAAGATAATGGGGGCTGAATTGTCTCAGATCATTGATCATGAATTTCCAAAGATTATCATTAAAATTCCTGAACTGTCCGCACTGGATACAGCTTTGGAATTAGCGAAACGTTAAATTACTGGCGTATTTTCCATATTATAATTTAAGTGATAAAATAAGCATGAAAAATATCAGTCTTTCCCGTAATTTTTCATGCTTATATTTTAATTTTTTATATCAATTAAATACCGGAACGGCCCATGATATTTACCATGGCAGTAAAGATGGTTTCATTGAAGTACACGTCAAAATCATCACCAGGCCGGTTTAATATCCTGCGTATGCTTAAAAGTCCCAGGCCGCCATCCTGCTTGCTGGATAAAAGTTTCCCCCCGCTTTCTTTGATCTGGCCGTTATAGGAATTCTCCGCCAGCATCATCAGGTGATCCTGCATCCACCTTGCCTGTAAATGGATAAAGCGGTTCTCCTTTAGCTTCATAGAGGCTTCCATGGAGTTTTCCAGCAAGTTTCCAATGACAATGCAAAGGGTCAGATCATCAATGGGGATATGGGCGGATATATCCAGGCCTGCCACAAATTCAATCTGGTTTTCCTGGCAGCGGATTCCATATTCCTGCAGGATCTGATTGACGGCAGGGTTTTCGCAGTAAATTTGTTCCCTTGAGGTGTCCAGTTCTTTATTTAAGTCAAGGAGGTATTTCCTCTGCTCATTCCTGTCCATATTGAGAAGGGCGTGGATGTGGTGTCTGAAATCATGACGGATAATCCGAAGCTCCTCGGCATGTTCCAGCATCTGGTTATAATGATCCCTCTGTTTTCCAATCAACTGTCTTGCAAATAAAAGTTCTTCCTCCGTCTTTTTTCTTGAAACAGCCTCCAGGGTACCGGCTAGAGTCATGACATAAAGAACAAGGATCATAGTGCAGAATGCAAGATAAAATACAACGTCTTCAAACCCTCTTTTCGTCAGGGATTCTCTGGAGAAAATGGTGGAGGTGCCAAACAGGGAAATGGCAAGGGAAATAGCCGGATAGGCGGTCAGGAGCAGGTTGGAACGTTTGGACAGCTGAATGAACAGCTGGCTGGTCATGTCTTTCAGCCAGTAGCGGACAAAGATATAGAAACCGCAGGCAGACAGGAGAGAGACAATGACGCAGATCTGGCTATAGGAAAGGAATATGGATCTCCCAAGAACCGAGGCGGCAAACTCATTTAATGACATGGACAGAACTGCAAAAAGCCAGGCAGATAAGTAGAGAAATACTTTTTTCATCAATTCCCCGTTAAAAAATATGAGGAGCAGAAGAAAAAAGAGGCAGGAAAATATCCCCTGGACAATGAGAAAAATTGGTTCCCTGATTTGAAACAGGGATTGGAGGGAAACCATGATGACCCAGAGATATGCGGAAACAGCCGCAATGTTTTCACGGTTCTTTCTCTTTGGTTCCAGACAAACAAAAATAGGCATCATGCGGACTGCAAGATTGATCAGATTCAGTACAACGTTACATGCTGCTTCATTCATGTCGGCCTCACTTTAATTGAAAATGGTAGTAAACTTGCTTGCATTCTTTGTAAAAATTGCGGGAAACGGGAACAGACTGTCCGTTTATCATCAAAAACCCCATAGGTCCCAGGGTTTCTACATAGTTTAGATTTACGATATAGCTTTGGTGGCACCGTAGAAAACAGGTCTGAGGCTTTAATTCTTCCTGAAGCTCATTAAGCTTTTGGTGGATGGAAAGGATATCTCCGTTTCTAAGGATAATGTAGACCCGGTGCAGCCTGTTTTCAAAATACAGGATCCGGCTTAGCTTCAGCTCCATGGGGACCCGGTTATGTACTATGGAAATAGAGGATTCCCTGGATTTGAAATGTTGTTCCATAACCCGCCTTAAGGTTTCCTCGAAATCCTGTTGGATTAAAGGTTTTAAGACGAAGCCTGCGGCGCTGACCCTGTAACCGTCCACGGCGGATTCCAAAGAAGAAGTGATAAATATGATTACTGGAGCTTCGTTCTTTTTAAGCAGGCGTTTGGCTGTTTCTATGCCGGTCATGTCTGGCATAAAGACATCTAACAGATAGATGTCATAAGTCTCCTCTGCGGAAAGTAACTTTCCGGCAGTTTCAAAGTCATCAATCTGAGCATCCATATCAAGCTTTTTATAGTAGTCGCATACAAAGTCAAGAATTGTCTTCCTGTCTTCTCTGCTGTCGTCACAGACGGCAATTCGCAGCATAGAAAAGTCCCTCCGATCTCATTCCATTGTATTTAGATTTCCGGCAGAAGTCAAGACAAGAGAAGGAATCTGCATATTTGGTGGGTAATTGACAGAATCGGATGTGTGACCGGGCTGGTGAGTATGTTAAACTGGATTTACAAAAGAATTTTCATACAGAAAACAGGAGGGGTTTATATGGGAGCAAATGTAGTTGTAACTGCCATTGTTATCGTTTATCTGCTGCTCATGCTGTGGATCGGATGGTATTCATCCACCAAGATTTCGTCTAACACAGATTTTCTGGTGGCGGGCCGCCGTCTTGGGCCGCTGCTTATGGCCGGAACACTGGCCGCCACGGAAATTGGGGGCGGAAGCTCACTTGGAGTGGTACAGAACGGGATGTCAGGCTTTGGACTCAGTGCAGCCTGGTACATAATCACGATGGGAATTGCATTTTCCATTTTAAGCTTTGTTGCACCGCGGTTCAGGGCGGCAACTGTTAAGACCGTACCGGAATATTTCCGGAGACGTTACAATAAGACCTGTGGCATAATCACGGCTATTATCATGCTTCTTCCTTTGGTTGGGCTTACGGCTGGGCAGTTCATTGCTTCTGCGGTCATATTGTCTACCATGCTTGGTATTGATTATCAGGTGGCAGTCATCATCGTAGCGGTGGTGGTAACGGTTTATTCCATAATGGGAGGTTTATGGAGCGTTACTTTGACTGACTTTGTCCAGGTGTTCCTGATTGTTATCGGTATGATTATAGCGGTTCCTTTTGCACTCCGGTATGCGGGGGGCTGGAGCAATGTGACAGCTAATATTCCGGAAGGGACGTTAAGCATGTTCCAGGGTTATGATTTATTTGGGATTATTTCTCTTATTATCATGTACACCGCTACGTTTTCCGTGGGACAGGAGGCAGTATCACGATTTTACGCCGCAAGAGATGAGAAGGCTGCAAGAGGAGGGGCCTGGCTGGCAGCACTTATTAATTTCATCTATGCGTTTATTCCCACAATTCTCGGTATTATTACCCTGGCATTAATGAATATGGGGAAATTCAGCTCTGAGCAGTTTGCAGAGGTAGGAGCCCGCTATGCACTTCCCATCCTTGCGATCAATACGATGCCGGCTGTTGTCTGCGGACTTTTATTTTCCGGCATTATTTCGGCTACTATGTCCAGCTCCGATTCCGACTTACTGGGGGCGGGATCAATCTTTTCCAACGATATTTACAAGGCAGTTCTAAAGCCGGATGCTTCCAGCCAGTCTGTTATGAGAGTTACAAAGATCGTCATGTGTCTGGTAGGTGTGGCATCCATGCTGATTGCTTTATTTAATACCCAGAGTATCGTTTCCATCCTTATGTTTTGCTTTACCCTTCGGGCGGCGGGCTCCTTCTTTCCCTATGTTATGGGACACTACTGGAAAAAGGCGTCATCGGCAGGAACCATCGCCTCTCTGATAGCAGGAACTATCGTTGTCGTATATCTGGAGCATATTTCCAAAGGCATGCTGTTTGGGATCAAGTTCAGCCAGCCTATTATACCAGGGCTCATTGCTGCATTAATCTGTTTTATTATTTTCTCCTTTGCCATGCCGCCTAAGGAGGAGACTACAGAACTGATCCCAGAGGAAGATGACTGATTATCCTTTTAAGCAAACAACTATTTATTAATAGGTGAATGGATAGGTTAAATTGAATAATAGAATTTAAACAGGGAAAGGTAGGCTGCGAAACTATTTCGCAGCCTACCTGCTTTTTGCGTAAAGGTACTATCATTTGAAGATTAGTGTAAGTTTAAGACTAAAACTAATAATCCAGGCAGACAATCTCTGACTTTCCTATTATTTTGCCGTTGGCATCCAATGCCTTCACCTGAAAATATGGTTCCAAAGACGGTACGATTATTTTTGTTTCGAATCCTGTACGGGGGGTGCTGCAAATATCAATGTCCAGTGAATCCGGGTCAGGGCCGGAGAGCACCCGCCAGGCGTCTGTTTCTGTGGAACCATTCCAAGAGGCATACACAACTGCATTGGGAGGGGATAAGTGAACGGCTATATCAGGCGGGCAGGCAGGTGTCCCCTTCCAACAATATTTGAATGCACGGTAAGAGATGTTATCTCCGGGATACTCCATATCGTAAATAAAATTCACCGATGGATCAGCAACCGTGTTGCCTGCATATTTAAACTCTGAGAGATAGGATTCCTGTCCCCACCCTACCAGCTGATTGCAGTCAGGCAATTGCTGTACATTTCCCTGGCTTGCGACGAACAAAAGCGGATCATGGTAATAGGTTCTTGATACGGTTGCCGTCATGTCATGAAAATCCAGATGAAGAATCAGGCCCCGCGCCACATTATCTGGAGGGGAACTAGATGAAGCGCAGCAGGCATCGTCGAACAAACTGATTCTGTCGTTGGTCCGGTAGCGGGCGTCATGCTGCCATGAAAATGTTGCGTTTGGACCGAAGGTAAAATCGCTCCTTTTTCCTCCCATCTGCCATAGAATTTCTCCTGTTTGCTTATTGATCTGGTAAATGGCCCACATGTTTCGCATGCTGATCAATAGTGTACCGTTCGATCCCTCCTCAGCGGAATTTACGTGATAGCAATCCCAAATGTTATTGGATTCCAATGCAGAGGAAGCCGGCAGCATGGAATCAGCCGGATCGACGTGTGCCAGAACATCCCAGAAGAACAGAAGCTTTCCGGTTTCGGGATCAACCTCCTGAATGGAGTAATTGTCTATATAACCGTCTGCCGGACCGCCATATCTGGTTAAATCTGCAGGTACCTGCTTTACTGCGGTAAATAATGCAGTATTGCGTTTCGTGATTGTAAATTCGTGAACATCTGAGGTAAACCCTTTCTTTGCCTTAAGTTTTTTAATCACCTTATAATTCTGGTCTAATATCTGAAAATAAGCGCCCGGTTCCGGATCTCCGTCAGGCAGGTTTGGATTTTCGGTCTGGGTACCGGAAATAGTGCCCTGCCACATCGTGAGAACTGGTTTTCCTTTATATCTTTGTACCTTAAAGTCAGTGTTCTGCAGATACCGGCTTTTAAGGGGCCGGAACCAGACCGGATCGCCGGTCTGATCCATAATTAGGGACCCCGTTTGTCCGACCAAAGTTTCTCCAAACCCCGTATATGGTGCTACAAACAGATAACCAGGAGCGGTTCCGGGTCTGTCTACATTAATCTTGACCTTCATTGGGTGAAGGCAGGGGGCGGAATGAAAGTTCCACACCTGACGGTTTGAAGTTGCTTTTTTAATCTTTTGTCCTGCTTCGAAATACCGTTCCTCCATTGCTGTGTGTCCTCCTCTCGGATACAACCTCCAGGACCATATGCCAGGTTATGCAGAAGCATTAAGTGCTGTCCTGGTTGTACCATCCTATGATTGTGAAGATAGAATGTCACAGCGGATCATTTTGTGGATAAAGGTCAAATGGGGCTTTCTTTGGTAGATTCTACAGCAAATCCAGTACTGCATACATTACTTCCATTTGTATTTTTTTGGTTGAAAATATAGAATTTTATTTAGTAATTATATATAATAGTTAACAATTAGAACGCTGGAATCAATTTTTTGGAACGCTGGCGTCGTAGAGAAAGGTGGCTGTATGGAAGATAAACATATTTGGAATACCAGAGAGCATCTTTCACCAAAAGATGTCTCAGAAATTCAGTTTGAAATCATTCAGCTGATGAAGCTGCTGAATTATGATGTCCCACCAATGAGCGATTTGACTGTAGACGATTTTATCTCTGTTCTGAAAGAATCGTCTCTGCTATTGCAGGGAGTTCTCAATAATGTGAGTACTGTGATTGCAAAGTACGACTTTTGTAGCGATCATTTTGAACCTATAGGGGCTGTGGCACGAGAATTCTTTTCTAGTGTGTCTGGTAAGCTTACAATGAGGCAACTTCGGGATTCCAAACTGGTGGCAGAAGAAAATATAGAAGAAATGGGACTCTTCTTAGATAAGATGTGCAATGGGATCCCAAAAGGTGAGATTAATATTAAAATTAAAAGAGAGAACAAGAGCTGGCAATGGTATCACTGCACATACGTAATTGCCTTTGATCAAAATCGGGTTCCGCTTTACGCTATCATTTTTTGTAAGGATATCACGGAAATACGTGATAAGGTATTGGCAGCTCAACGCTTTCGTGATTTTATGCGGGTGGGAAAACAAAAGCTGGAGGTAGGGACCCGCAAGGTCGTTCTCAATATTGAATATAATCTAACTAAGGATTCTTTTGAATCAAGTGACGGAGTAGTTCCAGATTGCTACCGAGAGGCACTTACGGCCTCTTATACGGAAGCGATCCAACGGTTCGGGCAGGATATTCTTCCCTCCTACCGGGAATCCTTTCTGAATAGTTTTTCTAGAACTGTCCTTTGGGACGCATTTTCTCATGGCGTGAGCCATGATGTTTTGGAATTCCCCCTCTACTTCAACGGAAAACAAACATGGGTACGTATTCTGTACCAACTGCTCCGTGACCCTTATAACGCGTGTGTCAACATATGGCTGTCCTGTCGTGATGTGACCCAGGAACACGAATCGGCGCTGAAGCTAGTGGAGCGAGCTCAATTCGATCCGGTGACGGAGATTTACAACCGGGCCGCACTTATGGATAAGATTCAAGAAAAATGTGCAATAACGATGGATGGGATTTGTCGTGCTCTGATCATGTTGGATGTCGATGGTTTTGGTCAGATCAATGACGTGCTGGGTCATGCTTACGGGGACAAGGTATTAAAAGATATTGCAAAAACGTTGAAACTTGTTATAGAGCCGGAAGATATGGTTGCACGTATTGGTGGAGATGAATTTGCAATTTATGTCAATGACAGTTCAGATCTTGAATCCGTCAAAGAGCGACTTCGCATCATTATTGCAGCGATTTACCGGGAATTAAAGCATGGAATTAAAGTTTCCATGAGCGCTGGAATTGCATTATTCCCAAAACATGGAGATAATTTTCAAACGCTCTACGAAAAGGCGGACATCGCGCTTTACCACGCAAAACTAAACGGACGTAATAGATATGTGATCTACCATGAACAAATGCAGAACATAGCTGCAAGTTCAATGGTTACACCTATAGAAAAACCAAGCCAGTCTGATACTGGACTCTATATCCGTACATTTGGCTATTTTGACCTATTCCACAATGGGGAGGCGATTCTAATACCAAACCCAAAAGCAAAGGAGTTGCTGGCCTTATTGGTGGACCGGCGCAGAGGTTTCGTATCTCCCGGTGAAATCATTGCATGTTTGTGGGAAGGCGAAGAAGCCAACCAGACTACCTTTGCGCGTTGCAGAAAAGTATTTATGTTGCTTCGAAATACCTTAAAGGAATATCATCTGGAAGAATTGGTAGAGTCGAAAAAAGGGTTAAGAAGACTCAATACCGGACTGGTGAGCTGTGACTTGTATAATTATTTATCCGGAAAAGCAGAGTATGCCCATCTATTTAAAGGAGTTTATATGATGAATTATAGTTGGGGAGAATTTACATTCCCTGAATTAAACTCCTTGCGCGGTGAATAATATGTACCATATAAATTATTTTCTAAGAGTGGTAGAATTCTTAAGTCTATCAGATTATAGAGGGAGGTTGCGTGCGCATCCTCTCCTTTTTTGCTTCATTTCATAAGCTTTTGAATATTTCAAATGATACACAGTTAAACTAAGCGGGCCGTTTGCACACTGCAGATGAGCCTTTTTTCTTTTTAATTAATCAAAACAAGAACGGTTTAGGAACGCCTGTGGAACGGATCTGGAACACTGTTTATTATATACTTAATTCACAATCATGGGAAAGAGTATCAAAACAGATAGCCAGGAGGATAACAACATGAGAAAACAAAAGGTGACTAAAACTTTAAAGCAGGTAGCGGCCAGAAACGGAACTAACATCGAAGAGGTACGCATGGAAATCGACCATGCGATCCAGACGGGGATGAGCAATCCAGATCCAGCAGTGCAAGCGAAATGGCGGGAGCTCTTTCCAGATGGCCGCATCCCCACAGCTGAAGAAGTTCTAAGCCTTCTGGCGGACGAAGCAAAGCAAAAAACCTGAGCAGATTGGTGCAGCCTTACCTGTAGTAGGTGGTTTTAATGCTACTAGTTATCAATACGAAACAGGATCCGTGGCAAACTTACTGCAAGTTATCTTTAGATCTCATTGAGCATTGTGAAAATATGGCACTCTATACTGGGGTAGAAAACAATGTGCCGGGCTCTAGTCTTACGGTGGTCTAGGATAAGGGTGTGTAGTAGATGTTTCCAGTTATAAGTAAAGAAATTACTTTATGGCGGATCATGCTTACTACTTTGTGAGTATTTTGAAAATGACAAATACAGGAACCATACATTATTGCATGTTGAAATATTTATGCCAATATACTTCTAGAACAATATAAAACTGCAACTTTCATCTGCTGGAAAGGGAAAGTGTGCATATCCTTTGCTTTCCCTTTCTATAAAGAAGACCTACAAAGCACGATAGAAAAGGGGATAATAAATCTATGATAAAAAGCGAAGAAATGCAGAACATCTGCCGCAGCATGACTGTAACAGACCGGGTCAGTACGATGCTCATTTGTTTTCATGGAAAAAAAGAAGGAAATTTATATGGTGAAATTCTTAACTGCTACATAGACGGACCTGTGCAGTTTTCCAATATGGGCGATTTAATGCTTAAACTGGATGAAATATGCGACTGGGTCGGAACTCCCCAGCCTTCCACTAATCCAAGGTTTCTTAATAAAAAAATGTCCGAAGAATATGCACGCAGAACTAAGGGAAAAAACAAAATACCAGTAAAGGCAAAAATTCAGCTGCAGGATATTATGACCTTAAGTACCCGTGCGATTCATGCGAAAGAAACATTGATTGTCAAAATAGAACATCGCCAGAATGCCAGTATGCAGGGAATAGTGGCCGGCAGGCTGACATCAAGAAATTATGTAGCATTCCGAAGTGCTTTAGAACTGATGCGCATGATAAAAGAGATTACCGTAAGAACGTAAAATACGGAATTGGGCCACTGGGTCGAAAAATTGTAAAAAATAATTGGAACGATAGAGGAACGCAATAAGAACGAAGTTGGAACGGAAAGTGATATATAATAATTTTATCAACATTAAAATCAAAAAGAGAACGGAAAATGGCCTATGAACAAGACCAACAAGTATGCAGGAACACAAACCGAGAAAAACCTGATGGAGGCGTTTGCCGGTGAGTCTCAGGCGAGAAACAAATATACCTACTTTGCCTCTGTCGCTAAGAAGCAGGGCTTTGAGCAGATCGCCGCGCTGTTCCTAAAAACAGCAGACAACGAAAAGGAGCACGCAAAGCTTTGGTTCAAAGAACTCGAAGGCATCGGCGATACTGAAGAAAATCTGCTTTCTGCTGCCGAGGGTGAAAACTACGAGTGGACGGATATGTACAACGGATTCGCCAAGACTGCCGAGGAAGAAGGATTTACAAATCTTGCGGCGCGTTTCCGTCTCGTAGCTGCGGTGGAGAAACACCATGAAGAACGCTACCGCGCTCTGCTGCACAATGTGGAGATAGCGGAGGTCTTTGCCAAGAGCGAAGTTAAGGTGTGGGAGTGCCGCAACTGCGGTCATATCTTGGTTGGAGCCAAGGCCCCAGATGTATGCCCGACCTGCAACCATCCGCAGAGCTACTTCGAGATCCACGCGGAGAACTATTAAGTAATAGACAATTTATCCAACCAGTGCGCATACGGGCGTGAAAGTTTATAGCCAAAGCACATCAATCAGATGGGGTATCCCCCATGGAGCTACATTGATCTGGTCAGCGCTTCCACCGGAGAAATGGCAAAGCGCTATGGGTTCATCTACGTAGAAAAATATGATGATGGAACCGGAGATTTATCCAGAAGGAAAAAGAAATCCTTTGAATGGTATAAGAAGGTAATTGAAACCAACGAAGAGGAACTGGATTAAAATAACAGGGATGATTTCCCTGCTTCATTAAAAGACTGAGTAAGGAAGAGGACATTTTAAGTTTCTGTATGAATCAGGAACTTTAAGATGTCCTCTTTTTGTGGTACTATGATTTTAGTATATTTTTTTACGATTGAAAATGCAGGGACTGAAATTATTCTCTTATATTTCTTTTTTATATTTTATATAATCTACTTATGAATGTGGGGCAAACAGGGGGATTGGACATGGTTAAGATTTTTCTTGCTGAGGATGAAAAAATAGTCCGTGAGGGAATTAAAAATGGTATTCCGTGGGAAAAATACGGATTTGAGTTTGCAGGGGAAGCACCGGATGGGGAGCTGGCATATCCTCTGATTCTAAAGGCAAAGCCTGATATTCTGCTTACTGATATCCGAATGCCCTTTATGGATGGGCTTGAACTGGCTGAGATGGTAAAGAGAGAACTTCCGGACCTTCGCATCATGTTTTTCAGCGGATATGATGACTTTGAATACGCAAAGCGGGCCATAAGGATTGGCGCAGCGGATTACCTTCTTAAGCCTGTAAGCAGCAGCCAGCTGTTAGAGGCTCTGGAGCGTATGAGCGAAGCAATTATCCAGGAAAAAAGTGAGAGGGGCTATAAATTGGAGTTTCTAAAGCAGCAGGAGGAAAGAAAGCGGATGGAGCGGGACCGGCTGTTTGATACCATTGTATCAGGAATCTTAAGCCTTCAGGAGATCCTTTTAAAGGGCCGGGAACACAGTCTGTCCCTTAGCGCACCGGTGTATAATCTGATTTTATTTCAGGCAAGGGTCTCCGGCAGTCAGGAGCAGTTTACGGATCAGGTTGTTATGTTTGATGAGATGATCAAGGACCGATTTGAGAACAGGGCAGAAGTCATCGTATTTAACCGACTGACAGAAGGGTATGCATTTCTGGTCATGGGAAACGATTGGGAAGACTTAGATAGAAAGACCACTGCCTGCCAGGAGCTTTTGGTACGACTTGTGGAGTCCAGCCCAGGCATGGAATATTTCGGGGGAATTGGCGTTCCGGTATACAGGCTCAGTGAACTGAGAACCTGTTTTAAGGCGGCCAGTAGAGCCTACGCCTGCCGCTACATGCTGGAATACAACCAGCTTCTTACGGCAGAGGCAGCCGTCCGGCTTCATGATGATTCAGGAACCATCAGCCTGGAAGGTATGGACATAACCAAACTTAGCCGGGATATTGTTCCTAATTTCCTTAAAAATGGTTCGATATCTGAGGTAAAGTATTTTCTGGAAGAATATTTAGAGGCTTGCGGCAGTAATTTTAAGTCCCTGATCTTCCGGCAGTATTTGCTGATGGATGTTTATCTTGCTGTCATTGGTTTTGTCACCCAGCTTGGTTTTGAGCCGGAGCAGGTTTTAAAGGAATTTGGAGATGGAAAGACCTTAAAGCCTTGTGTGGGATCTGAGGAAGGGGCAGTAAAGTACGCCAGGGAGATCCTTAAAAAGGCCATCACCCTCCGTACCACCTGTTCTCAGAAAAAGTACCGCCTGGTTCTTGATCGATCCAAGGATTACATTGAAGGCCACTATAAGGATGAGGACATTTCTTTAAATGTGGTAGCCTCCAGCGTGAATATAAGCCCTAATTACTTCAGCACCATATTCAGTCAGGAAATGGGTATTACATTTGTGGAATATTTAACAAAGGTCCGTATGGAAGCGGCTAAGGAACTGCTTTTAAAGACAGACCTTCGGGCCTCGGAAATCGGGTATCAGGTGGGGTATAAAGATCCTCACTATTTCAGCTACATATTTAAAAAGACTCATGGAATTACGCCGAAAGCATTCCGGTCAGGAGGCAGAAATGATACGAAAACGTGATTCAATCAAAGCTAAATTACAATCTATGCAGGCAATCGTATTTATCCCGGTCATTATTATGATTGGGATATTGCTGTATATGATGGCGTGGCAGAATGAACAGTATCGGCAAAGCATCCGGAACTTAACTATGGCTACGGAGTTTAATTTTGACTTTAAATCCAACATCGATTATAAGATGTACCGAATTGTCATAGGCGCGGACACCTTTGATTCTTTAAATCCCTATGAAGAGCTGGAAAATTCCCGGAGATTGTTTGAACAGTTAAAGGATTCCACTCCTCAGGAAAACAGCAAAAAGGGGTTAGATGGGATCATCATTCTGATCGGAATTCTGGAAAAGAGGATTGAAGACATCCGTACCAGCAATATTATCGGTGATTATGACCGGAATATGGAGCGCCTGGATAAGGATATTTACATAATCACTGAACTGATTCAAGAAACCATGTCCGATTATATTTACAACGAAACAAAGACCTTAGAATCCACCCGTTTAAAGCTGGACTCTCAGACAAAGAGGGTCATTGCCTCATGTATCGTGGTTTCCGCTTACATCATCGTGTTTTTAATCGTTTCTTTTTCTTCCTTTGGAAAGAAGATTACAAAACCCATTGAGGAACTGTGTCAATATACCATGGTGCTTGCAAACGGCAGCTTAAAGGTCAATGCGCCCAAAAGTAATATACGTGAGATCCAGATGCTAAGCGACCAGTATGATCACATGGTGATCCGGATCGGGGAGCTGATTGAACATATTAGGGAAGAACAGGAGCTCAAGAGAAAAACCGAATTAAAGCTTTTGCAGGCTCAGATCAATCCTCATTTTCTTTATAATACCCTGGATACTATCGTCTGGCTGGCAGAGGGGAAACGTCATCAGGATGTGGTGGACATGATTACGGCCCTTTCTTCCTTTCTGCGGATGGGGCTTAACAATGGAAAGGATTTTATCACCATCAGGGGGGAGGCGGAACATGTAAAGAGCTACCTTCAGATCCAGCATTTCCGCTATGAGGACATTATGGATTATGAGATCGATTTTAAGGAGCAGATCATGGACTTCTCTACGTTGAAACTGACTCTGCAGCCGATTGTGGAGAATGCCCTTTACCATGGGATTAAGAATTGCAGGAAAAAGGGCTTTCTAAAGATCAGCGGCTGGCAGGAGGAAGAGGACATTCTGCTAAAGGTGGAGGATAACGGCATCGGAATGAAGCCGGAAGAACTTGAAAAAATGCAGAGACTAGTGCGAAACGGCGGGGAAGACTTAGGGTTGCGGGAAGGATTTGGAATTGCCAATGTGGCAGAGAGGATCCGGCTTAATTTTGGTGAAACCTATGGGGTTTCCATCGAAAGCGAGTATGGGGTGGGAACCTCTGTTACCGTCAGGATCCCGGCTGCTTTAAAGGGGAACAGATAAAAATCAACCTTTTTCTGAAAAAATCCAACCTTGTTTTGGAATGACCGGCAAAGGCGTAAGAATCTCAACCGTTTACAAAAGATATTGCATTGAGAAGAAAGCCGGTAACCGCTATGATACTGGTAGTTACTAAGAAAAGTAAACACATCTATCATTTTGGAGGGAACGGATATGAAGAAAGGATTACTGGGCATGATGACGGCGGCTGCCATGACTGCAGCTATGGTTTTATCCGGATGCAGCGGTTCTCAGACTGCAGCGACCACCGCGGCGCCGGCAGGAGGGGAAACAAAAACAGAGGCGGCTAAGACTGAGGCAGCCAAGACAGAGGCAGCCAAGACAGAGGCACCCAAGACAGAAGAAAAAAAAGATTTGCTTGTGGTAGGTTTTTCCCAGGTAGGAGCGGAATCTGACTGGAGAACAGCTAACACGGAATCCATGAAATCCACGTTTACGGAAGCGAACGGGTACAAGTTGATATTCGATGATGCACAGCAGAAGCAGGAAAACCAGCTAAAGGCTGTCCGTAACTTTATCCAGCAGGATGTGGACTATATTGTGATTGCACCGGTGACGGAAACGGGCTGGGATACGGTTTTACAGGAAGCAAAGGATGCGGGGATTCCGGTCATCATCGTTGACCGTATGATCGATGTTTCCGACGATTCCCTCTATACTGCATGGGTCGGTTCCAATTTCCTTCAGGAAGGTTATGATGCAGTAGCATGGCTTGGTGATTACTTAAAGAAAAACAACCGTTCAGATGATGACATCAACATCGTAACTCTACAGGGAACCATTGGTTCTTCTGCTCAGATCGGACGTACCGACGGCGTGGAAGAGAAGATGAAAGATTATCCAAAGTGGAAGATGCTGGAGCGGCAGACAGGAGAATTTACTCAGGCCAAGGGACAGGAAGTAATGGAATCCTTCTTAAAGACCTATCAAGATATTGACGTTGTGATTGCAGAAAATGACAACATGGCCTTTGGAGCCATTGACGCTATTAAGGCGGCAGGAAAGACCTGCGGGCCCAAGGGCGATATCATCATCATTTCCTTTGACGCGGTTGCGGCTGCATTTGATTCCATGATTGCCGGTGATATGAACGTTTCCGTAGAATGTAACCCGCTTCATGGCCCCCGCGTGGCTGAAATCATTCAGAAGCTGGAAAAGGGTGAAAGCGTAGATAAGATCGCCTATGTACAGGAAGGAGTATATCCGGCTGATACGGCGGCTCAGGAAAAACCAAAGAGAGCCTATTGATCCACAGGGCTTTAGAGCCGTAAGCAGAAGTGAATCTGGATAAACAGGTGCAGGGGAATGGAGGACGGAGGTTTAAAGTCCTCCGCTCTGCACCTTTTTTGATCCCTGAATTTGCCGGTTTCAGCAGGACGGGGGAGGAAAGGAAGGGATTCTATGCCCAATGAAATCGTATTAGCCATGCGAAGTATATCAAAAACATTTCCAGGTGTGCAGGCCCTTGATCATGTAGACTTCACGTTGAGAAGGGGAGAGATCCATGCGCTGATGGGGGAAAACGGAGCCGGAAAATCCACCCTTATTAAAGTTCTGACAGGTGTGGAGGAGTTTGAATCAGGAGAAATCACCATTGACGGGTTTAAAGGGAATATGATCAATCATTCTCCCCAGGAGGCCCAGGCTCATGGGATCAGCACGGTCTACCAGGAGGTCAATCTCTGCCCCAATTTATCCGTAGCCGAGAATTTATTCATTGGCAGGGAGCCGAAGCGGGCAGGCATCATCGACTGGAAAACCATGAACAAGAAAGCGAAAGATTTAATGGAGAGTCTGGATATCCATATAGATGTGACAAGGGCTCTGGAGAACTATTCCATCGCTTTGCAGCAGATGTTTGCAATTGCCAGGGCAGTGGATATGTCCGCAAAGGTTTTGATTCTTGACGAACCCACCTCTTCCTTAGATGACAATGAGGTGGAGAAGCTATTCCGTCTGATGGACCGCCTCAAATCAGAAGGGGTAGGAATCATTTTTGTCACACATTTCCTGGAACAGGTATATGAGGTCTGCGATAAGATCACCGTTTTGAGAAATGGGGCTCTGGTTGGAGAGTATGAAACGGAAAAACTGCCCAGAGTACAGCTGGTAGCCAAGATGATGGGAAAAGATTTTGACGATCTGGCTGCCATAAAAAAAAGTGGAGAGGCAAAGGAACGGTCCGGGGAATTGGTGATCGATGCACAGGGGATCGGGAAGCAGGGAACTATAAAGCCCTACGACTTAAAGGTCCGTAAAGGGGAGGTAATTGGCCTTACCGGGCTTTTAGGATCCGGACGCTCGGAGCTTGCCAGGAGCCTTTATGGAGCGGATAAGCCGGACAGCGGGGCGTTAAAAGTAAACGGCCGGCCGGTTTCGGTGGCGGCTCCCCTTGACGCCATGATGGCTGGTATGGCGTATCTTCCGGAAAACCGGAAGGAGGAAGGGATCGTGGCGGATCTATCGGTACGTGACAATTTGATTTTGGCGCTTCAGGCAAAGAAGGGAATGTTCCGGCCTTTTGGACAAAAAGAGCAGGAGGAGCTTGCAGATAAGTATATAGAACTATTACAGATAAAGACAGCTAACAGGGAGACTCCTGTAAAAAGCTTAAGTGGAGGAAACCAGCAGAAGGTGATTTTAGGAAGATGGCTCCTTACGGACCCGGATTTTCTCATACTAGATGAACCCACCAGAGGGATCGATGTCGGTACCAAGACAGAGATTCAGAAATTGGTGGTAAAGCTTTCAGAGGAGGACAAGGCCGTAATGTTTATCTCTTCGGAGGTAGAGGAAATGCTGCGTACCTGCAGTCGTATGGCCGTACTCCGGGATGGGCAGAAGGTGGGAGAGCTTAAAGAAGGCGAACTGGACCAGAATAATATTATGAAGGCAATTGCAGGAGGTGCGGGAGATGAATAAGCTGATCGTGTTTGTGAAGAAACTAACTGGAACCCGCTTGTTTCTGCCACTGTTCTGCCTTGTTCTGGTGCTGTTGTCAAACCTTATCAAAACACCGACTTTTTTTCAGGTAACAATAAAAAACGGTGTTTTATACGGTTATATTATCGATGTGATCAACCGGGCTAGTGATCTGGTGATCCTGTCTGTGGGAATGACCATGGTTGTAGCGGCTTCCGGGGGGACGGATATTTCTGTGGGAGCGGTCATGTCTGTGGCCGGAGCCGTTTGCTGCTATATTCTGGCAGGCGGGCTGCAGACCGTGAATGAGTTTCAAAATCCCTATATATTAGGTGTGCTGGCAGCGGTTTTTGCAGGTATGTTATGCGGATGCTTTAATGGATTCCTGGTGGCGAAGATGAAGATCCAGCCCATGGTAGCGACCTTGATTCTGTTTACGGCAGGTCGGGGTATGGCACAGCTGATCACCAGAGGGCAGATCACCTACATTCGGGTGGAATCTTATAAAATGCTGGGATCCAGCATTCCCGGGATTCCTGTTCCAACTCCCGTATTCGTGGCACTTCTGGTAGTGATCCTTACTTACGTATTACTTAAAAAGACTACGCTGGGGCTTTATATCCAGACGGTAGGAATCAACTCCAGGGCTTCCAGACTCATGGGAATCAAATCTTCCAGGATCATCTTTCTGTCCTATGTATTCTGCGGCCTTTGCGCCGGCGTATCCGGCCTTGTTGCATCTTCCAGAATCTATTCGGCAGACGCCAACAACATCGGGCTTAATCTGGAGCTAGATGCGATCCTTGCAGTAGCATTAGGAGGCAATAGCCTGGGAGGCGGTAAGTTCTCTCTCCTTGGAAGTGTCATTGGTGCCTACACCATTCAGGCTTTAAGTACCACCTTATACGCCATGGGAGTCTCTCCGGACCAGATACCGGTTTATAAGGCAATCGTTGTGGTGATCATCGTTGCCCTTCAGTCAACGGAGCTTAAAAAAATGGCAAAAAGATACCAAACAGGCCGTGAAGTGGGAAAGAAGGTGGCATAAATGAAGAACAGAGGGAAGACAGACGGAAAAATATTTCTGCTTATGATCACCATTGCCCTTTTCGTGACAATGTACATAGCCGGAATCATAATTTTTAACAGCAAAGGATTTGCAAAGCCCCAGGTATTTTTAAACCTTTTCATTTCCAATGCCGGTCTGATCGTGATTGCGGCAGGCATGACCATGGTCATGATCACAGGAGGGATTGATATTTCCGTTGGTTCTGTGGTGGCCCTTACCTGCATGATGCTGGCCTGGATGATGGAAGTAAAGGGAATTGGAGCTGTTCCGGCTCTTTTGACTGTTCTGGTCATAGGCATCTTTTTTGGCCTGGCCCAGGGATTTTTTATTGCATACCTAAAAATACAGCCATTTATCGTGACCCTGGCAGGAATGTTCTTTGCCAGAGGCATGACGGCCATCATCAGCCAGGAAATGATCAGCGTAAAGAATGAGCTGTTTTTAAAATGGGCGAAGAGTAAAATTAATTTGACCTTTCTCGGAGGAACCGTAAATAAAAAGGGTGTGGTGAACTATCCCTTCCTTTATCCAAGCGTTATCATCGCGTTGGTGGTATTGGTGCTGGTCTTCGTGGCTCTAAAATATACGAAGTTCGGGCGGACGATTTATGCGGTAGGCGGAAACGAGCAATCTGCGCTGATGATGGGGCTAAATGTAAAGCGCACAAAGCTTTTGGTGTATGTCATAAACGGCTTTTTATGTGCATTAGGCGGATTTCTGTTCTGTTTAAATACCTGTGCGGGCTTTGTGGAACAGGCAAAGGGTTTTGAGATGGAAGCCATCGCATCGGCAGTTATTGGGGGGACACTGCTTTCCGGAGGTGTGGGAAATGTGTTCGGAAGCCTGTTTGGGGTCTTAATAAAGGGAACCATAGAGACATTCATTACCTTCCAGGGGACGCTTTCATCCTGGTGGACGAAGATCACCATTGCGGCGCTGCTGGCATTTTTTATTCTTCTTCAAAGCCTGTTTGCCAAGGCAAAGGAGAAGTAAAATTCCCAAGAGAAAGATATGGATAGGCGGGAACCGCTGCCTGACGGGATTGTGACCGTTGGACAGAGGCTCCCGTCTATTGATTATCCGCAGTCACTCTCAGTGAAAAACCGGGTAAAATAATCAGATTTTGTTGACATAGGACCTTGTTCCATATTAAAGTTATGATACTCTGTTTAAGGCAGAAAATCTACGTTACGGAGGTATAACAGAAAAGCGCGCTTTTACTGGAAGAACTTATGAAAAAATTTATCGGAAATAAGGCGTTTTACAGAATGGTGTTAACAATCGCCATTCCCATTATGGTTCAAAATGGGATCACAAACTTTGTCAGCCTGCTGGATAATATTATGGTGGGTATGGTAGGGACAGAGCAGATGTCCGGCGTGGCTATTGTAAACCAGCTGATCTTTGTCTTTAACATCAGTATTTTTGGAATCATATCGGGAGCAGGTATCTTCGGCGCCCAGTTCTTTGGCTGCGGAAGGCATGACGGAGTGCGGCATACATTCCGGTTTAAAATCATCTGCTGCGCGCTTCTGTCTGCGGTTGCAGTGGCTTTGTTCTACTTCTTAGGAGAAGATATGATTGCCATGTATCTCCATGGAGAGGGGAATGATGCGGAGCTTGCGACAGCACTGATGCATGGAAGGCGGTATATGCTTGTCATGCTGATTGGTTTGGTACCCTTTGCGATTGAGCAGGCTTATGTCAGTACTTTGAGGGAGTGCGGGGAAACGGTAGTACCCATGAAAGCCGGAATTGTGGCAGTCCTGGTAAATCTTGTGTTTAATTATATCCTGATTTTTGGAAAGCTTGGAGCCCCGGTTCTGGGTGTAATGGGGGCGGCAATAGCAACCGTTATGGCCAGATTCGTAGAAGCAGCGGTCATAATAGTCTGGACTCATAGGAACCCGAAAAAGAATCCGTTTATTTCAGGAGCTTATAACAGCTTTTATATACCGGCTGGCCTTGTGAGGAATATCTTTATTAAGGGGACACCTCTTATCGTAAACGAAGCCCTTTGGGCTGCGGGAGTGGCAACTTTGATGCAGTGCTACTCTGTGAGGGGATTGACTGCTGTGGCAGGCCTTAATATATCCTCAACCATAGGAAATGTATTTAATGTGGTTTACTTAGCCCTTGGAAGTGCGGTCTCTATCATTGTGGGACAGCTTTTAGGAGCCGGAAAAATGGAAGAAGCCAGGGATACGGACACGAAACTGATTGCCTTTTCCATTGGTTCTTGCGTGTTCATGGGAGGACTTTTAGCAATCACAGCCCCTCTGTTCCCTATGATCTACAATACCACGGACGAGGTCAGGAGCCTGGCCGTCCAGTTTATCCGCATACTGGCTTTGTGTATGCCAATGAACGCATTCATGAACGTGGCTTATTTTACCCTGCGATCCGGTGGAAAGACGTTTATCACCTTTTTGTTTGACAGTGTTTTCATGTGGGTGGTCAGCATTCCGGTTGCCTATACTCTCAGCCGGTATACTATCATTCCTATCGTACCGCTATATTTCATGTGCCAGATGGTGGAGATCATAAAATGCATTGTTGGCTTTGTGCTGGTGAAAAAAGGCGTGTGGATCCATAACATTGTGTTGGGGCAGGAAGATTAAATAAGTTAATGAGAAATAATTTCAAGAAATCTCTTGTATTTCATTTTCGTTTGTGATAATATAAAAGTAGTTAGCTTGAACTAACTACATGTGAATATTCTATACATCAGACGAACCCTCTGATGATACCTTCAATTGACCCGTGAGGGATCATGACTCCTCCAATAAGCCGCTCCTGTTACCGCATGACAGGAACGGCTTTTTTGGCACGGCTCGATATGATGTAGAAGTTGTAATAACCTGGACAATACGATATAATTGGAAGAGACTTGAGTTTGGAGGAATTACATGAAATCATTAATTATAGCGGAAAAACCGTCGGTGGCCAGGGATATTGCCCGGGTCCTTCACTGCAATAGGAATAACAATGGAGTAATCGAAGGGGAAAATTATGTGATCACTTGGGGACTTGGCCATCTGGTGACGCTTGCTGACCCTGAAGACTATGATCCCAAATATAAGGAATGGAAGATAGAGAATCTTCCCATGATGCCGGACCAGTTCCGGCTTGAAGTGATCAAGCAGACCGGCAAGCAGTACCGTGTGGTAAAAACCCAGATTCACCGTGCAGATGTAGGTGAAATCATCATTGCTACGGATGCCGGGCGGGAAGGGGAGCTTGTAGCCAGACTGATTCTTGAAAAGGCGGGGAATAAGAAGCCCATAAAAAGGCTCTGGATCTCTTCCGTTACGGATAAGGCCATTAAGGAAGGCTTTGCAAAATTAAAAAATGGCCATGAATATGATAACTTATACGATGCCGCCATGTGCCGTGCCGAAGCGGACTGGCTGGTAGGTATCAATGCAACCAGGGCGCTGACCTGCAAATACAACGCCAGCTTAAGCTGCGGCCGGGTGCAGACCCCCACGCTTGCCATCATCGCAAGGAGAGAAGAGGAAATCAAAAGTTTTGTTCCCAAGCCTTACTACGGCATTACTGCCAAATGTGCAGCTCCGGCCCTTTCCTTTACCTGGCGGGATGAGAAATCAAAGAGTTTCCGTTCCTTTGATAAGGACCGGGTGGAATCCCTTCTAAATAAAATGAAAGCCCAGGGTGAGGGCGTGGTCACAGAGGTAAAAAGCGTTCCGAAGAAGATGGAATCTCCCCAGCTTTATGATTTAACGGAGCTGCAGAGGGAAGCCAACCGAAGGTTCAACTATTCTGCAAAAGAGACGTTAAATATCATGCAAAGGCTTTATGAAAACCACAAGGTCCTCACCTACCCCAGAACAGACTCCAGGTATTTAAGCTCGGACATCGTTCCATCCATCAAGGAAAGACTGGAAGCCTGCGGTGTTGGTCCGTACCGGAAGCTGGCCGGAAGGCTGATGAACCAGAGGATCCAGGCAGCTCCCTCTTTTGTAAACGACAAGAAGGTGACAGATCATCATGCCATCATTCCTACGGAACAGTTTGTCCAGATGGAACATATGACCATTGATGAGCGGAAGATCTATGATCTGGTGGTCCGCAGGTTCCTGGCGGTACTATATCCTCCATTTGAATATGAACAGACAGAAATTACCCTGGATTTAGGAGGAGAAACTCTTGCGGCCAGAGGAAAGACCGTAAAGGCACTGGGTTGGAAGGAAGTTTATGAAACTCAGGATGAGGAAGACGAGGAGCAGGAATTAAAAGAGCAAAATCTTCCTGTTATGAAAAAGGGGGACCGGCTTGCAGGGCTTACAGTTACCATGACCGAAGGAAAGACAAAGTCCCCGTCACCCTTTCAGGAAGCGACCCTTCTTTCGGCCATGGAAAATCCGGTTTCTTATATGGAAACAAAAGACCGTGATATGGCAAGGACCCTGGGAGAAACAGGGGGACTTGGGACCGTGGCCACAAGAGCGGATATCATTGAAAAGCTGTTTTCCAGCTTTCTTTTAGAACGGCGTGGGAAGGACATCTATTTGACCTCCAAGGCCAAACAGCTGCTCACTCTTGTACCGGAGGATCTAAAGAAACCGGAGCTGACGGCTGAATGGGAGATGAGACTTTCCGAAATTGCTGGGGGGAAATTAAAACGGGCCGCGTTTATGAAGGACATCAGACAGTATTCCGGTGATCTGATTCATCAGATCAAGTCAGGCGAAGGCAGTTTTAACCATGACAACTTAACCAACCACAAATGCCCGGTCTGCGGCAAACGGATGTTGGCAGTTAAAGGAAAAAACAGCGAGATGCTGGTCTGCCAGGATAGGGAGTGCGGGCACCGGGAAACAGTTTCCAGAACCAGCAATGCAAGATGCCCGGTCTGCCATAAGAAGCTGGAGCTTAAGGGAAAAGGAGACGGACAAATCTTTGTCTGCAAATGCGGCTACAAGGAAAAGCTTTCTAACTTTAAGGAACGGCGTGCCAAGGAAGGCGCCGGGGTATCCAAAAAGGATGTGGCAAAGTATTTGAACCAACAGAAAAAGGAAGCGGATAAGCCCATCAATTCAGCCTTTGCAGATGCGTTTGCAAAGCTGAATCTGGGAGGAAATGAGGATTAACTGGTTCGCTGATCGACCAAGTCACGGCCTGGACAAAGGGAGGCCGTGACAAAGGACCATGTAGTATAGGAAAAGGATGTCTCAAGTCAGACATCCTTTTTGTGAATACCGGATCAAAATTAGGTAAAAATTTAGTAAAATTTTACTTTACTTATTGACGCTGACAGAAACTGCAATTATAATGAAAATTGGAAGGTGAGGATATAGATTATGGCTACAATAAAAGAAATTTCGCAGCTTGCGGATGTATCCATTGCAACGGTATCAAGGGTATTAAACCAGGATGATACCATTGTGGTGAGTCCGGAAGTGAAAAAAAGGATATTCAGAATTGCCCACGAGTTAAAATATGTCCCACCCAGGAGGCGTCATGCGCAGAAAGAAAGAGGAATTGTTATAGGAGTTGCTGACTGGCATATTATCCGGAAAGACCGGACCAACATCAGGCTTTCTTCCCTGGACCTAATCGTAAAGTCCATGTCAGGAAAAAATGATGTGCGGTTTGAGCGGCTGGATAAAAACCAGCCTGGACAGTACGACGGTATCATGGCCTTCGGCGTTTTTTCTGAGGAAGAGATGGAGTTTCTGCGTATGCAGAGTTTTGCCATCGTATTCATCAATTCAGATCCAAAGGATTATGAGTATGACAGCATTGTCATGGACTTTAATAAGGGAATCCATGAAATGCTGGACTATCTTATGGACCAGAAAAAATACTGCAGCGTAGGCTATATCGGAGGAATTTATGAAGAAGGCCAGGTAAGAATCGGTTACCGGAGACTGGAAGGAATCCGGGGAGCTTTTATGCAGAGAGGCTTTTATGAGGAAGAGAATTTTTACATAGGCGATATCAGCAGGGAAAGCGGTTATCATCTGGCAAAGCAGGCAATCCAGTCAGGCCGTCTGCCGGAAGCGGTGCTCTTAGGAAGCGAAGAGGTCGCGGAAGGTGCTTTGGAAGCATTTCAGGATGCAGGACTTCGCGTGCCAAAGGATGTGGCAGTGGTCATCTATAAGGACATTGAGACCCTGGAATCCAAATGGCCCTCGTACACAAAGGTCCGGATGTTTCCTGATATCGTGTGGCAGACAGCGATCAAGCTTCTGCTGGAACAGATCCAGGAAGGCCGTAAGGACAATATGACAATTTATCTCCCGACAAAGCTAGAGGTAGGGGACAGTGCGTGATGACTCATGATCCCAAGAACCGATGAATCACACAAAAAGGAGAGCAGTATGAAAAAAACAGTTTCTGTATTAATGGCAGCAGCACTTTGTGCAGCAATGATCGGCGGATGTTCTGGCGGCAGCCAAACAGGAGCCACAACCGCAGCAGGGACCGAGGCAGCGTCTTCTGCAGCAGGAGAAACCACAAAGGCGGAGGCAAAAGCTGAGAACAAGAAGGTCGACAAACTGAATGTATACTTTGTTCCTTCCAGAGAGCCGCAGGAGATCGTAACCGCCACAGAGCCTTTAAAAGACATGCTGAAGTCAGAGCTGGGAAAAGAAGGCTATGATATCGGGGAAGTAGTAATTACGGTTGGAACCAGCTATGAAGCGGTTGGAGAGGCTCTTTCCGCAGGTACTGCAGATATCGGTCTGATTCCTGGAGGTACTTATGTCCTTTATGATGATGGCGCAGAAGTGATTCTTACGGCCACCAGGGATGCATTAAGCAAGAATTTTGATTCCGCAAAGGACTGGAATGATGGTAAGGCAACCGAGGGAACCACAGATCAGGCAACTTCCTACCGCGCGCTTATTATTGCAGGACCTTCTGAAAAGGGGAAAGCATTGTCAGATAAGGTAAACAAGGGCGAAGCATTGACCTTTGAGGATTTAGACGGAGCAAACTGGAGCGTTATGTCATCCTCTTCACCGGCAGGATACATTTATCCCTCCTTATGGCTTCAGGATAATTTCCAGAAGAATATTTTAAATCTTTCCCATGCAGTTCAGTCTGATTCTTATGGAAGCGCATTTGCAAGACTTGCTTCCGGGCAGGTGGATGTTCTCTGTACCTATGCGGACGCCCGCAGGGATTATGAGGAGAAATGGAAATCTGAATACGGAAGAGCCGGCTCCATCTGGGAAGAAACAGGTGTAATCGGTGTGACTCCTCCTATTTTCAATGATACGGTCAGCGTGAGCAAGACCTCTAAAATCATGGATGATGCGTTTATAAAGGCAGTACAAAACGCATTTATCAACATTGGCAACACGGAAGAGGGCAAGAAAGTCATCGCCATCTACAGCCACAATGGATATAAGCCTGCACAGAGCGCTGATTATGACAATGAACGTGCGGCACAGAAGATGATTAAGGAATTAAATGCGAAATAAATAATACACACAGGCTGCGGAGGCGTCGTAAACGGAATACATTTGCGGCGCCTCCGAACTCTATCCTGGGAAATGAGGAAAATATGATTGAATTTAATCAGGTGGGCAAAAAGTATCCCAATGGCTTTCATGCCTTAAAAGATGTTAACTTAAAGATTGAGCAGGGGGAATTTGTAGCGATCATCGGTCTTTCCGGTGCCGGAAAGTCTACCCTTCTCCGTACCATTAACCGCATGCATGATATCACGGAAGGAAGTTTGACCGTAGATGGAACCGATGTAATGCAGTTAAAAGGAAAGGAGTTAAGGCGATTCCGCCGCAGAATCGGCATGATCTTCCAGTCCTTTAACCTGGTGACCAGAACCCTGGTCATTAATAATGTTCTTATGTCTAAGGTGCCGGAACTGCCGTTTATAAAGGCTCTGTTCGGCATATATCCAAAGGAGGATAAGCTGGGGGCTTTAGAGGCACTCGACAAGGTGGGAATCCTGGATAAGGCGTTTGTCCGTGCGGATCAGCTGTCAGGAGGCCAGCAGCAGAGGGTCGCGCTTGCAAGGACCCTGGCTCAGAATCCCCAGATCATCCTGGCGGATGAGCCGGTGGCTTCCCTTGACCCGGTTACGGCTAAACAGGTTATGGGAGATTTTTTAAGGATCAATAAGGAAATGAACATTACCATCCTGTTAAATATTCACCATGTGGATCTGGCGCTCCAGTATGCAAGCCGCGTTGTAGGCATACGGGCCGGTCAGATCGTATACGATGGCCCTTCCACTGAAGTCACCCAGGATATTTTAAATGAAATATATGAAGGAAAAGAAGAGGAGGCGGCAGGATGAGTTTATATGACAAGATATTTCCGCCCAGGAAAATCGAATTGTCCAGCGGAAAGACCGTCTTTCGGCCGGCTTCCAGGCTTCCTCTGATCGCTTTGATCCTGGTGTTTTTAACCGTGCTTTCCGTGAAAATCACCGGCTTTGACATGAAGGTCTTGTTGGAAAGGGGAAATCAGTTCTTTGTTATATTAGGAATGATGGTTCCTCCGGCATTTTCCTATAGCTCTCAGGTGTGGAAGCCTTTGTTTGACACCATCAAGATGTCGCTTCTGGGGACCGTGATTGGTGCGGTGCTGGTCATCCCCTTTGCTATGGCTGCTTCTACCAATATTATAAAAAGTTCTGCAGTCGTCAGCATCATGAGATTGTTCTTAAGCATTGTGAGGACTCTTCCTACTCTGGTGACCGCTCTGATCGCCACTTATGTGTTCGGCCTGGGCACCCTGGCAGGAACTACGGCCATTACCGTTTTCACCTTTGCCTATATGGGTAAGATTTTATATGAAGAGATCGAAACTGCCGATATGGGAGCCTTTGAGGCCATGGAAGCCATAGGAGCCACCAAGGTCCGGGCCTTTGTGAGCGCCATCATTCCCCAGGTACTTCCTTCCTATATATCCAATGGATTGTTTTGCTTTGAAGGTAATGTCCGCTATGCAGCGATTTTAGGCTACGTAGGCGCAGGCGGCCTTGGGCTGATTCTGAATGAGAAATTAGGCTGGAGAGAATACCCCAGTGTGGGCATGATTCTTATCATGCTGTTTGTTGCCGTATTTTTAATTGAGTCGGTGAGCCGTTACTGCCGCCGGAAACTGGTGTAGGAGGGCCGACTGATGAATAAACAGATTGAAAAAGCATATGAAGAACGCCCAAGAAACACCGTTTACCGGATAACCGTGTCCGTGGTTGTCCTGGCCCTCGTTCTATGGTCCGGCTCTGCCGTGGATTTTTCAGGAAGCGGACTTGGAGGGCTAAAGATTGCCGGAAATATTTTAAACGGGATTTTTCACCCGGACAGGAAACTGCTGTTTAATTTAACCGTACAGGGAGTTCCCTACCTTCTTTTGGAAACGGTCTGCATAGCATTTTTAGGAACCATTGTGGGGGCATTTCTTGCCATTCCCTTGTCCTTTTTATCAGCATCTAATTTGATGCCGGCTCCCATAGCCTATTTAAGCCGTTTGGTGATCATGGCGGTGAGGACCATTCCGGCCTTTGTATATGGCCTTATGTTCATCCGCGTCAGCGGACCCGGTGCATTTACCGGACTTTTAACCATGTCCGTCTGCTCCATTGGTATGGTATCCAAAATGTATATTGAAGCCATCGAGGATCTGGACACCAGGATTCTGGAATCCTTAGATGCCTGCGGCTGCAATACGTTCCAGAAGATTCGGTATGGAATCCTGCCCCAGCTGATTCCCAATTTTGCATCTACGGTGATCTACCGGTTCGATATTAACTTAAGGGATGCAACGGTTCTGGGACTGGTGGGAGCCGGAGGCATAGGTGCGCCCCTGATCTTTGCCATGAATGCCTACCGGTGGAATGAAGCGGGAGCTATTCTGGTCGGCCTTGTGGTTTTAGTTCTTATCGTGGAATACATATCCACCAAAATACGCGTAAAGCTGGCCAGGGGGTGATCAGTTGGAGAAACAGGCAAGAATTTATTACACCTCGGATGTGCACGGATACCTGTTCCCCACCTCTTACGGTGACAGAGAAGAACGGCCCATGGGACTTCTAAACTGCATCTCCAACTTTCAAAAGGATGGAAATACTCTTGTATTTGACGGAGGAGATACGTTGCAGGGGGCGCCCTTTGCCACCTATATCACTTCCAGAAAGGAAGCTGTCCCTGGAATAAACCCCATAGCAAGGGTATACAATGAGGCAGGTTATGATGCCGTTGTTCCAGGAAATCATGATTTTAATTTTGGCTATGAGTGTCTTGCAGAATACGTTCAGGCACTGAAAGGAATCTGCCTCTGTGCCAATGCCTTAGACTTAGAAGGAAATGCCCGGATATCAAGAAGCCATGTCTTTACGCTGGAAAACGGGCTTCGCCTGGGAGTGACCGGTGTTGTGACAGATTATGTTAACGTATGGGAGCAGCCGGAACATTTAGAGAAGATCCATATTACTGATGCTTTTGAAGCGGCTGCAAATGAGCTGCAAAATCTGAAAAGCCAGGCAGATGTCACCGTTTGCATCTATCACGGCGGCTATGAATGTGATCTTGACAACGGAATGGTTTTAAGTACATCAGGAGAAAATGTGGGCTGCCGCATTTTAAAGGAGCTGGATTACGACATCCTTTTGACAGCCCACCAGCACATGTCAGTTCCAGGAAGAGATCTATTCGGAACCCATACCCTGCAGCTGGCTCCTAATGCCGCACAGTATGCCTGTCTGGATATCAGGCTCGAAAATGGGAAGGTCTCGGTGAAATCTTCCGTCTGCCCTGCCGGGGAAGTTCATGGGAAAGAGCCTTATGAGTCTCTGCTTCCTCTGGAGGAGGCAGTCCAGGAATGGCTGGATGTGGACATCGGCCGTTTAAAGGAGCCTGTTCCGGAAAAGAGCAAGCTTGATATGGCACTCTATGGGTCGCCCATTGCAGATTTTTTCAATCAGGTTCAGCTTGACTATACGGGAGCGGATATCTCCTGTGTTGGCCTGGGAAATTCGCCCATCAGCCTGCCGAGTCATGTGACCATGCGGGACCTGGTGCGGGTCTATCCGTTTTCAAATACCCTTGTGGTCCTTGAGATAAAGGAAGAGTCTATGAAAAAGGCTTTGGAGCGCTGCGCCGAATATTTTACTTTAAAACATGGGAATATAGAGATATCAGACGTGTTCTTAAAGCCTAAAGTGGAGCATTATAATTACGATTATTTTTCCGGGATCACCTTTGAAGTGGACTTAAAAGAGTCTGTGGGAAACCGGGTGAAGAAGATCCTGTATAAGGGAGAACCTTTTGCAGGCCGCACCTTAAGCCTTTGCATGAGCGATTACCGGGCCAGCGGCACGGGAGGTTATGAGGTATACAGGGAATGCCGGGTCATAAAACGCATTGGAACAGAGGTTCCGCAGATGGCCCTGGAGTATTTGCGTAAGCATTCTGTGGTGGAGATTGCTAATAACGGCGGTATGATTCTGCTATAATAGAAATGCCAGGCCCTAAAATCAATGAAAATGAAAGAATTAATTTATTTTTTTAACCAGTAAATTTAATAAATTAGTTTATCAGGCCGTTCTTCTGAAATTCCTTGACAAAAAACTGCTCTTCCATTAGTCTAACCCTATACCGGAGACGGCAGAAAACTTTAAGGCAACGAAGCCATAACATTGTGCATTGGCACAAAGGGTTATGGCTTCATTTTTTTATCTGGATTAAAAAGGAGGAGCTGCAATTATGGATCATGGAGATTTGGCCTGGCTTTTGATCAGTTCGGCACTGGTTTTTATTATGACGCCGGGGCTGGCATTTTTTTATGGAGGTCTGGTAAAACGCAAAAATGTTATTAATATGATGATGTCATCTGCCATCATCATGGGAGTCGGATCTGTTATGTGGGTTTTGATTGGTTTTTCCCTGTCTTTCAGCGGTGACCTGGGAGGAGTCATCGGTGATTTAAGATGGACCGGTCTCAATTTCAACACTTTTAAGGACACCGCTCTGCCTTATCCCAATACCTTGGCTTTTCCCATATTCCAAATGATGTTTGCCATCATCTCCCCGGCGTTGATCACGGGAGCCATTGCGGAGCGAATGAAGTTTGCTTCCCTCGTTATTTTCATGGTGCTCTGGTCGTTGATCGTCTATTATCCCCTGGCTCATATGGTATGGGGAGGAGGCTATTTATTCCGGATCGGCTCTGTTGATTTTGCAGGAGGAAATGTGGTACATATAAGCTCCGGGGTCAGTGCACTGGTACTCTCCATTCTCCTTGGCAAACGAAAGAACCTGGGAAAAGCGCCTTACCATCCTCACAATATTCCATTTGTATTTCTGGGTGCTTCCCTGCTCTGGTTTGGCTGGTTTGGCTTTAACGGCGGCAGTGCCCTGGCGGCAAATGAGCTGGCTGCCCACGCATTTATGACGACCAACACTGCAGCGGCCTCTGCCCTCCTTTCCTGGGTACTTGTGGAGGTTATAAAGAACGGAAAGCCAACCCTTGTGGGTGCTTCCACCGGAATGGTCATCGGCCTGGTGGCCATAACTCCCGGTGCCGGCTTTGTACCGGTCTGGGCGGCAATCATTATCGGAGGACTTGTCAGCCCTATTTGTTATTTTTTTATCGACTACGTGAAGTCCAGATTCGGCTATGACGATGCCTTAGATGTATTCGGATGTCACGGGATCGGCGGTATCTGGGGCGGGATTGCCACCGGTATATTTGGGAAAACCAGTATTAATCCGGCGGCGGCCTGGAACGGCCTTGCATTTGGTGAAGCCGCTCTTTTCCTCCGCCAGCTGGCGGCCATTGGGATCACCATTGTGATTGCTGTTATAGGTACTCTGATTGCTGCGAGGATTACATCGCTTGTTACGAAAGGAATTAAGGTTTCAAGAAAAGAGGAAGCTCTCGGACTTGATATCTCGGAGCATGGAGAAACCGCTTATCCTGCATTTAACGGTATGGATTAAAAAGGAGGGTCGCCATATGAAAAAAATAGAAGCTTATATCCGTCCGGAGAAACTGGAGGAAATTAAGGAAGTCATAGATAAGCTGAACTTAAATGGCTTAAGCGTTATGCAGGTCATGGGCTGTGGAAACCAGAAGGGCTGGACGGAGTTTGTCCGGGGCGTTGAAGTGGATTACAACTTTCTTACAAAAATCAAAATCGAGACGGTGGTGCCCGAGGAACAGGCGGAGGCTGTTGTCGCCTGTATCGTAGATAAGGCGTATACCGGAGAATTTGGCGATGGGAAGATATTTATATCCGATGTACAAGATGCCATCAGGATCCGCACTGGAGAAAGGGGAGTTGACGCGGTCAAATAAGGAAGATCCTTTTTTCTGCCTTGCTTCTGATAAATCTGGGGCAGGGCAGTGAAGTAACCTTTCTTTCATTTTCAAGTAATGGTTCTGGATTTTAACCTCATCAGGAAGCAAAGCGGATTGCAGATGTCCGATTGACTGTCTAATAATTCTACATTCGTTCCCACATTTATTTTGCCAAATTATACATTTACTCATGTCTAAAAGCCTTGTCAAGGTATCAAATATCGACGCAAAGGTCATAATTTATATTGTCCCCGTTGAAAGAATATTCATTTTTAAGTATAATAGCATTATTACATTAATGAAAAAGAGATAAAACCATGGAGGAATTATGAGCATCAGGGTTGTAGCAGTGGATAACTCAGAGGAATTATTAATCAAGCTGACTCGTATTTTAAAGGAAATAGACGGAATTGAGCTGTGCGGAAGCTTCAATGAAGCCATTACAGCCATACAATATGTGAAAGAAAATCCGGTAGATATGGTGTTTTCGGATGTGGTCATGCCGGATATCAGCGGGATTACTCTTGCAGCTAAGCTGTATGAACTTCCGGACCCGCCGGAGGTAGTACTTCTTTCCGGCATTCCCGGCTTTTCGCTGGAAGCCTGGAAGATACGGGCTTTTGGCTTTATTATTAAGCCCTATACAAAATTGCAGATTATTAAAATGATTGATCAATATAAAATGTATAAAAGAGTAGTCATATCTAGCATGTAAAAAATAGCAGGCGGTGATTTTTGCCTTCACAGAGAAGGATAAGTCTGGATATAATGGTTAAACAGTCAAAAGGGGTTTTTGCGTTTTATGTAACGCAAAAACCCTTAAAAAATCATTTCAAATTTACGGAAAGCCTTGTATTTCCTTACTTTTTGTAATTTAATGGACGAACCCAGATGACTATGATATAATGTTAAGACAGTGAAAAAGAGAACCCTTTTTTCCATAAGGAGAAAGATATGAAAGAAAAGTTCAAAATAAAGGGACAGCTAAGGACGTATATGCAGTGGCCGCTTTATCTAAGCGCACTGCTGATCGCCGCCAATACGGTGATCGGCGCTGCCAGTACAAAGGCGGGTATAATTATGGCCGTTTTTACGCTTTTGTATGTTGGTATAGCAGTCTGGCTTTATACTTACAGAAGGAGACTTCTGATGAGCGGCCTTGTGGAATTTTCTGCGGAATATTCCTGGATGCAGAAGCAGCTTCTTACTGATCTGGAACTTCCGTATGCAATGGCGGATGTTGACGGAAGGATTCTCTGGGGGAATACAGCGTTTTCAGAGGTGTTAGGGGAAGAAAAACCTCTAAAGGTCACAAAAAAGAACCTCATGACTATTTTTCCGGAGATTACGAAGGAAGTGTTAAAGCTTAACGATGGAATGGCCGTTTTGCATGCTGCACGCAATGAAAGGAAATACCAGATCCGCTTAAAAGCTGTCTATATGAAAGATTCACCGGAAGCGATTATTTCATCCGTTGGAGTGGAGGCTGCCGGACAGATGCTCGTGGCAGTCTATCTTTTTGATGAAACGGACATTCTCTCCTATAAACAGATGGTAGATGATCAGAAAATGGTGGCCGGTCTTATCTATCTGGATAATTATGATGAGGCGTTAGAGAGTGTGGAAGAAGTACGCCGTTCTCTGCTTACGGCCCTCATTGACCGGAAGATCACGAAGTACATTTCCAATATGAACGGAATCGTTAAGAAACTGGAAAAAGATAAGTATTTTATTTCCATAAAACAGTCCTATATCACCGAGCTGAAAGAAAACCGTTTTTCCATTCTGGAGGAAGTGAAAACCGTCAATATCGGCAATGAGATGGCGGTGACTCTAAGCATTGGCCTTGGTATGAACGGGGATAGCTATTCCAGAAATTACGAGTTCGCAAGAATCGCTATTGATATGGCTCTTGGTCGGGGCGGTGACCAGGCGGTGATCAAGGATGGCGAACGGATCCAGTATTTTGGAGGCAAGGCCCAGCAGGTAGAAAAGACCACCCGCGTGAAGGCCCGTGTAAAAGCTCACGCTCTCAGAGAGCTGATGGAAACAAAGGACCGGCTTCTGATCATGGGGCACCGTTTAACAGATATTGATGCCTTTGGCGCTGCAGTTGGAATTTACCGCATTGCCACGGCCATGGATAAGAAGGCCCATATCATTATTAATGAAGTGACGACCTCGGTACGCCCTATTCTTGATCGTTTTGTAGGGAATCCCGATTACCCGGAGGATTTATTCCTGACCGGATCCAAGGCAGCAGAGCTGGTGGATGCCAACACTCTTTTGGTGGTGGTGGATGTAAACCGTCCCAGCATTACCGATGCCCCGGAGCTTTTGCGTCTAGTAAAGACGATTGTGGTTCTGGACCATCACAGGCAGAGCAGTGAGATCATTGACAATGCGGTCCTGTCTTATGTAGAGCCATATGCTTCCTCCTCCTGTGAAATGGTAGCGGAGGTCCTGCAATACATTGCAGACGGTATTAAAATCAAATCGGCAGAAGCAGATGCCCTGTATGCAGGCATCGTCATTGATACCAATAATTTTACCAATCAGACGGGTGTCAGGACCTTTGAAGCGGCAGCTTTCTTAAGAAGAAACGGCGCGGATGTGGTCCGTGTGCGGAAGATGTTCCGTGATGACCTGGAAGATTACAAGGCAAAGGCAGAGGCTGTCCGGGAGGCAGAGATTTTCGAGGGCTGCTTTGCCATCAGCGTATGTTCCTCGGTAGGAATCGGAAGCCCCACGGTTGTGGGAGCTCAGGCGGCCAATGAGCTGCTTGACATAGCCGGGATCAAGGCCTCCATTGTTATGACAGATTATAATCATGCGGTGTATATAAGCGCCCGTTCCATTGATGAAGTCAACGTGCAGGTCATGATGGAAAAACTGGGCGGCGGCGGACACCGTACCATCGCAGGCGCACAGCTTGCAGGAGTCAGCATTGAAGAAGCCAGAACCCGCGTAAAAGCGGTTATTAAAGAGATGTTAGAGAAGGGAGACATATCATAATGGAAGTTGTATTATTAGAAGACGTAAAGGCATTGGGCAAGAAGGGACAGATCGTTAAGGTTAACGACGGATATGCAAGAAATTTCATTCTCCCTAAAAAGCTGGGAATCGAAGCAACGGCTAAGAATTTAAATGACTTAAAGCTACAGAAGGCCAATGAGGCCAGGGTTGCAGCGGAACAGCTGGAGGCGGCAAAGGAGCTTGGAGCCAAGCTTTCAGAAGCAACGATCACCTTATCCATTCGGGCAGGAGAGGGCGGAAGAGCCTTTGGCTCCGTATCAGGAAAGGAAATTTCCGCTGCCATTAAGAATCAGCTGGGCTATGATATTGATAAAAAGAAGCTGGTCCTTCCTGAACCGCTTAAAACCTTTGGTTCCCATGAGGTTCCAATCAAGCTTCATAAAGATGTAACTGCAAAACTGAATGTTAAGGTAGTGGAAAGCTAGGAGGCATAAACATGGATGATGCCCTGATCAAACGGGTACTCCCTCACAGCATCGAAGCAGAGCAATCTGTTATCGGTTCCATGCTGATGGACCGGGATGCAATCATCACGGCTTCCGAGATCGTTACAGCAGGAGATTTTTACCAGCACCAGTATGGCATCATGTTTGAGGCCATGCTGGAGCTTTTTAATGAGAATTTACCGGTGGATTTAGTGACTCTTCAAAACCGTTTAAAGGTAAAGGATGTTCCTCCCGAAGTTTCAAGTCTGGACTTTGTCAGGGATATCATTACCACAGTCCCTACATCTGCCAATATAAAGTCCTATGCGAACATTGTCCGTGATAAAGCGGTTCTAAGGCGGCTTATTAAGGTAAATGAAGAAATAGCCAATACCTGCTACGCAGGAAAGGAACCCTTAGAAACCATTATGGCTGTCACGGAAAAGACCATATTTGATCTGCTCCAGAACCGCAGCTCAGGAGATTTCGTACCCATCCGCCAGGTTGCCATGAATGTTCTGGAAAAAATCGAAGAGGCTTCCAAAAACCAGGGAACTGTAACCGGAATTCCCACAGGCTTTATTGACTTAGATTATAAGACCTCCGGCCTGCAGCCTTCAGATTTCGTCCTCATCGCCGCACGACCCTCCATGGGAAAGACGGCATTTGTGCTGAACCTGGTAGACCATATCGCTGTAAAAAAAGGTCTGCCCTGTATGGTATTCAGCCTGGAGATGTCCAAGGAACAGCTGGTAAACCGTATGCTTGCCATGGAATCCAATGTAGATTCCCAAAAGCTTAGAACCGGAACCTTATCCGATTCCGACTGGGATGCTGTGGTAGAGGGAATCGGTGTTATCGGCAATTCCAAGCTGATCATAGACGATACCCCTGGAATCTCCATCGGTGAACTGCGTTCCAAGTGCCGTAAGATGAAGCTGGAATACGGTCTTAGTGTAGTCATCATCGACTACCTGCAGTTGATGAGCGGAAGCGGAAAAGGCGGCGACAACCGCCAGCAGGAGATCTCAGAAATCTCCAGATCCTTAAAAGCCCTGGCAAGAGAGATGAACGCTCCTGTAATCGCCTTATCCCAGTTAAGCCGGGCCTGCGAAACAAGACCAGACCACCGCCCCATGCTTTCCGACCTCCGAGAATCCGGAGCCATCGAGCAGGATGCCGACGTGGTTATGTTCTTATACCGTGATGATTATTATAATAAAGATACGGATATGCCTAATATTGCGGAAGTAATTATAGCAAAACAGAGAAACGGTCCGATCGGAACGATCAATCTGGCCTGGAGACCTGAATATACAAAGTTTGCAAACATGGCCAAGCAATGAGCAGGATAGAAGAAGAGAGTCCTCTGGTCCCGGAAAAGCAAGTATTTTTGCTTTTCCGGGACCAGAGGACTCTCTTCTTCTATGGGGCGAACGCCCCCCATCTGGGAGAATGGATTCGAACCTCGAATCCATTCTCCCAGATGGCTCCTGCGGCCCCGCAAAAATTCCCACCTTCCCCCTGATGGCTCCTGCACCCCCGCCATTTCTCTTTTCCCCCCACCCATATACTCCCCCTCTCCTAAAAATTTTCTCAAATCCCTCAAAAAACTTCCAATTCCCATTCATAATCCATCCGAAGCCCGCATATGATATAAATAGTAAGGTTATGAAAACTTAACGAACCAAAGGAGAGGATATAGCTATGGCTGAGATACATTACTTAATATCGGATGCATCGAAGAAGGTCGATGTGGAGTCTCATGTCCTTAGATACTGGGAGGACGAGCTGGAGTTGAAGATTCCCAGAAATGAGATGGGGCACCGGTATTACACTGAAGCACACATCCGTTTATTCAAGCAGATCAAGGACTTAAAGGACAAGGGGTATCAGTTAAAGGCCATTAAGACAGCGCTTGATAAGGTTATTGAGGAGGGCAGAGACCCTGTCATACCAGATGAGTTACTGGAAGGACAGGTAGCTCAGGAATTAAAAGAGAGTGCAATATCTGGCACTGAGGATGGGACAGGCCTGGATGTACATAACACGGCGCAGATTTCCATTGCCCAGGAGAAAATGGAGCAGTTTCAGGAAATCATGAACCATATCATTGGACGGGCTTTAGAGGTAAATAATGAGCAGTTAAGCCAGGATGTCAGCTGCTTGGTTAATGACAAGGTCATTAAGGAAATGGAATATTTATTGAGTTTAAAAGAAGAAAAAGAAGAAGAGCGTTTCAAACAGTTGGACGAGCTTATGCGTTCGTATCAAAAGGACAACAAAGGGCGTGCAGAAGCTGCTGCTTCTAAGATCCCATTTTTTAATCGTAAGAAGAAGTTCGGGCGAAATGGAAAAAAGTTATAAAACCACACTACTTTCAGATAAATAGAGCAATCAAACAGGCTCTGGCAAGGAAATCCGCAGCTGCCGGTGAAAGTGGAAACTGCGGATTTTTTATGCATACTGATTATTCTTTACAAGCATTTACAAAAGTCTGAAACAGTCGGAACGCCTCTTTATTCTTTTCCCACAGATATTCCGGATGCCATTGAACCCCGATAAAAAAGGGATAGTCTGTCATTTCCAGGGCCTCGATCAAATGGTCTGGAGAGTAGGCGGAGGCAATAAGTCCCGGTGCAAGATCCCTGACGGCCTGATGGTGCATGCTATTGACCTTTATGGAAGAGCTTTCTGATATCCGGGCAAGGAGACTGCCCTCGGTTAAAGCAACCGTATGGCATGGCATATCATAACTAAATGGCTGGGAATGGGCAAGAGGAAATTCACGTGTTACCTGGGAGGGGATATCCTGCCAGATGTTTCCTCCAAGAGCGATGTTTAAAACCTGAATTCCCCGGCAGATCCCAAGTACCGGTTTCCGAAGTTCCATAATCATAGGAAGCAGGGAAATCTCCATCTGGTCCCTGGCTGGGGACACATTGCCGCAGTGAGCCTGTGTCTCTTCCCCAAAAAGGAAGGGGTGCACATCAGGGCCGCCTGTGAACAGAAATCCGTCCATATCCTTTGTAAGCTGCTTTAAATCTTCTTCTGAGGCATCTAAGGGCATCACGACTGGGATCGCTCCCGCAGCTTTTAATGCCCGCATATAAGTAGGACGTGCCTTAACATCACCGCTTTCAATATCGTGGGCGGGGGTTAAGCCGATCAGTGGCTTTCTCATAATAGAAATGTCCTCTCCTTTATCTGGTTAATTATTCGTATGCAGATATAAAGAATGTGTTGATATAACAAAATGCCTCTTCCTTTCGGAAGAGGCATTTATGTATCATAATTATGCTTCAGAAATAGCTCCTGTTGGACATACGCCCTCACAAGCGCCACAATCGATACATGCATCAGCATCAATAACAAACTGAGAATCACCCTGGCTGATAGCGCTTACTGGGCATTCACCTTCACAGCTTCCGCAGCTAACGCAAGCGTCACTAATAACTCGTGCCATGATAAATTACCTCCTTATATTATATAGATTTTTCTATATTTTATACTATAAATCAGAAATATTCAAGTAGTAAATGGTACAATTATTGTTTAATTTTGGGAGCAATACCGATCAGGGATTCCTGTGCGGACATCCCTGATCCCGCTTAAGATTATCTTCTTGGCGGCAACGGCACCTTCCCCTGACATGGGGGGGATATCCTTTAAGGGATAGTCCATACCCATGCTTTCGTATTTTACCTTTCCCATGTCATGATAAGGCAGGACATCAAGGGCCTTCACATTCTTAAGCCCGCCGATAAAACGCCCCAGCCTGTATAGATCAGGGGTCTCATCCGTGATCTGCGGCACTGCCACGTGACGGATCCACACCGGGATATCCCGGTCACTTAAATACTGGGCAAAATCCAGAATGTTTTCATTGGAATGACCTGTAAGTGTTTTGTGCTTTGTATCAACAATGTGCTTGATGTCCAGCATGACAAGATCGGTAGAGTCCAGAAGCCGGTCTATTTTCTTCCTGTAATCCGGATCGTTCCTATGAAACGTGACACCTGAAGTATCCAGGCAGGTATGGATGTTCTTCTTTCCTGCAGCTTCAAAAAGCTCAGTCACAAAATCCAGCTGCATAAGGGGCTCTCCGCCGGTGGCTGTGATGCCTCCGCCCCGGTAAAAACTCCGGGACGACTCATACTGCTTTAATAGTTCTTCTACCGTCATTGGCGTGCCGCCCGCCATCTTCCAGGTGTCCGGATTATGGCAATATTGGCAGCGCATGGGACAGCCTTGTAAAAAAATCACCATACGCACGCCCGGACCATCAACGGTACCGAAGCTTTCAATGGAATGGATATATCCTGTCATACAGATCGCCTTCTTTGCTGTTTATTACATATTGCTGTGGAACGTACGGGAGATTACCTCATCCTGCTGTTCCTTTGTCAGTTTGATAAAATTCACCGCATAACCGGATACGCGTACAGTAAGCTGGGGATAACTTTCCGGATGCTTCTGAGCGTCTAATAAGGTATCACGGGTGAAGACATTGACATTTAAGTGATGTCCGCCTTCTTCCACATAGCCATCTAATAAATTAACAAGGTTATTGATTTGAGATTCGCTGATATTTGCCATTTTATAATCCTCCTATTGTATTTAATAAGTGTCTTCCATAAACAGCCGGTTGCTTTCCGGGTCTTCATCGTCTGTATCCAAAGCCTGGAATAAAGTGGGCACTCTGCAGGCGGAATTTCCGTCTGCACAATCCGTGGAGTTTGTGGTAGTAACTGATTTAGCCATTGTTTCATCGGTACTTACAGTACCATCTTCTGATACGCGGATGTTCATATGTCCGCCGTTTCCAGCCATGAACTGGTCAAGCATGGAGACGATATCGTCAATCTGTTTCTCCTTTGGATCTGCCATAATAACACTCCTTACTTCTGATCTTCGCTAAGAGCCAGCTCTAAATCCACCTCTAAATCTCCTGTGAAGATCTGATCTTCTTTGCCAAGGGCTCCAGGTACGATTGAGAAGGTATTGGAGATTCCATCCTGGGCATCTCTGAATGGAAGCTTTGCAACCGATGCCAGGGAAGCGACAGCACCGTGAGTATCCCTAAGGTGCATTGGGTTTGCGCCAGGTGCAAAGGCTTCTCCCTTCTTACGCCCGTCAGGAGTTGCTCCTGTATTCTTACCATATACGACGTTGGAAGTGATTGTCAAGATGGAGGTGGTAGGAATGCCGCCCCGGTAAGTGTGGTTTCCTTTTACATAGTTCATAAAGGTGTGAACCAGTTCGTTTGCGATCATGTCTACCCGGTCATCGTTATTGCCGTATTTGGGGAAGTCTCCTTCTACGATGTAATCAGTTACGATTCCATTTTCATCCCGTACGGTCTTAACCTTGGCATATTTGATGGCAGATAAGGAATCAGCCACTACGGAAAGTCCGGCAATACCGGTTGCGAACCAACGGGTCACCTTTTTATCGTGTAGAGCCATCTGAATACGCTCATAGCTGTATTTGTCATGCATATAGTGGATGATGTTCAAGGTGTTTACATAAACCCTTGCAAGCCAGTTCATCATATCCTTATAGGCGGCCATAACCTCTTCATAATCCAGGTACTCGGAAGTGATGGGGCGGTATTTGGGGCCGACCTGTTTTTTGGTGACTTCATCAATGCCGCCGTTAATCGCATATAACAGGCATTTTGCAAGATTGGCCCTTGCGCCGAAGTTCTGCATTTCCTTACCGACTCTCATGGAAGATACGCAGCAGGCAATGGCATAATCATCTCCATGCGTCACTCTCATCAGGTCATCGTTCTCGTATTGAATGGAAGAGGACTCAATGGAAGTCCTTGCGCAGAAGCGCTTAAAGTTTTCCGGAAGCTTTGTAGACCAGAGCACGGTTAAGTTTGGCTCAGGAGCTGTTCCCAGATTAGAAAGGGTGTGGAGGTAGCGGAAGGAAGTCTTGGTCACCAGATGGCGTCCGTCGATGCCGACTCCTCCGATGGATTCCGTTACCCAGGTAGGATCGCCGGAGAACAGCTCATTGTATTCCGGAGTACGGGCAAATTTTACCAGACGAAGCTTCATGATGAAATGATCTACAAATTCCTGAATCTGCTCCTCAGTAAAGGTTCCTTCTTCTAAATCTCTCTGTGCATAAACATCAATAAAGGTTGAGGTGCGGCCTAAGGACATGGCTGCTCCGTTTTGTTCCTTGACAGCGGCTAGGTAGGCAAAGTACAGCCACTGGATTGCCTCTTCTACGTTGGAGGCTGGTTTGGAAAGATCAAAGCCATAGATGCTTCCCAGCTCCTTTAATTCCTTAAGGGCGCGGATCTGCTCAGAAAGCTCTTCTCTTTCCCGGATCACGTCAGAGTACATGGTTGTACGTGTTGTATCCTTCTGCTCTTCCTTGTCTGTGATCAGGCGGTCAATGCCGTAAAGGGCCACCCGGCGGTAATCTCCAATGATTCGGCCACGGCCATAGGCATCCGGTAGTCCTGTGATGATGTGGTTTGAACGGCAGTCACGCATTTCCTGGGTATAAGCGTCAAAAACACCGGCATTGTGTGTCTTTCTGTGAATTGTAAAAAATTTCTTGACTTCAGGATCAATGGTATAGCCATTATCCGCACAGGCCTTCTCTGCCATACGGATGCCGCCGTAAGGCTGTAAGGAACGCTTGAAAGGCTTATCAGTCTGAAAGCCTACGATAGTTTCTTTTTCTTTATCTAAATATCCCGGTCCGTGGGAAGTGATGGTGGAGATGGTCTTTGTATCCATATCCAACACGCCGCCGGCCTCCCGCTCCTGCTTGGATAAATCCATAACCTGCGCCCAAAGAGCGTTTGTTGCTGTGGTAGGTCCGGCAAGAAAGGAATCATCGCCGTCATAAGGTGTGTAATTTTTCTGTATAAAGTCCCTGACGTTGATCTCCCGTTCCCAAACACCGCCCGTGAAAGCTCTCCATTCTGTTCTCATAGTATTGTTCCTCCGTAAAATCTGCTGTATAAGTGTCAATTATAAATGAGTGCCGTCAAAGATTATAATTCATACAATCTTTGTATGAATACATTATATATGAATACTGTATACAATGTCAAGACTACTTATTGAGAAAAATTTGACAAAAAGAAGTCAGAAGGAAAAAAAGGAATTTAGCCCTTGCTAATCAGGAGGAAAAGTATTATATTATAAAGACAGTAAGTACAATTTTTTAAGGAGGAATACAAGATGCAGATCCAGAAGGATATGTTAATAGGCGCACTGCTTGAAATGGACGAGAACATTGCACCTATGTTAATGCGTGCAGGTATGCATTGCCTCGGCTGTCCAGCATCTCAGGGTGAGTCCCTTGAGGAAGCTTGCCAGGTTCATGGAATAGACTGTGATGTACTGGTTTCCCAGATTAACGAAGTGTTAGCAGAAGTATAGAATATATTATTATATGACAGGAGGCAGTCCTTAAGGACCAGCCTCCTGTTTTTTATGTGGGTAATGAGCCTTCTTATGGCTGCCGTTTTTCTTCCCTGTAATGCTTCGGGCTGACGCCGAATTCCTGCTTAAATATCTTGGAAAAGGTTAAAGGGTTATGATATCCGATGTCTGTGGCAATTTCCTGAATGGATAAGGAGGTGGTGGCAAGCTGATTGGCGGCAATGTTAAGCCTGTACCTCATTAAGTATTCCTGAGGAGAAACGTGAAGCTGTTTTTTGAATATTGTAGTTAAATAGGAACGGTTGATCCCGATGTAGTCTGCGATGTCCTGTACCTTAATGCTGTTGTAGTTCAGCTTAATATACTGAAGGGCATAATCTACATAAGTATCGATGGAATAGTCGTACTGGTTCTTTTTACTGGTTCTTATGGTATTCTGCATTTCGATCAAAGTGGACAATATCTCGTATAGGTATCCCACCCGTTTGATTTCATTGGCAAAGGTCAGTTCACTGGTATCCAGTATTTTGTGTATCATGGGTAGATAAAGCTGATTGGGAATCTGGGAATGGATGGCAGGGAGCTGCGGGGATATGCCCACATAGCTTAAATAGGCCTCCGCCATTTCACCGTCAAAAGTGATCCACATATACTCCCAGGGATTTTTATGATCCGCATTGTAAAGAACGGGATGTCCCTTGGGAATGAGAAAGATGTCATCGGTTTTCAGATCATACCGTTTCCCGTTGATTTCCAGGGAGCCTGCGCCCCCCAGCACAAAGTGAAGGTGATATTCATTTGGAATCTTATGATCGTAGGTGTATCCCGGAGGACACTGCTGGATTCCACAGTGGACCAGGTACAGATCATTGGTCTGCCGTTTAATGTTCCTTAAGCAGCGGAACCCGGCAACGTTTTTATAAGTCGTTTGTTTTTCGCTCAAAGGTATACCCCCTCAAAATGGTGAAAGACCCTGTCAGACGATCCGCTTTTATGTAGGATGTTTGATAGGGTCAAGTATACAGGCATTATGGGCATCTTGTAAATAACGATTCCTGGAAGTTTCGTTTACTGGTACATTTTCATGTAATCGCCATGGGCTGTAATGAGTTCATCTACCATGGCGCGGATATCTTTTATGTTAAGCTCGGCAGCAGTGTGAGGATCCAGCATGGCTGCCTGATAAATGGTTTTTCTGTCCCTGTTACGGGCGGCTTCTATGGTGAGAAGCTGGGGATTTATGTTTGTCATGTTCATGGCTGCCAGCTGGGTGGGAAGAGGGCCAACATGGCAGGGAGTGATTCCGCTTCCGTCTACCAGGCAGGGAACTTCTACGCAGGCATCGGCGGGGAGGTTATCGATCAGCCCCCGGTTTAAGACACTTGCCCCGATCTTGTAAGGCTTATTGGTCAAAATTGCTTCCATAATATAGGAGGCGTATTCATGAGAACGGGCATGAGTGATCTGTCCGTTGTTTAGGATAGAGTTTTTTTCCTCTTCCCACTCATTGATCTGCTTGATGCAGCGCCGCGGATATTCATCTAAGGGGATCTGGAATTCTTCGATCATTTCCGGGTACTTGGATTTTATGAACAACGGATTGTATTCTGCATTGTGTTCACTGGATTCCGTACAATAATAGTCTAAATGGCTGATGTATTCAAAGCGGACCATATCCTTATGTTTTTCTGTCTGGTTTTTCCTGGAGGCCTTCTGACGGATCATGGGGTAAAGGTCGTTTCCATCTCTGTCATGGAGCTTTAAGAGCCAGGCCATATGGTTAATTCCTGCAATTAATTCTGTACGCCCTTCCAGCTTATCCTCCATATCAAGTTCCTTTAATAAAGTTTCTGAGCATACCTGGACGCTGTGGCATAAACCAATGGTTTTAATGGAGGTGTAACGCTGCATGTAACCAGTTAAAATAGCCATGGGATTGGTATAATTTAAGAAGTAGGCATCCGGACAAACCTCTTCCATATCTCTTGCAAAATCCTCCATGACCGGAATGGTCCTTAAGCCCCGCATAATACCGCCGATCCCCAGGGTATCCGCAATGGTTTGTTTTAAACCGTATTTTTTAGGAATTTCGAAGTCTGTAATCGTACAGGGATCGTATCCGCCCACCTGAATGGCGTTCACTACAAAGGTGGCACCGGATAAGGCTTCCTTCCGGTTTTCCTCTCCCAGATAAGTTTTTATATCCGCCCGTCCTTCATTCGCATTTTTGTTGATTGCATTCAGAATAAGCTCCGAATCCGAAAGCCGCACCTGATCAATATCGTAAAGAGCGATCACAGCATCCTGAAGTACTGGAGTGCACATGCAGTCGCCTAAGACATTTCTTGCAAATATCGTGCTGCCTGCCCCCATAAAAGTTATCTTTACCATATTTCTTCCTCCTTGTTTTCCTTGTCTGTCTGATGAGGATATTGTATAATTGCAGCAGAAAAAAAGATAGGAAGTTTGTTTCATAAAATTGTCATTTTGTTGTATAGGAGGGTGAAGCATGAATCAATGGGTACGGGGGTTGACCATTTATTACTGCGGTCGTGAACAGTGTGCGTCAGGGCATTTTTTCGGACCGGCGATCCGGAAGCATTACCTGATGCATGTGATCCTGCGGGGAAAGGGGATCTATCGCACAGGAGGCGAGGAATATGCCTTAAAGGAGGGAGATGCATTTTTAATTAAACCTCAGGAAGTCACTTATTATCAGGCGGATAAGGAGGAACCCTGGGAATATGCCTGGGCAGCTTTTGCAGGGACTGAAGCGGAGAGGCTGTTAAGTGATTACCGGCAGGAGGAAAATGAATATGTGTACCATTTTGATCACGGAGAGGAATGGCGAGACTATATGGACCGGCTGGTGACTGTTTTTGAAAGCGGGGAGCATAATATGGATGAAACGGCTGGGTATCTTTATCTGCTGTTTTCCCGGTTCCCAAAACGCAGCAAGGAAGTGGGAGAGTATGAGCATAGTTATCTGTCCAGGGCGGAAACCTATATACGCCATAATTACAGCTACCCCATTCAGATCGGGGATGTGTCAAAATATGTGGGGATCGACAGGACCTATCTGTACAGGCTTTTTATGAAATATAAGGGCATTTCTCCGAAACAGTATTTAACGGCCTACCGGATCATGGAGGCAAAGCGCCTGTTAGAGGATACAGGCCTAAGTATAACGGAAACCGGTTTATCCTGTGGCTTTCATGATGCTTCGGTATTTTGTAAAAGTTTCCTGCAGGCAGAGGGGGAGTCCCCGCTCCAGTATCGGAAGAAGATGAGAGAAGAGGTTCGGTAAATATAACAAAACACCATGTACCTATCACATTAGTCTATGTAATATAGATGAAAAATGGTTTATAATCAGAGACAGACAAATAAAAATACACAAAAAATGGTTTTAAATTCAGTTTTAACTATATAAACTGACTAATCAAAGGGAGGTAACAAAATGAAATGTAAATGGTGGTTGACGGCGGCAATGGCAGCGGTAATGGCGGCAGCACTGGTTGGCTGCGGAAGCAAGACCGGGAAGGAAACGGCTCCTGCAAGCTCGGGAGAAACAAAGCAGGCGGCGGAAAGCTCCAGTGAGTCAGAAAGTACGGCTGCTCAGGGAACTCTCACGGTTGCAATCTGGGACAAGAACCAGGAACCGGGACTTACGGAGATCATGAAGGACTTTACAAATGAAACGGGAATTAAAACTCAAATTCAGGTAACCCCATGGGAGCAGTACTGGACTATGCTGGAGGCAGGAGCAACCGGCGGATCTCTTCCCGATGTTTTCTGGATGCATTCCAATGAGATCGCAAGGTATTCCGAATACGAGATGCTCCTGAACTTAACAGACCGCATCAAGGAAAGCAAGAAGCTGGAAATGGATAAATTCCCTAAGGACATTGTGCAGATCTATAATTGGGAAGGTACAAAGCAGTATGCAGTGCCAAAGGATATCGATACCATCGCACTCTGGTACAACAAAACCATGTTTGATGAAGCGGGAATCCCTTATCCCGACAAGGATTGGACCTGGGATGATTATGCAGAAGCAGCAAAAAAGCTGACCAAAGCAGATGGAAGCCAGTATGGATTTGCCTTAAGGCCCACCAATGACCAGGCAGGCTGGAACAATATCGTTTATGATATGGGTGGTTATGTGATCAGCGATGATAAAAAATCTTCCGGATTTGACCAGCCGGGAACCATCAAGGCCTTAACGTTTATCACAGACCTGATGAAAGAAGGATATGCGCCTCCATACGAAGTGATGGCAGAGAATACAGAGGAAGCTTTGTTTGAAGCCGGTAAGGTAGCCATGATTACGGCTGGCTCTTGGATGCTTCCGGAGCTTTGCAATAATGATTACGTAAAGGCAAACTGTGACATCGCAGTCCTTCCAAAGGATGCGGCCTCTGGAAAGAGGATCTCCATTTACAATGGACTGGGCTGGGCAGCTTCCGCTAATACCGGCATGCCTGAAGAAGCTTGGAAGCTGATCGAATACATGGGATCAAAGGAAGCTCAGCAGAAGCAGTCTGACCTTGGAATCGTTATTTCTGCCTATGAAGGAACAACGGATAACTGGATAAAGGCATATCAGGACTTTAACCTCCAGGCATATTTAGATATGATGAGTGACCTGGTCATCAGGCCATACTCTAAATCAACGGTTGCCTGGAACAATATGAGCCATGAAAAATTGATCGATGCATGGACTGGAGCGAAGAGTGTTGATGATGTCTGCAAGGATATTACTCAGGAAATGAATGCCTTGCTGGCACAAGAATAGGAAGGGCTGGGGAGGCAGGCTTTTAAAGCGCCTCCCCCTTTTTAGCCGAATCAAGTGGTGAAGCGGATTGAGTATATCGCTTGACAAAGAAATACGGAGGGTCTGCATGAACAGAAAGTCAAAGGTATCAAAACGGGAGAGAAGTGAATTTTTATGGGGGTGGATGTTTTTGCTGCCTACCATGGCAGGACTAATTATATTAAACATCATCCCTATTTTTCAGACCATTTATCAAAGCTTTTTCAAAACAGGGGCTTTTGGCAAAGGCAATGTATTTATTGGCTTTGACAATTACCGGAAGCTTTTCAGTGATGGGACTGTATGGCAGGCTTTATGGAATACATGTAAATATGCGGTGGTGGAGGTACCGTTTTCCATTGCGATTGCACTTGTGCTAGCCGTTTTTTTAAATGGAAAAATCCGGGGACGCTCAATATGGAGGACCATTTATTTCCTGCCAATGGTAGCTGCTCCTGCGGCGGTGGCTATGGTTTGGAGATGGCTTTATAACTCGGAATTCGGACTGCTTAACCATCTGCTTCGCGGGATCGGACTTTCCGGCGTAAACTGGATCTCCAATCCCAATATCGCATTTATCTCCGTAGCAATCGTAGGAATCTGGTCCGTGATCGGTTATAATATGGTACTGTTTTTTGCAGGCCTTCAGGAAATACCCCGGGACTATTATGAGGCGGCGCAGATTGACGGAGCAAACGGAATCAGCCAGTTTTTTACGATTACACTGCCCTTAATATCACCCACCATGTTTTTTGTGACAGTGACCAGAGTCATAGGGGCCATGCAGGTGTTTGACAGCATCTATATGATGATGGGAAAAAGCAACCCGGCGCTGGTAAAGACCCAGTCCCTGGTGTACCTTTTCTATAAATATTCGTTTATAGAAGGAAACAAGGGATACGGCTCTTCCATTGTCATGCTGCTTCTTATGGTAATCCTTCTGATCACAATGATTCAGATGATTTGTCAGAAAAAATGGGTGAACTACAGCTAGGGAGGAGAATTATGGATAAGAGTAGAAAAATTAAATCAGCCATCGTTTACTTCATTCTCACAATCGGATCTGTCATTATGCTGGTACCCTTTTTGTGGATGTTTTTAACGGCCTTTAAAAGCACATCGGAGGCAACTCAGATGAATCCGTTTATCATTTTTCCTACGGTATGGAGAAAGGAAGCATTTTTATCCATCATAAGCAAAATGAACTTTTTAAGGCTGTACTGGAATACGTTAATGCTGATTGTAGAACGGGTCATTTGTGCGGTACTTACTGCAACCATGGCGGGATATGCCTTTGGACGCCTTCACTTTAAGGGAAAGAATCTGGCCTTTTCCCTGGTTTTGTTCCAGATGATGGTGCCCTCCCAGATCTTTATTATTCCTCAATACTTAATGGTAAGTAAGCTTGGAATGTTAAATACCTCCTTTGGCCTGCTTTTTCCGGGGCTCGTGACAGCCTTTGGAACCTTTTTATTAAGGCAGGCTTATATGGGGCTTCCTTCTTCCTTAGAGGAGGCGGCCAGGCTTGACGGCTGCAATATCGGCCAGACCTTTCTTTATGTAATGGCCCCTCTTACAAAGTCCTCCATGGTGGCTCTTGGTATCTTTACCGCACTGTTTGGATTTAAGGAGCTGATGTGGCCTCTGGTCGTCAATACAGAGCAAAATACCATGCCCCTGTCTGCCGCCCTTGCAAAGCTGCAGGGACAGTTTGAAACAAATTATCCGGAGCTTATGGCGGCATCCTTACTGGCCTGTATCCCCATGATTATCATTTATCTGATATTCCAGAAACAGTTTATAGAAGGAATTGCTACATCCGGAGGAAAATTATAAAAGGAGTATGAATTATGTCTATCATTTATCATGAACAAGCGAAACAGTTTCACCTGTATAACCAGTCCATGAGTTATATCATTCAGATCATGGCCAATGGCCAAATGGGAAATCTGTACTATGGGAAACGGATTACAGACAGGGAGTCCTATGCATATCTCCTTGAGACAGGAGAGCGCGCCCATGCCGCCATAAGCTGTCCGGAGCCGGTCAGCTTATGTCTCCAATATACGAAGCAGGAATATCCGGCTTATGGAACAGGGGATTACCGGTATGGTGCCTGCATCGTCAGGCAGGAGAATGGCAGCAGGATCACTAACTTTACCTATGTGTCCCACCGTATCTTTGAGGGAAAGCACTCCATAGAGCCTCTTCCTGCCACCTATGTGGAAGAGGAGAGGGAGGCTGCCACTCTGGAGATCACCCTTCATGATGATGTGATGGATACGGATCTGATCCTTTCGTATACGATCTATGAAGAGATGCCGGTCCTTACAAGGCATGCCCGTTTTGACCATCATGGCAAGGAGGAGATCGTCCTCTTAACGGCTATGAGCGGTGCTGTTGACCTGCCGGATTGTGATTATGAGATGATTCAGCTTTCCGGGGCATGGTCCAGGGAGCGGTATTTGAAGAGGCGTTCCCTGGAACAGGGAATACAGTCCATCTACAGTATGAGAGGGATCAGCAGCGCAGAGCACAATCCATTCCTGGCACTTGCAAGAAAAGAGACTACGGAGAAAAGCGGACAGGTATATGGCTTCAGCCTTGTGTACAGCGGCAGCTTCCTGGGACAGGTGGAAGTCTGCACCCATGATACCACCCGGGTGCTCATGGGAATCCATCCGGACACCTTTGAATGGCCTTTGAAAGCAGGGGAATCCTTCCAGACACCGGAGCTTGTGATGGTATATTCGGAACAGGGGCTTTCCTTTATGAGCCAGATCTTCCACCGCTTATACAGGACCCGGCTTGCGAGAGGATATTGGAGAGACAGGGAAAGACCGGTGCTTTTGAACAACTGGGAAGCAACCTATATGGATTTTAACGAAGAAAAGATTTTCGCCATTGCCAAAAAGGCGAAGGAAACAGGCGTGGAGCTGTTTGTTCTTGATGACGGCTGGTTTGGGGAACGAAGTGATGACTACAGGGGCCTAGGAGACTGGCAAGTGAACCTGAATAAGCTTCCGGAAGGAATTTCCGGACTGTCTGAGAAGGTGGAGGCCCTGGGTTTAAAATTTGGTTTGTGGATCGAGCCGGAGATGGTCAATAAAGACAGCCGGTTTTATGAGGCCCATCCAGACTGGATTTTGTCTGCTCCCGGCCGCTATGAAACGCCAAGCAGGAATCAGCATGTCCTTGATTTTTCAAGAAAGGAAATTGTTGATGCGGTTTATGGTATGCTCAAGGATATTATTGGAAATGCAAGAATTTCCTATATCAAGTGGGACATGAACCGGTATCTGACGGAATGCTACTCCAGAGGAACCTCCCCTAACGGGCAGGGAATGGTGATGCATAAATTTATCCTGGGAGTCTATGACTTATATACCCGGCTCACCAGGGATTTCCCGGAGATCCTGTTTGAATCCTGCGCCAGCGGAGGAGCCAGGTTTGACCCTGGAATGCTATACTTTGCTCCCCAGGCATGGTGCAGTGACAATACGGATGCCATGGACCGGTTAAAGATCCAGTACGGTACCACCATGGTTTATCCCATATCCAGCATCGGAGCCCATGTCTCCGCAGTTCCCAACCATCAGGTTCACAGAATAACGCCTTTGGATTCCAGGGGAAATGCAGCAATTTTCGGGGCTTTTGGATATGAACTGGATTTGAATCATCTGTCTCCCGAGGAAATAGAGACAGTAAAGCAGCAGATTGCATGCTATAAGAAGTACCGGAAACTTTTACATCAGGGAACATTTTACCGGTTAAAAAGTCCATTTGAAGGAAATGATACGGCATGGATGGCAGTATCAGAAGATTTGGAACAGGCAATTACCGCTTATTATCAGGTTTTGAATCCGGCCAATGCAGGCTGGCTGCGGTTAAAGCTCCAGGGTCTTTGCGAGGATATGCTTTATAAAGTTTCCCTGCCGGGAGAGACCGGAGAATACTATGGAAGCGAGCTTATGTACGCTGGTATTCCCATTGACAGAAACCGCATTTTTAGAGAATCAGGGGATTTTGCCTCTTTCCTCATCTTTATTAATAAAAAACCAGAATGAAGAAAAAAGTCCAGGCAGGCATTACCTGGACTTTTTTAATGTAATAAATTACATTACTGTTAAGTAATCTATCTTTTTATTGAAAAATATTTTATAGCATGCTATAATTCCTAAAAATAATGCATTATTCCTTAAAAAATGAATGTAGGGGATGAATACAATGAAGGATCATAATGTACACTTAACACTGATTGACCGAATTATACTGGAATCCTATAAGATCATGATGGAAGGGCTTGCAGATTATCTGGGGGGAGGCTATGAGATGGTGCTTCATAGTCTGGAGGATACGGAGCATTCCGTCATAAAGATCATCAATGGACACCACACAGGACGTACGGAAGGAATGCCGATTACGGACCTGGCCATTCAGATGCTGGAAGAAATTGAAAAGGATGGCGAAAAAAGCTATATCTCCTATTTTACCAAGAACAAAAAAGGAGAACCATTAAAATCCTCCACCATTGTGGTGAGGGGAGAGGAAAAACGAATTATCGGTCTTTTATGTATCAATTTTTATTTGAATACAGGTTTTTCTGAGATTCTGACCAGCTATATCCCCGCAATATCTACTCATTCCCTGGTTAAAACTGAAACCTTTGCTAAGAATATGGATGAATTAATTTTCAGCAAGGTCCAGGAGGTTCGGAAAACGGTATTGGCAGATGACGGGATACTTCCGTCTCTTAAAAATAAGGAAATCATTAATTCCCTGCATCAACAGGGAGTTTTTACCATGAAAGATGCGGTTGTAAAAGTAGCTGACTATCTTGGAATATCGAAAAACACCGTATATATGCACATTCGGAATGTGGGAGTAGCTACAGAAAAAAAGAATGAATAAACATTAATACAGCGGAAACGGTTGATAATGAAAATCTCTGCAGATTTTTTTGTTTAATTGTTAGAAAAACATAATAATATTGCATTTTAAAAGCATCTATGATAAAATAAATTACATCATATAAATGAATACAATAAAATTTATTTTATTCGTATGAAAGGAAGGTATTGATATGGAGGAAAGTAAAAAGAGAAAGAAGCTGGGACTGGTACCAAGGCTGATTATTGCAATCATCATTGGTATTTTAATTGGTATGTACTGTCCCAGTTTTGTAACTTCGATATTGATTACAGTATCAGATTTGTTTAAACAATTTTTAATGTTTATCATCCCGCTTATGGTAGTGGCTTTTGTTACTATGGGAATCGCAGACTTATCTCAGGGAGCCGGAAAGCTGCTGGCATTTACCGCAGCCATTTCCTATGCTTCCACATTGCTGGCAGGAAGTGCAGCTTATGCGGTAGCCAGTTCGTTTTTTCCTTCTTTTGTGAATGAAGAGGTCGTTGCAAAAGTTGCTTCTGCAAGTGATAAGGCGATCAGCGGATATTTTTCCCTGACCATTACACCGTTACTTGAAACAACCGCTGCTGTTGTACTGGCCTTTGTACTGGGAGTATGCATCAGCACCATGCGGGGCAAAGAAATCGGAGATGCCCTGTATCATGTGATCAAAGAATTTTCCGAGATCATTACAAAGGTACTGAACCGGGTGATCATTCCAATTCTCCCTTTGTATATCTGCGGAACCTTTGCCAAGATGACATATCAGGGAACTACATTCGCGATTATGTCAGTGCTTTGGAAGGTATTCGTGATCGTGATACTGCTTCATTTAATCTATCTCCTTGCAGCCTTTACCTTAGCAGGTATATTGACAAAAAGAAATCCGTTTACCATGTTAAAGAACCAGTTACCAGGCTATCTGACTGCGATTGGTACCCAGTCTTCTGCGGCTACCATTCCGGTTAATATTAAATGTGCGGAAAGCAATGGTATTTCAGAAGAAATCCGTAACTTCGTAGTTCCGCTTTGCGCTAACATTCATATGGCAGGTTCCATGATCACAATTACCTGCTGTGTGACCGCAACTTTGCTCATTTACGGCATGCCTCATGGATTCCTTACCCTGTTCCCATTTATCTGTGTACTGGGAGTAGCCTTAGTTGCATCTCCGGGAGCTCCGGGCGGTTCTATTTTTACGGCGACTCCATTCTTCCCAATCGTCGGAATCCCTGCAGTAGGAGATATTGCCAGCCTTCTTCAGGCAATGTATATTGCACAGGACAGCTTTGGAACTGCATGTAACGTATCCGGAGATAATGCGATCAGTGCGCTGGTTGATTTGTATTACCACAAATATATTAAGAAAGACAACAAAGGTTAAGGTGATTGCGAAAGGAGAAGGCTGTTTATGCCGTCTATCAGTATTTTCGAGGTAATAGGCCCTAATATGGTAGGGCCATCCAGTTCCCATACTGCGGGTGCTGTGGCAATTGCTCTTCTGGTTAAAAAAATGTTCAACGAACCCATTAGCGAAGTGGAGTTTGTTTTATACGGTTCTTTTGCAAAGACCTACAAAGGCCATGGAACCGACCGCGCGCTTCTTGGCGGCATCCTAGGGTTTGAGACTTATGATCTGAGAATTAAAAATTCCTTCCAACTGGCTGATGAATGCGGGATAAAGTATTCCTTCCGAGTGGATGAAAAAGAAACAGAAGTTCATCCAAACACAGTAGAGATCCATGTGTCTGGAGAAATGGGCGGAACGATATCGGTCCGCGGTGTCTCATTAGGAGGCGGTAAAGTTAAAATTATCAGGATCAACGGCATTGATGTAGACTTTACTGGAGAATATTCCACTCTGGTTATACGTCACCTGGACTATCCCGGCATGGTGGCCTATATTGCCACCAGTTTAAGTGAGCGCAATGTAAATATTGCTTTCATGCGTCTGTTCCGGGAACAGAAAGGGGCGACTGCTTACTCTGTGGTGGAGTCTGATGAGGAAATCCCACAGGAATTACTGGATAAGCTGCGGGAACACCCGAAAGTAGAAGATGTTATGCTTATACAGGTTTAGGAGGCTATTATGGACTTTATATCAGGAAGTGAATTGTTGAAATTGTGTGAGGAAAATCACTGCCGGATTTCAGAAGTGATGCGGAAACGGGAAGCCAGTGAGTTCGGTGCCGATCCGGAAGAGACCATAAGCCGGATGAAAGAAGCTTACCGGATCATGAAGGAAGCCTGTCATAAGCCGTTAGATGAGCCGGTGGCTTCCATCGGCGGCTTGATTGGGGGAGAAGCTGCAAAGGTACGCAACAGAAGAAGATCAGGAAAATCCATATGCGGAAGCATGCTGTCCAAGGCGATTACCTATTCTCTGGCTGTTTTGGAAGTAAATGCTTCCATGGGCCTTATTGTAGCGGCGCCCACGGCAGGAAGTTCCGGAGTTCTGCCCGGACTGCTGCTTGCTTTGGAGGAAGAGTTTTCCTTAGATCACGAACAGATCATTGATGGCCTTTTTACAGCAAGCGCGGTTGGTTATCTGATTATGCGGAATGCTACCGTGGCCGGTGCACAGGCCGGCTGTCAGGCTGAGGTTGGCGCTGCTTCCGCAATGGCAGCAGCGGCGGCAACGGAAATCATGGGCGGAACACCAAAGCAGTGCATGGATGCGGCTTCCTCAGCAATCGTGAATCTCTTAGGTCTGGTCTGCGATCCGGTAGCCGGCCTGGTGGAGTACCCCTGTCAGAGCCGTAATGTTCTGGGGGCTTCCAATGCACTGGTATGTGCTGAAATGGCATTATCAGGAGTAGAGCAGTTCATACCATTTGATCAGACGGTGGACACTATGATGATGGTTGGGCGTTCGATCCCATTTGAATTAAGGGAAACTTCCCTTGGCGGATGTGCGGCTACGGAGGCTGCTTGCAGGAGAACATGTGAGATTTTTAAAACAAAATAAAAAATAGTATGATAAGCGGTACCGGTTTTGTAAAATCGGTACCGCTTTTTATTGCATGAATAAAAAAAAGTTGCGAATGCAACCACTTTATGTTATGCTGTTTATCATCTTAAAAAAAGATAAAATGCCGTCCGATAGGCTTGGAGGTGGAAATCATGTGCGAGCACAAGGAAATTGGGAAATATATCTCGATTATCCAGAGACTTAATAATACGTATTTTGCAAATCAATTATCTACTTATCAGATAGGCTGTGGACAACAGTTTTTTTTATTGCAGATTTTTAAAAAGCCTGGTATGAGCCTGCACGAGCTGGCTTCTTTTGGGCATTACGATAAGGCTACTGCCACCCGCGCGGTTAAAAAGCTGGAAGAAGAAGGATATGTTGTGACGGAAATGGCACAGGAGGATAAACGCATCCGAAGGATTTACGTTACGGACAAAGCGGCAGCTGTCGTGGGTAAGACCTTGGAAAGCGTAAATGAGTGGGCGGATATTATTTTAAAAGGGTTTACAAAAGAGGAACGTGATGCGGCGGAGCAAATGCTCATACGCATGGCTTGCAATGCTCTCGATCACATCGTGGAGCAGAAAGGAAAGGAATAGAACATTTTATGGAACAAGACAGGATAAAACAGGGGGAGAATCCCCTGGGATATAAACCAGTGGGACATTTGCTGATGCAGTTTGCACTTCCAGCGATTGTTGCCATGCTGGTAAATTCGATTTATAATATTGTTGATCAGATCTTTATCGGTCAGGGCATTGGGTATCTGGGAAATGCGGCGACCACCATTGCATTTCCGATTGTCACCATCATTTTAGCCATATCGACTCTCTTGGGAGCTGGGGGAAGCGCCTATGCAGCCATTAAGCTTGGTGAAAAGAATGAGGAAGAGGCGGACAAGACTCTTGGAACTGTTTTTTTGGTGACCATTGCAGCCAGCGCGGTTGTTATGGCTGTAGGATTTCCGCTTATGACGCCTATGCTAAGGATTTTCGGGGCCACCGCCAATACCATGGAATATGCAAGGCAGTACACTTCTATTATATTACTGGGCACACCTTTTAATATGCTCTCTGTGGTGCTAAGCAATATGGCCAGGACAGACGGGAGTCCGGCCTTATCTATGTATGCCATTTTAGTTGGTGCTGCTTTAAATACCATTCTGGATCCGATTTATATTTTCGTATTTCATTGGGGCGTGACAGGAGCGGCCATTGCCACCATTACTTCTCAGATCATTTCCGCAGTCGTGCTGGTCCTGTATTTTGTATACAAAGGAAAGCATATGCGCCTTAATAAAAATAGTTTACGCATTGATGGGAATATCTGCAGGCTGGCGCTGCCACTTGGAGTCTCAAGCGGAATCACCCAGGTGGCATCTACCATTTTGCAGGTTGTCATGAATAATTCTCTGGTGTATTATGGAAACAAGACAGGCATTGGCGGTGATGTGGCATTAAGCGCCATGGGTGTTGTAAATAAGATCGGAATGATCCTTATTTCTATCTGTATAGGGATCGGCATCGGCTCCCAGCCCATTCTGGGATTCAATAAGGGAGCGAATCAGCCAAAGCGTGTGAGGAAGACTTATCTTTCAGCGGCTGTGGCAGCAACAACGGTTGCCATTACAGGCTGGCTGGCCTGCCAATTGTTCCCAGGACAGATTTTAAGCCTGTTTGGGACGGAGGATGTACAGTTCACCCAGTTTGCCATCCGCTGCCTGAAGATTTATATGCTGGGAATCTTTACGGCCGGATTCCAGGTTGTGACAACCAGCTATTTCCAGTCAACGGGACAACCCTTAAAGGCTTCCATTTTATCCATGCTGCGTCAGCTTTTATTATTGATCCCTCTGATTCTTATCCTTCCCCTTTCTTTTGGTCTGGAAGGAATTCTGTATGCAGGGCCTGTGGCGGATATTACTTCAATGGTAATTGTCAGCCAGTTTGTTCTGTATGAAATGAGAAAATTAAACAGATCATGCAAAGAATCGTAACATGTGGACGACTGGGAAAGGAGATGTGGAAATCATGAGCATGAAAACAGAGATGGCAAGATTTGCTGCAGGTCTAAAAAAAGCGGATAAAAAGATGGCTCTTGAACTGGAACAGCCGCCCAGAGGAACTGGGGCGCTGACCCAGGAACAATTTACAAAAAAGGTACGGGTAAAAACCTGGAACATAGATGGTTTTCCCGGAGTCACCATAAATGGAAGTTATTCAAAGAATGCCCATATCCTCATGCTGACGGGAGGGGCCTATACCCTGGAGCCTTCAGAGCGTTACAGGAAAATGGCAGAGTGTTTTGCCATAGAAAAGCAGGTTAAGGTGACCATACCTTCCTGCCCTCTGGCTCCGGAATACACGGCGATAGATGTCCACCGGTATCTGGTCCGGGTTTACAGCTGGCTGACGGCAGAGTATCCGGAAGATGAGTTTTTTCTTTTTGGGGATTTTTCCGGCGGTGGTCTGGCTCTCTCGTTTTTACAGGAACTACGGGATGTGGGGAACCTGCCTATGCCGGTGAGAACTGCCGTGGTTTCCCCGTGGCTGGACATTGCTCTTAACAATCCAAAGATAAAGATAATGAAAAAAACGGATCCTATCCTTCCGGTGGAAGCGTTAAAAGAAGCCGGCGCCCGCTACTGCGGCCCTTTGGAACCGGATCACCCCTTTGTTTCACCCCTTTATGGAAACTGGGAACAGCTGGGACAGATCCTGATATTTTCAGGCACAGATGAGATTCTCACACCGGACTGCGAGCTTCTGGCAGAAAAGGCGGGAAAATTTAAGGGTACGGAAATCATATATAAAAAAGGGGCTAAGATGATTCATAACTGGATATTGATCCCGAGCAAGGAGACAGATGCCACTTTAGATTTGATTTTTACATTCTTTCTGGAAGAAGCTTTGGAATTTTAAAAATGAGGCTCGGCCCTTTTAAGGGGCCGAACCTCATTTTTGATTTGTGATGAAGTACTATGAACAAAGGAACGGATTAAAGTTTGGCAAGAGACTGAAGGGCGTGACCTTCAATCAGCACCTCGTAATGTTCCCTGTAGTACGCTTCGGAGGCGTAGTCCTGATGAATCTTGGAACCATATTCCGCAAGCAGGTTGCAGACACGGCTGAAATCCAGAGACTTGTCAGGAGTGTTCCTGATCACCAGATAATACTGCCTGGTATCAGGTTTTTTATATAATGTATTCTCGCCATCGTAAACCTGCCCGATGGTCCTTGCAGCATCAGATATCTGGTCCAGACTTTGAAAACAATAGATTCTTATCGAGGAAGCGCTTGATTTTTCTTTTGGCTCTTCGGCCTCCGGTTCTTCTTTCTTGTCAATCCCTAACAGGTTTAACAGTCCGTCGGCGCCTTCCAAAAGTTCGCTTGCCAGGTCTCCTGGCATGGAATCCAAGTCTTCGTCGGCTGATGGTGAAAATTTGGCAAACCTTGTATCTAATTCTTCCGGATCTTCGATTTTTGTGATTACTAACATCACACTTTCGTTGGACAATGGAATTGCTTCTACCATGAGAGGAATGTCTTCTGCTTCGAATCCCACTTCGTTAGAGGCTTTCTGAATCATCTCGCGGAACAGGTTGCGGGCTTTTTCACTGCCATAGGCAAGCTCGCCTAAATTTAAGTTTCTGACGCTTAAATCAAAGCTGGTAAGCGTACAGCGAATTTGATTTTCGTTAATACGTTCTATCTTCATAGGATCACTTCCTGTTCTTTTTAAAATGGTGAATGAATGTTTACATACTTCCTCAACATAACTATACTATATAATATAGCGAAAAAGCAATTACTATGTGAAAAAATTTATATAATTTTAAGGTTTGAATGCTAATAACCGGGAATCCTATTGGCTTATTGGAATTTCCCAGTTTTATTTTTTGATATAAAGATTATAAGTGATAGGATTAATCTCCAAGCTTGCATAATAGAGGAATTTTTAAATTCTTATTAGCTGAATACATACTTCATTGGAGTAAACCGTATTCCATTTACAAGCTGTTCGGTGTCTGTATCCATAAATCCCAGTTTATGATATATTTCTACTGCGTAAGGTGATGAATTAACCGTCATTTCCCGATTAACACCTGCCTCCTTGTAAAAAGATGTTATGGTACTTAACAATTCGCGCCCAATTCCTTGCCGGTGATGTTCTTTATCCACAAATAAAAGTGAAATATGACATGGTTGTCTGGTTGCAACTACTCCCACGATGTTCTCACCGCAGAAACAACCCCAGAAGAGCATTTCGTTTTTATCGATTTTTTGTTCTATGGAATTTAAATCTATAAAGTTCTTAAACTCCTGAATGCCTTCGTCAGAATATTCGGGAGCTTCAAATTCCAAAAAGACCTGCCAGACCAAGTCCAGTGCACCATATTTCTTTATGGAATCTTTATTCATTTGGGTCACAATATAATCCTCAATCATATTTTTACCACCTTGCAAATTAATGTAATACCTCTGATCTTGATTAGATTATAACAGAAAGTTACCATTGGTGAAAGGAGATGGTTCACTACCGTTTGCGGTTAAACGGTATAGGTTTTTGGGCCATCCGTAAAGCTGAAAGTTTCCACTTCCTCTACATCAATGTAGAAAAGCTCAAAGACGGGATTGTCAGGTGTATTGTAAAGGCCCTTTATGCCGGGATTTTCGTCCAGTGCACGAGTTTTTAAAGAAAGATCGTTGACAAAGACGGCCTTGCCGTTTATGCTGATTCTTCACTATCTGGAAGAACAAACACTTTGGTTTAAAGAGTTAGAGCGTGCACTGGCTCCCATTACTCAGGCTAAAAGTTTCAAGTTTCCGTAAAAAATAGTTGAAAAAACATATGGAATATATTAGAATGTACCCCAAGAGATGATATTGGACAGACAAAAGGAGGTGGTTTTAGTAAGCGCCGTTCTGTTTGGAAAATATCAGCTATACGGCATCCTGGGAACCGGCCGGGCAGGGACAGTTTTTTTGGCGGTTCATCTAGGGCTTGAGGAATACCGGGCGATCAAGCGGGTACCCAAAAGCTTTCTGAAATTCGAACGTCTAAGGCATGAAGCGCTTGTTCTGAAGGAACTTCGCCATCCTGGAATTCCCATTATTTATGATGTAGAGGAAGACGAATTTTATAGTTATTTAATCGAAGAGTATCTGGAAGGAGATTCTTTATATGACCTTGTGAAAAAACAGGGCCATCTATCGCGGGAACTGGCCATATCATATGGAATCCAGTTGACCAGCATCATCAGTTACCTGCATCTCGCAGGACCAAACCCCATATTACATTTGGATTTACAGCCGAAAAACCTGTTATTGTGTCATGATATCGTTAAACTGATTGACTTTGAACTTGCCGCGTCCGTAGCTGAAGCAAATATGCCCGGAGAGCGGTATGGAACCGTAGGATGTGCGGCGCCGGAGCAGTATTCAAAGGATGGAGTATTGGATGAAAGAACAGACATATATGCCATTGGTGCTATCATCCATTTTCTGTTTACAGGAGAATTTTCCAAACTGCCCTACAAACCGGCTTCATCAATGGATGCCGATCTGGCTGCCGTCATAAAACGATGTATGAAAAAGGAAAAAGAAGAACGGTTTTCATCAGCACAGGAGCTGGGTGAGAGGCTTGGACAGCTTAATAACATGGGAACGGCTGCAAAAGACCGTCTACAATCGTCATCTCTTACAATTGCTCTTGCAGGGAGCAAATCAGGGGCCGGTACGACTCATATTGGAATCGGCTTGTCTGTCTATCTTAGGAATCACGGATATCCCAATTTATTTGAAGAAAAAAATGACTCCGGCATGGGCACCGGGCTTGGTGATCATGCAGCCGCAAAGCGGGACCAGTATGGCCTGATGAGGTACCGGGGGTTTATTTGGAAACCCTATTACGGGCCGGGAGTGAAATTAAAAGAGCCGCCGTATAAGATCCATATTCTGGATTACGGAAAAAATGTTGAACAGGCACTGCTGAGTAGCCCGGATGCATTGATACTGGTATGCGACGGCAGCAGCTGGAGCAGAAGCAGTGCCTATTACTCTGCAGAATATGTAGTGAAAGGCCATAGCTCCTATGGATTCGTCTATAATCATGCAGCCGGTGCAACCAGGATAAGGATGCCTGAAGGGGCAGCCCTTTCCCGATGCATGAAAGCTCCTTATTTTCCGGACCCTTTTGAGTTAAATGCGGAAACAGGAGACTTTTACAAGACTCTTCTGGAACGCATTTTAGAAATAAAAAGCATAAGGAAAAGTGGGACAGGCAGATATGGAAGACTGATTAGCGATTGGCTTTCCCAGATGTTTTCGGGTAAAAACTGTACCATAGGAAGAGGATAATTACCTTATGAATAGAACCGTAAAAAAGGTGTGGAAGCTTTTACACTCCAGTAAAAAGCCGGTCAATCAGGAAATCATTGGAATCATCGGAACCGGAAGAGGAGTAGGGGTGACCCATTTTACTGTTATGACAGCAGGATACTTAGGAGGAGTCTTAAGGAAGCGGTGTGCGGTTTTGGAATGGAACAGCCATGGGGATTTCCGGAAGATGAGAAAGCTGTGCGCAAAGGAACAGTTCCAGGCCGGAGGTTTTCGGATACTGGAAGCGGATTATTATGAAAGAGCGGGGATTGATACGCTGCTATTGTGCAAAAAGTCCGGTTACCAGGCGGTGATTGTGGATTACGGAACCGTAAGGGAAGGTAATCTGGAAGAATTTTTAAGATGCGACAGGCAATTTGTTCTCGGGAGCTTAAGCGAGTGGCAGATGGAAACGTTTCTGGAGTTTGAGAGAAAAGGGAAAAAAGCGGAAAAGAGCTGGAAGACGCTCGTGTCATTTGGAAGCGAGGAAGCCAGAAAGAATGCGGAAAAGAGGCTTAACATACCCATCTCCCGAATTCCGGTTTCAGTAGACGTGTTTGCTGTCACCGGTGAAATCATAGGCTTTTATCAGAAGTTTTTTTAATTATCGGGGAGGAATTGTGTCACGGCAAAACCCTTGTGGTCCTCCCCCGGCCTATGTAACAATAGAGAAACAGACGGGGGATATGCAGATGAGAAGAGAAGATGCCAGGGAAAGGAACGTGCAGACAGAGAAAGGTCAGTATCTGGCAGGACTTAAAAAATACCGGGACCAGGGAATCGCCATCATTATAGATGGAGAAGAACTGCCTGAGAAAGACTGGAATAAAATATTTGAAATAAGGGAGGACGATAGTTTTTATATGGCCGATTTTGTACCTGACGGAGAGACCGGAAAACTGCGGGAAATAAGATTTGACCGGGTTTATTACCGGTAAATGTTGGATCGTGCCATAAGGGGGACGCATGCGGGATGCCATCTTCAGCCTTAAGCTGGCTGTTTCAGTGCGTCAGGGTGGGATTAGGGGATATTTAATGTAATGAAAATGTAAATTCCAAAAAATAAGAATTGTGATATAATGGGCAAAAGAGAGCGAAGATGAGTTTGCTCATGATATAATCCAAAAGATAGTATAGGCAAAAGACGATACGATCCATTAGCAGGAGGAAAACAGATGAAGAAGAAAACAGCGCCGGTTCTTGCGACGCTAGGATTGATTTTATTAGTGACCGCCATATTTTCAGGGGTTTGGTTTCTGGAACGGTATATTCCCTCAAAGGAACAGGCAGATATAGCCGGACTGCTGGGAGTAAAGGGAGACGAAGTGGCCCTTTATCTCAATGAGGATCTGCAGGAGGCAAAAGGGCTTTACCTGCAGGAACAAACCTATCTTCCGATAGAGTGGGTGAATGAAATGTTAAATGAGCGGTTTTACTGGGACAGCAATGAAAATCTTCTTGTGTATGCCCTGCCGGACTCCATTGTCTATGCGGATCATTCCACGGTCGGAATGTCTGGGAAACCCCTGGTCTGGGTGAGTGAGAACGGGGTTTATTTGTCCGTCGGACTGGTGGCAAATTATACGGATATCCGCGTGACTGCCTATGACAGCGCTGAGCATAAGCGTATTTTTATAAATAACAACTGGGATGCCCAGAAAAAGGCAATGGTTTCCGAAAAGGGCAATGTCAGGGTAAAAGGCGGAGTGAAGAGCCCTATCGTAACATGGATTTCTCCTGGAAGCCAGGTCACTGTTCTGGAATCTATGGTAAAGTGGGATAAGGTACGGACGGAAGACGGGTTTGTAGGCTATGTGGAACGCAAACGGCTGGGGGAAGAGACCAGTGAGGTTCTTAAAAGCACTTTTGCAGCACCGGTCTACACCAATATTTCTATGGAAGAGCCAGTTTGCCTTGCCTGGCACCAGATGACAACCCTTGAAGGAAATGGTTCATTTGACAGCGTGATCGCCAATACAAAAGGGGTCAATGTCATTTCTCCAACCTGGTTTGAGCTTACGGATAATGAAGGAAATTTCCGGTCCCTGGCTCAGGAGGATTATGTAAAGAAAGCTCATGATAAGGGCTTAAAGGTCTGGGCCCTCATCAATAATTTCAGCCCTGATGTAAATACGGAGATCCTGATGTCAAAGACCTCCATCAGACGGAAGCTGATTGATGCCCTTATGTCGGAAGTGGAGCGGTACGGTATTGACGGGATTAATCTGGATTTTGAAGGCATCAAGGAAGAAGCAGGGGTCCATTATGTTCAGTTCATACGGGAGCTTTCCATACCCTGCCGTGAGAAGGGGATCGTTTTATCCGTGGATAATTATGTTCCGGCTCCCGGCAATCAGTTCTATAACAGGAAAGAACAGGGGATCGTGGCTGATTACGTGATTATTATGGGATATGATGAACATTATGCAGGCGGGGACGCCGGTTCTGTGGCTTCTATACAATATGTGGAAAACGGGATCAAGGATACCCTGGCCCAGGTTCCAAAGGAAAAGGTGATCAATGGAATCCCCCTCTATACAAGGGTATGGACCGAGGGACCTGATGGAAAGGTTACCTCATCCTCTTTGGGCATTGCCCGTTCAAAGGAATGGGTCAGCGAAAATCAAGTGGAATTATACTGGCAGGAGGAACTGGGCCAGTATTACGGAGAATTACGGTCAGAGGAAGGGCTTAAAAAGCTGTGGCTGGAAGAAGAGCGGTCCATTGGGCTTAAGATGGATTTAATAAAGCAGTATGGTCTGGCGGGTGTGGCTTGCTGGAAGCTGGGATTCGAACCGTCAGACTTGTGGGATGAAATCCGGCTTGATAAAAAGTAAACGAAAGAGTGTAAGAGACAGAAAGGTCAGGTTATGAGAAACAGGATCGTATTAGCAGCATTGCTGGGCGTGGTATGTATATTGGCAGGCTGCTCGTTTAAAGGAACAGAGCCGGAAAGCACCAGCGCAGAGAGTACAACCCCACAGGAGACAGAAACAACGAGGACGGAACCGACAACCATTGAAGAATTCCCCCAAACTTCGGAGGACCCGGCTTCACAGCCTCCTGAGGAAGCCTTTGACAATGGCTGCAAGATCATTGTCGCTACGGATATTCATTATTTGGCCAGGGACTTAACGGATTTTCAGAAGGGTTTTCAATACAGTATAGACCATGGTGACGGCAAGGTGATGCAATACATCTGGGAGATTACGGATGCTTTTGTGGAAGAGGTAAAAAAGGAACGGCCAGATCTGGTAATCTTAAGCGGAGACTTAACCTATGAAGGCGAAAAGGAAAGTCATGAAGAACTTGCCGAAAAGCTCAGTAAAATTGAAGAAGCCGGAATTCCAGTAATCGTAATTCCCGGAAACCATGATATCAATAATTCTAAGGCAGCTCAATTTGTAGGAGATACCTTTTTAGGGGCAGAAAACGTAACCTCGGATGAATTCGAGGAGATTTACCAGGATTTCGGATACAATGAGGCGGTCAGCCGGGACCCTGCTTCCTTAAGCTATGTTTATCAGGTGAATGATTATACCAGAGCCTTAATGCTTGATACATGCCAGTATGAACCCAGAAACCTGGTTGGAGGAATGATTCGGGATGATACATATGACTGGATTGAGGAGCAGATGGAGGAGGCCTGGAATCTGGGGATGAATGTGATTCCGGTAGGCCACCATAATCTTCTTGATGAAAGTGAAGTATACTTACAGGACTGCACCATTGAACACAGTGAACAGCTTATTGACCAGCTGGAAAGCTGGGAGGTCCCCTTGTTTTTAAGCGGTCATCTTCATGTGCAGCACTATATGAGGTCCAGAAGCGACTCCGGGATCTATGAGATTGTTACCAGCTCCTTATCCACGCCGCCTTGCCAGTATGGGATCTTATATTATGGAGATGACGGGAGCTTCCGCTATCATACAAAGCCGCTGGATATGAAAGAATGGGCAAAGAATACGGGAAGCACTGATAAAAACCTTTTGAACTTCGATGAGTTTGGGAAAAAGTTTTTAAGCAAGGTATTCTACAATCAGGCCCAGGATGAGTTCAAAAGGCTTGATACACTAAAGGGATTGACTAAATCTCAGAAGGAACAGATGGCAAAGGTCTATGCGGAGCTTAACGCCGCCTGTTATGCAGGAACCGTTACAGACATCCGGGAAAAGGCCAAAGCGAAGGCCGGCTACAAGCTGTGGGAAGAGGAAGGCTATCCCAGCATCCTGGCTCAATATCTGGAGTGGATTACGAACGATGGGACAAGAGACTATAATGTATTGAGTTCAGAATAACAGGAAAGTCACAGGGAGCAGTTCTTTTTTATTTCACTAAAAGATATAATTCATTAAGAAGATGAATCAGGTAGAAAATGTGAAATTAAAGAAGTGGGAACCCATCATGGCACTGGTTTTGCTGGTGTTGGTATATGTAATTTCAAGTCAGGCTGGAAAGATGACGGCAGGGGTTAATGCAAAGTCCGGAAAAGAAAGGCCAGTCGTCGTCATAGATGCGGGACATGGAGGAAATGATCCGGGAAAGATCGGTATAGACGGAACCCTGGAAAAGGATATAAATTTGCAGATAGCATACCGGTTAAAAAAGTATCTGGAGGCTTCTGACGTGAAAGTGGTTCTGACCAGAGAAGATGACAACGGATTGTATACGGAAAAGGACAGCAGAAAAAAGATGGCGGATATGAGCAGGCGCTGTGAGATCATCAATGATGAAAGTCCGTCACTTACCGTCAGTATTCACCAGAACAGCTATCATGAGGAATATGTATACGGAGGACAGGTATTTTACTATAAAAAATCCGATAAGGGAAAAGAACTGGCTGAGATTTTACAAAGCCGGTTTGATTATGTGCTGGGCGAGAAAAATACCAGACTGGCAAAGCCCAATGATAATTACTACCTTCTTCTACATGTGCGGACCCCGATCGTAATCGTGGAATGCGGCTTTTTAACCAATTGGAAGGAATCCGCTCTTTTGAATAATTCGGATTACCAGGACCGGGTGGCCTGGACGATTCATATGGGGGTTATGGAGTATTTGAATACGAGATAAGGAAAGTACATACGCTCTTGTTAATCGAATGAAGCGAATTGGGAGAAATCTATGAAAAACCGTCTGGCACCGGGCGGTTTTTCATGTTTGACAAATATATAAATTGACATATAATATACTTAACAAGACAGTCAGCAAGGGAGGTTAAGGCTCCCCGCCCTGGCGAATAGTTTAACTAAGAATAGCCGTCTACTTTGTCAGGAGCAGGGCGGCTATTTCTTATGTGTATAATTTAGGATAGATACGATTAATCCAGCCATAGCTATAATAATCATAAATTCTTTATATGTACTTATAAGCATCCCTCCTGTCAAGACTCAGGCCGGGTGCCACAGCCGCTCTACTGACTGCCTGGGTTTACCGTCTTGGAGCTGCGCAGCTGTCACGGACAGCAATGTAAAACGGCAGGTCAATCTTAACGGGAAGACGGTGGCCGCCTTCGATACGGTCGATCAGGATCTTCGCCGTCATCTGCCCCATCTCCTCCACCGGGATATGGACCGTGGTGAGCATGGGAGTTAAGTACTGGGCCGTGTCAATATCATCAATGCTGATGACTGAGATATCCTTGGGGATGCGAAGCCCGGATTCGTGAAAGGCCTTCATGGCTCCGATGGCCGTGATATCGTTGCTGCAGAAATAAGCGGTAGCGTCACAGCCTGCTTCTAAAAGGCGCTTTGCGCCCTGATATCCTCCCTCAGAGGAGAGGGCCACGTTGGCAGCATATTCTGGTCGAAGGGGAAGCCCGCCGGCCTTTAATCCGTCGCAGTATCCGGTGTAGCGGTTTTCCGCTTTGGTTTCTCCGATGTATGCGATTTTCTTGTGCCCAAGGCCGGTTAAATAGCTGGTGGCAGCAAGGGCGGCCTGTTGCCCGTCACAGATGATCTGATCGTATTTTGCCTCCAGATTGTTTAAGCCCGTATAGGCCAGGCAGTTAAAATACTTTTTTAGAAGGCCAAGAAGCTGTTTATCACAGCGCCCTAAAATGACCACGCCGTCTACGTGGTTGTCGGTGATCAGCCGGAAAGTGCCGGGGTGGCTGATATCAAAAGAAGAAAAGGAATATTTTAATACATAGTTTCGTTTAAAGGCTTCCTGCTCGATGCTCCGGGCAAGGGAGGAGAAAAATAAGTCAGTCACCGTATCCGTGGTTCTTGCAAACAGGCAGGCGATGGAACGGGAGGAGGTCAAAGAAGCTTTATTTTCTCCAAGCTTTAAGCTGCGGGCTGTGGGATTTGGGGTGTATCCGGTCCGGCGGACGATTTCCCATATCCGGTCCTGGACTTCTTTGCTGGCGGCGCCGGGTATGTTTTTGTTCACGACTCTGGATACGGTGGAAATGGACACGCCGGCTTCTTCCGCTATTTCCTTTAATGTCATAGGCTACCTCCGGAAAAGAATTTTCTTTTATGTTATTATAAACCATAATTACTGAAAACAGTATACCATAAAACCCAAACGTTTGGGTAAAATTTGCACAAATCCGGAGGAGAATATGGTACGCTTATAACATAAGGACGGAAGACCGGCGGGTTCCGTTGAGAAACAGTGAAATGTTTTTACGAGAAGGAGAGTGGATCAAACATATGAATGGCAATGTTCTGGTGGTACATGGAGGCGGTCCAACTGCGGTTATCAATTCATCTCTTTACGGTGTGATCAAAGAGGCCAGGGAAAGCAAAAAGGTTGATAAAGTATATGCTGCACTGGGCGGCAGTGAAGGGATTTTAAAAGAGAATTTTCTGGATCTCATGGAGTTTCCGGAGGAAAGGCTCAGTCTTCTTTTGGAAACCCCTGCTACGGCCATTGGCTCCTCCAGGTACGCCCTGGAGAAGGAGGATTATGAGGCCATGCCGGCCATATTTGAGAAATATCATATCAGGTATGTTCTTCTTAACGGAGGCAATGGAACCATGGATACCTGCGGAAAGATTCATGAAGCCTGCAGAAAGTCGGGAGTTACGGTGGTTGGGATTCCCAAGACCATTGATAATGATATTGCAATTACCGATCACACCCCTGGATTTGGCAGTGCGGCCAGGTACATTGCAGCTACCACTGCAGAGGTTGGAATGGATGTAAAATCCCTGCCCATCCACGTATGCGTAATTGAGGCCATGGGAAGAAATGCAGGCTGGGTCACGGCAGCTTCGGCCCTTGCCCGTAAAAAGCCGGGAGATGCACCCCATCTGATTTATCTGCCGGAGCGTCCGTTTAAGGAAGAGGAATTTTTAGCGGATGTGAAGAAGCTTTATGAAGAAAAGGGCGGCGTGGTCGTGGTTGCCAGCGAAGGCTTAAAAGGGGAAGATGGAAGGCCGGTGGTTCCCCCGATCTACAAGACCGGACGGGCAACCTATTACGGAGATGTAAGCGCCTATCTTGCCAATCTGGTGATTCAAAAGCTGGATATTAAGGCCAGAAGCGAAAAACCTGGAATCTGCGGACGTTCCTCCATTGCATGGCAGTCCCCGGTTGATCGGGAGGAGGCCGTACTTGCAGGGCGGGAAGCCTTAAAAGCGGCCATGGAAGGCGAGGGCGGAGTGATGATCGGCTTTATCCGGGAGGACAAGTTGGATGGAGAATACTGCATCCATATGGAACGGATTCCCATTGAAAAGGTCATGCTCCATGAAAGAGCCATTCCGGAAAGCTTTATTAATGAGCGTGGAAACGACGTGACCAATGAGTTCATAAAATGGTGCCGTCCACTGATCGGCCCGGAACTAAGGGATTTCATAGATTTTCATGAAAATATATAAAATTGGTGAAATTAAGATAAAAAAGGGAGGATAATGAAAATGAAGCATATTTTTTTAAATTTAAAGCGGTTTGATATTCCCCGGGAAAAGGGCGGCGTAAATTCTATAGCGCCTGTCCGGGAGTGGGGAAGCTATATTGTATCAAACACCCAGGAAGCTTTAAGAAAGTATGAGAATGATGACGTGGATTTTTCCATGTATTTTCCTGAAGCCCATTTGATCCAGGCGGCAGGTGCTTTGGGGGAAAACAGCCCGGTGAACATCGGCTGTCAGGGAGTGTTCCGTGAGGATACCGCAGCAGGCGGAAATTTTGGAGCCTTTACTACGAACCGTACGGCAAACGCAGCAAAAGCCATTGGCTGTACCACCACCATCATCGGCCATTGTGAAGAACGAAGGGACAAGGCAGGGATTCTTTCGGAAGCAGGAGTGACCGACTCCCATGCGGTTAACCGCCTGCTGAATCAGGAGGTTTTACAGGCGCTTAAGGCAGGACTGTCCGTGCTTTACTGCATTGGGGAAACTGCAGAGGAACAGCCACACTGGCAGGAAGTATTAAAGGAGCAGCTTGAGACCGGATTATTTGGTGTGGACACTGGGGGAGTAGTCATCGCCTATGAGCCGGTATGGGCCATTGGACCGGGGAAAACTCCGCCGGATAAAGAGTATATAGCCAGGACCGGTTCTTATATCAAAGAAGTGACCGGAGGGCTTCCGGTGGTCTACGGCGGAGGACTAAAGGCTGACAATGCTAAGATGCTGGCTTCCATTCCAGTCATTGACGGAGGACTGATCGCCCTGACCAGATTCCAGGGGGAGATCGGTTTTTATCCTGAGGAATATTTAGAGATCATAGAGGCCTATTTAGGAAAATAGGGTCAGATTCATTCGTAAACAAAATTGGAGAAAAGGAGACGTGTAAGATGAATGTAGCATTAGAGTATGGACAGGGAACCGTAAACGTCACATTGCCCGATACTGCGGATATATTTATTCCGGGGGAGACAGTACCGGATCCGCCTTATATTCCGGAGGATCAGCTGGAGGAAAAGACTCTTGAATCCTTACGAAATCCCATGGGCATGGAGCCGCTTTCAAAGCTGGCCCACAAGGGCTCGAAAGTAACCATTGTATTTCCCGACCGGGTAAAGGGAGGAGAACAGCCTACCTCTCACAGGAAAATTTCCATAAAACTTATTTTAAAAGAATTATATGAAGCGGGTGTGGAAAAGAAGGACATCCTTTTGATCTGCTCCAACGGTCTCCACAGAAAGAATACGGAAAAGGAGATCAGGGCCGTGCTCGGGAATGAACTGTTCCATGAGTTCTGGTACACTCATCAGATCATCAACCACGACAGCGAGGATTACGATCATCTGGTGGATCTTGGGACAACGGACCGGGGCGATCCGGTTCTGATGAACAAATACGTGTACGACAGTGATGTGGCGATCCTCATCGGGCACACCCAGGGAAACCCATACGGCGGCTATTCCGGCGGCTATAAGCACTGTTCCACAGGAATCACCCATTGGCGTTCCATTGCCTCCCACCACGTGCCGGAGGTCATGCACCGGGCAGATTTCACTCCTGTAAGCGGAAAATCCCTTATGAGGACAAAGTTTGACGAGATCGGGCAGTATATGGAAACATGTATGGGAAAGAAATTTTTCTGCTGTGATGCGGTTCTGGATACAAAATCCCGCCAGATCGAGATCAACAGCGGGTATGCGGCTGTAATGCAGCCCCACTCCTGGATTACGGCTGATAAGCGCACTTACGTTCCTTGGGCGGAAAAGAAATACGATGTGATGATTTTCGGTATGCCCCAGTTTTTCCATTACGGGGACGGAATGGGAACCAACCCTATCATGCTGATGCAGGCCATTTCCGCCCAGGTGATCCGCCATAAGAGGATCATGAGTGATAACTGCGTCATCATTTTCACCTCCACCTGCAACGGTTATTTCCATGACGAGCTTTGGCCGTATTTAAGAGAAATGTATGAGATGTTCCAGCATGACCAGATGAATACTCTGCCGGATATGAACCGCTACGGAGAATATTTTGCCACAGATGAAGAGTATATCAGGAAATACCGTTACTGCAATGCCTTTCATCCCTTCCATGGTTTTTCCATGATCAGCTGCGCCCATGTTGCCGAGATGAATACCTCAGCCATTTACCTATGCGGAGCCCAGGATCCTGGTTATGCCCGTGGCATGGGATTAAAGACCAGAGCTACGGTGGAAGAGGCCCTGGAGGATGCAAAGAAGAAATTTGTGGGAGCAAATCCTAACATTCTGGTGCTTCCCCAGACCTTTAAGCTGAGTGCGGTCCATCTGATGATGAAGGGGGAGACTCCTGGCGGAAAAGGGCATGAGGATTGTGGCTGTATGGCTCATCATCATAAATAAGGGGGAATTCACATGAAGCATGAATATTACAGATACGATAAGGAAGCCCTTTTGAAGAATCCGAAGATGAAGCTGTTTTGTATGAAGGATAACAGCGAGGTGTTCCGTCAGATGGCTGAGCAGATGGCGGAGGAGATAAAAAGCCATAATGCCAGGGGAGAAAGGACCGTATTCATCTGTCCGGTAGGACCCGTTGGCCAGTATCCTTACTTTGTGGAAATGGTGAATGAGGAAAATTTAAGCTTAAAGAATGTTTGGTTCATAAATATGGACGAATACCTGGATGATGAAAAAAGGTGGATCTCTATGGATCACCCCTTAAGCTTTCGGGGATTTATGGACAGAAACGTTTATTCTAAAATCAGGCCGGAGCTAATAATGCCAGGGGAGCAGAGAATATTTCCTGACCCGGACAACCTCTCTTATATTCCTGAGCTGATTGAAAGGCTTGGAGGTGTGGACATGGTCTTTGGAGGCATCGGCATTAACGGCCATGTGGCGTTTAACGAGGCGGACGGGACCTTAAGGGCAGAGGAATTTCTGGCCCAGAAGACAAGGGTTTTAAAAATAAGTCCGGAAACAAGGGCAGCCAATGCCATCGGCGATTTTAACGGAGCTCTGGAGGATATGCCCTCTTACTGCGTCACAGTCGGAATCCATGAGATCGCACATGCAGGAAAAATCCGCCTGGGCTGCTTTCGTAACTGGCACAGAGCCGTGGTACGGAGGGCCGGATACGGTGAGCCGACCACGGAATTCCCTGTAAGCCTTTTGCAAAACCATCCGGATATCACCCTTACGTTTACAGAATTTGTAGCAGCCTTAACCGATTGAATATAGGAGAAACAGATGAGCTTAATACCACTTAGACCTCTTATGGAGGCCTCCATAAAATATGGCTTTGGGCAGGGCGGCTTTAACGTGAATGCGGTCGCCCAGGCCAAAGCAGTAATCGAAGTACACGAAATGTTTCGTTCCCCTGCCATTTTGCAGGGGGCGGATCTGGCAAATGGATTCATGGGAGGACGAATTGATTTTCTGAATGCAACCCTGGAAGATAAAAAGGCCGGAGCAAGAAATATAGGAAATGCGGTAAAAAAATACGGTATGGATTCTGAAATCCCTATTGTCCTCCATTTAGATCACGGCAGAGACTTTGATTCCTGCGTGGCTGCCATCGAAGGAGGTTATACTTCCGTCATGATTGACGGTTCTTCCCTGTCGTTTAAAGAGAACATAGAGCTTACCAGGGAAGTGGTAAAGTATGCCCATGGCAGAGGAGTCAGCGTAGAAGGGGAACTGGGAGTGCTTGCCGGCGTGGAAGATCACGTATTTTCTGATTCTTCCACATATACCAATCCACTGGATGCTGTGGAGTTCTTCCAGAAAACCGGCGTTGACGCCCTTGCGATATCCTATGGCACCATGCACGGGGCTTCTAAGGGAAAGGATGTAAAGCTGCGCAGGGAGATTGTAATTGCCATCAGGGAATGCATGAATCATCTGGGAATTTTCGGCGCCCTGGTTTCTCATGGCTCCTCCACCGTGCCGAAATACATCGTAGATGAGATCAATGGTCTTGGAGGAAAGCTGTCAGGTACCGAAGGAATATCCATGGAACAGCTTACGGCTGCCATTTTAGCAGGAATCAATAAGATTAACGTGGATACGGATATCCGTCTTGCTGTTACCAGGAACATGAAGGAATTCTTTGAAAAGTATCCGGAAAAGAGGAACAGCGGGTCAATCGGCGCCATTTATGAGCGGCTGGAGACAATGAAGGAAACTTTTGATCCCAGGGTATTTCTGCCTCCCATTATGGATACGGTAATGTACGGAACCATCCCCGATGAGGATGTAGCTGCCATTGTGGACTGCGTGGAGCGGGGAGTAAAGGAAGTGGTAGGAACCCTGATCATAAAGTTCGGCTCCTACGGGAGGGCTTCGCTGGTTGAATGTGTGACCATTGATGAGATGGCAGAGCGCTATAAAAAAATTGATAAATGGCTATAAAAAAAAGCCGGTTCAGAGAAAGATCTGGATCGGCCTTTTTGAAATGGAGGGAAAGCATGAACGTTACAATAGATTTGAAAAAGGCAGAAACATATTTTAAGGAAGAAGATTTTAAGGTCAGCAGGGAAAAGGCAGGAATGGCTTTGAGCAGGTTCCTTACCATGGAGGACCATGAGAAAGTTCTGGGCTGGGTTTCCCCGGCTATTTTGGATGATGAGCTGGAGGCGATAAAGGCAAAGGCAGAGGAGATCAAAAGAGAGGGTGACCTTTTTGTTCTTGTGGGAGTAGGGGGATCCAACCAGGCAGCCAGGGCTATGATAGAGGCACTGGCAGACGGGAAGGGGCCGGAGATCCTTTATATGGGAAATACGCTGTCTCCTTATTCCGTCAGCAAAATGTTAAAGCGGATGGAGGGACGGAATGTTTATATCAATGTCATTGCCAAGAATTTTGAGACACTGGAGCCGGGAAGCCATTTCCGCATCCTACGCCAGTGGATGAAGAAGAGGTATGATAGAGAGGAGATGGCAAAGCGGATCATTGTGACTGGTACGAAAGGTTCCAGGCTGGAGGGAATCGCAAAAGAAAACGGTTATCTGTTTCTTTCCTTTCCCACATCAGTAGGAGGGCGGTACTCCGCATTTTCTCCGGTCTGCCTCTTGCCCATAGCGGCAGCAGGGCTTGATCCGGACATGTATCTTGCCGGGATGAAGAGGGCCGCAGAGGACTGCCGGGCCAATCCATCTTCCAACCCTGCGGTACTTTACGGGGCAGCCAGAAACCTGTTATATGAGAGGGGATATGATATTGAGATGCTGGTATCCTTTGAACCCCGGTATTCTTATCTGACAAAATGGTGGGTGCAGCTTTTTGGAGAAAGTGAGGGAAAAGAGAAAAAGGGAATTTTTCCTTCCTCAGCAATTTATTCGGAGGACTTGCATTCCATCGGCCAATATATGCAGGAGGGAAGACGCAGCCTGATGGAAACCTTTGTCTCAGCAGAGAATCCCGGCGCAGAGGCGGTTATTGCGCCTGATCCGGATTTTAGGGATGGCTTTGACTATCTGAATGGTATGGATTTTGACCAGATAAACAAGGCGGCTGAGGAAGCCACTCTGAATGCCCACTGGAGGGGCGGGGTGCCCTGCATCCGTTTCCTGTCAAAAAATATTTCGGAGGAAACCTTTGGAGAACTGTTTTATTATTTTATGATGGCATGTGGGATTTCAGGAACCATGATGAACATAAACCCCTTTGACCAGGAAGGGGTGGAGGAATATAAGAGGAGCATGTTTAGCGCCTTGGGAAAAAAGGTATGATAAAAAATCCCCCTCCCCAGATCTTTTTTTTGGGTGTAAACTACACATAATAAAACATTAGAAAAAGACAGAGAGGGAAATGGTAAGCATGAGCAGTAAAAAAAAGAACAGTATGTTAAACCGCATTCCTGCAAAGCTATGGATGCTGCTGTCCATCCTGGCAGCATTTCTGCTATGGATCTTCATAGCGTCTACGGAGGCTGGCGGAGTCATCTTTGCAAAGCCGTGGGAGGTAGTATCCAAACTGGCGGGAAAGCTACAGGACGGAACCTTGTGGCCCCATATTTATATCAGTCTGTTCCGGGTAATTGCAGGTTTTCTCTGCGGCTTCATCGCATCGGTTCCCATTGCATTTCTTATGGGCTGGTATGCACCGTTTCGGAACCTGGTGGCTCCCTGGATCCAGTTTGTGAGAAATATTCCGCCGCTGGCCTATATTCCCCTTGTCATTGCGGGAGCAGGAGTGGGGGAAAGGGCAAAGATCATCGTAATATTTATCGCTTCTTTTCTCGTACTGGTGGTCACCATTTACCAGGGCGTCTGCAATGTGGATGTAACATTGATTAAGGCGGCAAAGGTACTTGGGGCTACAGACCGGGATATATTCTTTCAGGTAGTCATACCCGCTTCCACGCCCTTTATCCTGGTGGGGGCCAGGCTTGGACTTTCTGCTTCTTTAACCACCCTGGTGGCGGCAGAGCTGACAGGAGCGTCTAAGGGTCTTGGAATGATGATCCAAAAGGCACAGGGCTATTACGATATGGCGATCGTACTTATGGGAATCCTGATTATCGGTGTGATTGGCCTTACTTTTGAACAGATAGTACGATACTTGGAAAGGAAGTTGACCGGATGGCAGGAGACAATGCAGCAATAAAAGTAAAAATTGATCATGTGGTAAAAACATATAATACCCGCAAAGGAGAGATGACAGCCTTAAACGGAGTCAGCCTTGACATAAAAGAGAATGAGTTTATCTGTGTGGTAGGCCCATCAGGCTGCGGAAAGTCAACTCTGCTCAATATCATCGCCGGACTTTTGGAGCCTACCTCAGGAAACGTATACGTGGATGGCAAGGTGGTAGAGGGCCCGGGACCGGAGCGGGGGGTAGTGTTCCAGCAGTACGCCTTGTTTCCATGGCTTACGGTACTTAAAAATGTGGAATTCGGCTTAAAGCTAAAAGGCATAAAAGGGGAGCAGGCAAGGGAAGAGGCCATGAAATATTTAAGAATGGTGGATCTGGAACCTTTTGCGGGCGCCTATCCAAAGGAACTGTCCGGCGGAATGAAACAGAGGGTTGCCATAGCCAGAGCCTATGCGGTAAATCCCCAGGTGCTTCTCATGGATGAGCCTTTTGGAGCACTGGATGCCCAGACCAGGACCCAGCTTCAGTCAGAGCTTTTAGCTACCTGGCAGAAAGAACGTAAAACATGCTTTTTCATCACTCATGACGTGGATGAGGCCATTATTCTGGCTCAAAAGGTCATCATTATGAGCGCCAGGCCAGGGCGGATTAAAGAGATTGTGGAGATCGGGATTCCATATCCCAGAAATCAGGAAACAAAGATGACACCGGAATTTTTAGAATTAAAAAATTACATATGGTCTCAGGTGTATCAGGAATATTTAGAGATCAGGAAATAAGGAGGAGAAAGGAATGAAAAAAAGAATTTCGTTACTTATGGGGATGGTAATGACGGCAGCGGCTTTGACCGCATGTGCGGGCGGAGCAAAGACGCCTGCAACTACGGCGGCACAGACGAAAGCAGAGGAGACGAAAGCAGAGGAAACAAAAGCAGAGGAAACCAAGGCAGAGGAAACCAAGGCTCAGGAAATCACAAAGCTTAGGATTGCCTATATGCCCAATATGGGAAGCGCTTCTCTGGCCGTTACGGCAAGGGATAAAGGCTATTTTAAGGAAATGGGTCTGGAAGTGGAAATGGTGGAATTTCAGGGAGGTCCAGCCGAAATTGCAGCCATGGCTTCCGGTGATATTGATATTTCCCAGATCGGACACGGAGCCCACGCCCTTTGTGCATCAGGGGAAGCGGTGATCTTTCAGATAGACTGCACCAGCTTAGCCGATGCAGTCATCGGCAACAAGGCAAAAGGGATCAATACCATTGAAGATCTAAAGGGCAAAAAGGTTGCCGTTACCAGCGGTACATCTGCAGAAATCATCCTGAACCTGGCTCTTAAGTCTAAGGGAATGACGACAGATGATGTTGAGCTGGTGGAAATGGATGCCAACGGCACCGTATCAGCCGTCATCAGCGGCAATGTGGATGCATGTGCCACCTGGTCACCAGGAACCGGGACTATCATGAAGGCTCTTGGAGACAATGGAATCATGTTAGCAAATAATCAGGATTATTTAGATCAGGTTACATTTCCTTCCAGCTTTATCACTACCCAGAAATATGCTGATTCCAACCATGATGTTTTGGTGCGCTTTGCCAGAGCTCTTCAAAAAGCCGGGGATTACCGGGCGGAGAACATCGATGAAGTCGCAAAGCTGGTAGCAAAACAGTGTGAGGTTGATGAAGCCACCATGCTGGCAACTACGGAAGAAGGAAACTGGCTGACCGGAGAATTTATGGGAAAAGCCCTGGCGGACGGAACCATTAAATCCTATTATGAGAACCAGCAGAAGGTATTCTTAGACGCAGGCCGTCTGGAAAAGCCGGTAGATGTAAATAATTATGTACTCTTTGATATCATGCAGGAAGCATATGATGAGAACCACAAATAATTAGTAAATTTAAATGGAGGTATCCGGGAATAACGGGACACCTCCATTTGTGGCGCACTGGGATTTCAGAATGATTCAGGAGGAAGCTATGCTGTTTGTTGTATTGTTCTTTATTTTATCCTCCTCTATAGCGATTTTTTTCCTTAGAAGAGATAAACAGACAAAACTGATGCTGGGGCTTTGCGTCAGCTTTGTCTGCATGTTCATCGGGATTATCATTTACTTATCAAAGACAGGCGGGCTGCAGACCGGGCAGAAGTTCTTCTTGTTTTTTGATTTAAGGATACAAAGAAAATTGTCCTATATGATATTTCCATTAAGGAAGCTGGGGTATATGATCGCTATGGGAAGAACCCTGTTTCCGGGATTTCTGCTTATGCTTGCCTTTGATTATTCCATGATTCCATGGATCCTGCGAAGCAAATCCAGGCATATCCTGATTATGTTGCTGCCCTGTATGACACTGATTCTCTACTATCCATCCCTGTTTTTAGGGCTTGCAAAAACGGGAAAATGGCTGCAGTTTCTGGTTATTAATTTCACAATTTTGTGGATCGCCTGTTATCTGGCTGCGGCTTTATGGCTCCTGATTCACGAATACAAAAGCATTACCATCCCTTACTGCAAAAGACAGTTCCGCTATATTATGGTGTTTCTGATCTGTATGGGAATTATGTATTGCTTTTATTTCCGCCAGGACCCGATTCAGGTATATCAGATGTATTCCGCAGAGTATATGCGCTATGGCGGGCTGCTTTATTCTACGACGGGGGCTGTCAGCCGGTGGATGGTACTTTCAGTGGTTACCACGCTGTTTGGAATTCTGGGATTTTTAAGCCTTAAGTCCTATACGGTTATGGAGCATGAGGAGACCAGGGGAGATGTCATTATCCAAAAGAAGATGGATATGGCAAGCAAAGGCCTTTCCGTGTTTGTCCATGGCATGAAGAATCAGTTATTGTCAAACCGGGTCATCCAGGAAAGGATCAGAGAGGAACTGGAAAAGACCGATCCTGAAAAGGAAAAGCTCCTGGAATATTCCCATATGCTTGAAACCATCAATCAGAATATGATAATCCGAATGGAAGAATTATATAAAAGTATTAAATCCAATTACATGACTCTGGTACCCACGGAAACTTCAGAAGTGGTCCGTAAGGTTCTGGACCGATTTCATGAGAAATATCCGGAGGTAGAGGTGGAAACGGAGATAGAAGCCAGGACATTGATCCTGGCGGACGCGGTTCATTTAAGCGAAGCCCTGTATAATCTGGCGATCAATGGCTATGAAAGCATCCTGGAATCAGGCAGGCAGGAAAAACACTTGAGCATAAAGGTATACCATGAAAGGCTTTATGTGACCTTTGAGATCCAGGATAATGGAAGGGGCATATCCAGGCAGGTACAGAAAAAAATATTTGATCCGTTCTATACCAGTAAGAATACCAATAATAATTGGGGACTTGGGCTATATTATGTGAGACAGATCATAAAACACCATTTTGGAATGCTGAAATTAGAAAGTACGGAGGGAGAAGGGGCCACCTTTTTTGTCGCGATACCGAAGTGTAAAAACCAGGATGAGTAAGGAAGGGGAATAAGATGATAAAGGTGCTGATTGCAGAGGATTTTACCATACTTTGTGATGATTTAAAAAAGCAGCTGGAAAGGGATGAAGAGATAAAGGTAATTGGCTGCGCCTCCACAGGAAAGGATATCGTGGAAATGGCCCTTAAAATGGATGCAGATGTGATCCTGATGGACATTGAGATGGAATCCAGAAATGCCGGGATTCTGGCCGCCGAGCACATAAGGGATATAAAGCATGACCAGAAGATCATCTATCTGACCGTTCACGAGACCGAGGACATCATCATTACTGCTATGGGGACCGGGGCTGTGGATTATGTTGTAAAAGGCGGAGCAATAGAAAATCTGATCGAACATGTTAAAAATGCCCACATGGGAAAGCCGGTGATGGAAGCAAGAATACAGAATACCATTATGAACGAATACAAAAGGCTGCAGCGTTCGGAGCGGAGCCTGTTATACTTTATTAATAATGTTTCCCAGCTGACTGCCGCGGAGCGGGAGCTGGTGAAGCTTCTTTTAGAGGACAGGAAAATAAAGGAAATTGCGGGAATCCGCTGTGTGGAAGTCATAACCGTCAAGACCCAGATAAAAAGCCTTTTAAGAAAATTTGGTTGCAGCAGGTCAAAGGAGATCGTCTCCATTATCAGGGAATTAAATTTGTCCCATTTATTTGAGGAGCAAACGTTTGGTTAAATAAATTGGAGTTTTTGGTCGAATTATGATATGATAAAAGCATATCGTAAGAAAAAGCGGCGGTCTGAAGAATGAGAAAGGGGAATTTTTATGAAAACATTATTCAGAAACGGGCGGTTTTATGTTAATAACGCCTTTGTTTTGGGAGACTTGCTGGCAGAGGATGGAGTAATACGGGAGATAACAGGAGTTCACAACGGGGATGAAGCCGTTGTTTATGATATGGAAGGAAAGCTGGTGGTTCCGGGATTTATCGATATACATACCCATGGAGCCGCAGGGGTCGATGTGAACAAGGCGACAGCGGAGGATTATGAAACAATCTGCCGCTTTTTTGCCGCCCAGGGGACGACGGCCTGGCTGGGGTCAGTGCTTACGGATACAAAGGAGCAGACCCTTTGGTGCATAGAAGAATATAAAAAATGGAAAACCAGAGAGCATCAGGGAGCGGAACTTTTAGGAATCCATTTGGAAGGCCCTTTTCTGTCACCGGAATATAAAGGAGCCATGCCGGAGCACCTGCTTCGGGAAGGGGATTTGGAACTCATTAAGGAATATCAGAAAGCGGCAGAGGGTGATGTCAAATATATCACATTGTCACCTGAACTTGAGGGCAGTATTCCCATGATCCCGGAATTAAAGAAGCTTGGAATCCAGGTGGCTATCGGCCATTCCGGAGCTGATTACGAAACCGCGTGTGCGGCCATTGAGGCGGGCGCCAGAGGCGCCACCCACACGGGAAATGCCATGAAGCTTCTGCACCAGCATTTTCCAGCAATCTGGGGTGCTGTGCTTGAGTCTGACAAGGTATTTTGTGAAATCATCTGTGACGGACGTCATCTCCATCCTGGAACGGTCCGGCTGATCATCAAGACCAAGGGACTGGACCAGGTGGTGGTTGTGACGGATTCCATTATGGCAGCAGGGCTTCCGGATGGGAATTATAAGCTGGGAGTAAATGATGTTATTGTGGAGAACGGAGATGCCAGACTGGCTTGCGGAGGAAGCCGGGCAGGAAGCACTTTGACCATGGGAGCCGCATTAAAGAATCTTCTGGAATTTACGGGAAAGCCTCTTGCGGAAGTACTACGGCTTCTTACAGAAAATCCGGCAAAGCTGATCGGTGTTTATGACAGGATGGGTTCCATTGAGGTGGGAAAAAAAGCGAACCTGGTGGTACTTGATGAAGCATGCAATGTTCTTAAGACATATGTACAAGGAAGAGAATGCCGCTAATACCGGCGAGGAAGGATTTTGATAAAATGAGCGGTTATTTGTATGGATTGTTTCTATTGATCAGTTTTGGCGCATCCATTGCAGGCGCCATCTGCGGAATTGGCGGAGGCGTTATCATTAAGCCTACATTGGATGCATTTGGGGTTTTAAGCGTATCTGCTATAAGCTTTCTGTCAGGCTGCACTGTGCTTGCAATGACCTGTTATTCTGTAATCAAAGGGAAAATGAGCGGAGAGTCCCTGGTGGATATGAAGACCGGTACGCCTCTTGCCATAGGGGCGGCCATTGGAGGAGTTGTGGGAAAGTCCATGTTCCAGGCAGTCTCTTCCCTGTTTGCAGATAAGGATATGGTTGGAGCTGTTCAGGCGGCCTGTCTTCTGGTGATCACTCTGGGAACGCTGATCTATACGATTAAAAAGGACAAAATCCATACTCATCATGTGACAAATCCGGTTATTTGTGTGCCGATCGGACTGGTGCTTGGGATCCTTTCTTCATTTTTAGGAATCGGAGGTGGGCCCATCAATCTGGTGGTGCTGTTTTTCTTCTTTTCCATGGATACGAAGGCAGCCGCCCAGAATTCCCTTTACATCATCCTGTTTTCCCAGATCACAGGACTTTTGAATTCCCTGGTGACAGGAACGGTCCCGGAATTTTCCGTCTGGCTTTTGGTCCTCATGGTGATAGGAGGGATCTTAGGCGGAATGAGCGGCCGGGTGATTAATAAAAGGATTGATGAGAAGGTAGTGGACAAGCTGTTCCTGTTTTTGATGGTAGTCATTATTGGAATTAATATATATAATATTTATCAATTTATGTAAACCGTCAGGGCTGCTTGCGGATACGGTTCGCTTCAGCTCTTTTTGTTGCACGGAATCAGGAAAGGAGGCTTTGATGATAGGAATATTGGTTGTGGCTTTTTCAGCTCTTCTAGGAGGACTCGTCCAGGCGGTAACAGGCTTTGGAGGTGCGATCATCATCATGATCTTTCTTCCCCTTATCCTGTCCATGAATGCGGCCCCGGCTTTAAGTGATGTGATTACCATGATCCTGTCCTTTTCTATGTTCTGGCGGTACCGGAAGTCGGTAAGGATAAAGCCGATTCTCCTTCCAGCGGGGATCTATCTGGCGGCCAGTACCATAGTCATTCACTGGTCCGCCTATTTTGATGCCGGTAAGCGAAAAGGGATTTTTGGCCTGTTTCTCATAGGGCTGGCTGTTTACTTTTTCTTTTTTTCGGGGAAAGCCAGAGTAAAGCCGTCGCTGTTAATAGGGGCAGCCTGCGGGCTGACGGCCGGCATATGCGGCGGTTTTTTTGGGATCAGCGGTCCGCCTATGAGCCTTTATTATCTGGCTGTCCTGGATTCGAAAGAGGAGTATCTGGGCACAATAAATGCATTTTTTTCCATTACTGTGGTTTTTAACATCATCGCCAGGATTTCCAACGGATTCCTGACCGAGGATCTGGTTCCCTATATGGCTATTGGGATTATAGCGATATTGGCAGGAAGTGCCTGGGGCAGCAAGCTGGTGGCGCGGATTGACCGAAAGACTATGAGCATGTGCGTGTATGGACTCATGGCAATCGCCGGAATCGTTGCACTGCTGTAGAAATTTAAAAAAAGAATAGGGGGATATTGACAAAGTAAATAAAATATGGTACATACGTATTATACACACGAGTTGATATTGAACAATATTGTGCAATATTTTTACGTATTGGAGGGAAATGATGAAAACAAAACTAAATATTGGGTTTGTTACTACCTATTCCGGCAGGTGGCCCAAGGAGGTTCCGGAACAGAGAAACCGGGAATATGGGGACTGGATGGCTGATCATCTGCCGATGGCCCGGATCGTGAGGGCTTCCATTCTGGGCAGCAGCCGTGAGGCGGTAGAACAGGTGACAAGAGAATTTAAGGAACAGGCTGTAGATGTGATCGTTCTGGTCTATGGCGCATTTACAGGAGATGACGTGGCTTCTTATCTGGCGGAGATGGTAAGAGTGCCTCTGATCTTATGGGCGCCCTATGAAATACCTTTTGAAAAGGATGACAGGCTTTATTCCAATGCACTTTGTTCCATGACAATGAATGCGGCTGCCATCAGAAAGCTTGGGGCAGCCTATCATACCGTTTACGGAAGCCTGGAGGATGAAAGGACGTTAGAAAGGGTGAAAAACCTGACTCTGGCCTATGGCGTGGTCAAGGCCTTACGGCATACCAACTTAGGACTTTTTGGTTACCGTCCCACAGCTTTTTACAACTGCAGCTTTGATGAAAGCCTGATCCGCAGGACCTTTGGTGTAAAGATCGAAGAAACTGATTTAAAGGTGGTATTTGACCGGATGGCAGAGCTTTCCGGGGATGAATGGAAGGCTGACATGGAAAAGATGTCCTCTGAATATGACACGACGCAGCTTCCTGATGGACATTTGGAGAACCATTCCAGACTTTATCTGGCTCTAAAAGAGGTTATGAGAGAGCAGAAGTATGATTTTGCCACGATCAAATGCTGGCCTGAAATGGGAAATCTTCATACAACGCCCTGCGCAGTCCTCGGACGCCTGGCTGATGAAGGAATTAACATCGGCTGTGAAGGGGATGTGGATGCAGAGCTGGCCCAGATGACGGAATACTATCTTACGGGGAAACCAAGCTTTATTACAGACTTAATCAACATTGATGAAAAGGAAAACGTGATCACTTTCTGGCACTGCGGAAATCCTGCTCCATCCTTGTGCAATAAGGATTATCAGGTTCAGCTGAGAAACCATCCTCTTGCCGGCCAGGGCACCGCTTTTTATGGGGCTTTAAAACCTGGGAAAGTGACCATTGCAAGATTCTGCAACTTAGACGGAGGCTACAAGCTGTTCCTTATGAGAGGAGAAGCACTGCCCATGGACCGGTATACAAAGGGAGCCATGGCTAACGTAAGAGTTATACGCCCTGTGAGGGAAGTGATAGAAGGGATCATAGCAGAGGGAATTCCTCACCACTACAGCATCGTATGGGAGGATGCGGCAGAAGCTATGAAGCAGGTATGCGGGCTGCTTGGGATTCCGGTTATTGAGATGTAGCCTGGAAATAACCGTTGACACCATTTGGACCAGACGGGTATAATAAAAAATATACATACGAGTTTATGGTGAGGAGACAGGATTATGAGTCAGAATGGCGAACGGGTGACAAGGTATGATGTGGCGAAGGCTGCAGGGGTCAGCGAAACTATCGTATCCTATGTAGTCAATAACAATCGCTATGTGGCAAAGGAAAAGAGGCAGAGGGTGGAGGAGGCCATTGCAGCCCTTCATTACAGGCCTAATAATGTTGCACGGGCTTTGAAGGGAAAGCGCAGCAACCAGCTTCTCTTTATTGCGGATCAGATCACCAACGAATATTTCAGCCGGATCGTCAGTGAGATGGATAAATACGCCTATGAGGCCGGATTCCTGATTTCTCTGTGCGCCAACCGGAATACGCCGGAGTTTGTTTCCCAGGTGATCAGCCGGCAGTATGACGGCATTATCATCAGCTCCATCAGTTTTCCCATGGAATATGTGGAGTCCTTTGGCAAGGCGGGAATACCAGTTCTGCTGTTTGAACACAGAACCCATGGTGTGCTTCCTGAGAATGTGGCGACCCTCGCTTCCGGCCTGTATCCTGGAGCCAGGACGGCGGTCAGCCATCTGGTCGGCAGTGGTAGGAAGCATATCATATACATTGACCGCATCAGCAAAAAGGGAAATGTAAGCGGACCTACGGACCTGCGTCTTAGCGGATACCTTGACGAGATGAGAGAGAACGGGCTTTATGCCGGTGAAGATACGGTCATTGCAGGCTGTCATTCGGAAGAGGAACTGGCAGAGGAAGTTGTTAAATATTTAAAGGATCATAAGGAAACAGACGGAATCGTGGGGCGGAATGATATGGTGGCCTGCATCGCCATGTACGCAGCTGCCGGCTGGGGGAAGCGAATACCTCAGGATATGGGCGTGGTAGGGTTTGACAATTCCAGCATCAGCATGTTTTGCTATCCCAGGCTTACGACCCTGGAAATGCAGCGGGAGGCTATAAGCAGGACAGCCATTGATATGATGGTCCAGATGATCGGCGGAAGGCATCCGGAGAACGCAAAATTTGAAACAAAGCTGATTGTAAGAGAAAGCACATAATGGTTTTATTCAGGAGGAAAAACACAGGTTTTTCCGGATGATATACACACGAGTGTATAAGGATAAGGGGATTATATCGTCCTGAAAAATCTGGTTTTAATAAAACAAACGGAATCTTAAAGAAAGAGAGGGTATTTTATGAAAAAAAGAAGATTAGCAGCGCTGGCACTTGCAGGTCTTATGGCACTCACAACCGGCTGTTCCGGTGGGGGAAAGACTGGGACGGGTACGACCGGAGGGGAGCCGAAGACAGAGGCGGAGGCAAAGACAGAGACAGAGGCGAAAGCCCAGGATTCAGGAAGCACGGAACCTATTACCTTAAAGATTGCCAATTATGCGGTACTGGAAAAGGGGTATGATGAGTTTTGGAAAAGCACGAAGGAAGGCTTTGAGGCCAAGTATCCCAATGTAACGATTGAATGGGTCACCGCTCCATACGGGGAAATCTTAAACCAGGTCATCAACATGGCAGGAGGCGGAGACCGGGTGGACTGTGTTTTCAGCGAGATGATCTGGCTTCCTGCCTTAGTAGATGCTGGCCTTGCAGCTCCTATGAAGGATGTCCTGGATGAAGATTTTTTAAAGGATTACTATCCCAATATTCTGGAGGCCCATAAGGTTGACGGAGAAGTTTACGGAGCGCCGCTTTACGTATCTCCTTCCCTTTTGTTCTACAACAAGAACCTGTTTGAAAAGGCAGGACTTGATCCGAACAAGCCTCCAAAGACTTATGAAGAAATGCTTTCCATGGCGGAAAAGCTGTCAGGGCTTACTACGGATGACGGAAATAAGGTGTATGCATTCGGTCAGCCCACTGCATCGGTTATTGTGATCGGGTCTTCTATTCAGGCCTTTGCTGCAAACTTTGGAGGGTATGTATTAGACGAAGACGGGAAGCTGAATGTGGAAAATGAAGGCTTAAAGGATTCTCTTACTATGTTAAAGCTTCTTGATGAAAAGGGCTATAATCCACAGAATGCCAAGCCAAAGGACTTAAGAAATTTATTTGCCCTGGGGCAGCTTGCTATGTATTATGACAATTCTTGGGGCTTTAACGGAGCCAAATCCATCAACCCGGATGTGGTAAACTTTGCAGCAGCAGCAGAGCCCTTAAAGGGCGGAAACGGGGATGGGGCTTCCACTCTCCAGTCTCATTGCTTTGTTGCGGTTGACAATGGACCGGAGCGCGTGGAGGCGGTAAAAAACTTTATCCAGTATGTAGTTACACCGGAGGTTTTAAATGATTACATTGCAAATATTGCCCCAGCCCTTCCAGCAAAAGATGATATGAAGGACATGGAAGCCGTAAAAAACAGTCCGATTTTAAACGGCGCAGGAAATTCCGTGGAGAAGGCGGAGCCGGTGCTGATGTTCCCGTCCTTATCTGAGTTTAATTTAGAGCTTTGTGCATTGGCTCAGGCGGTAACGGTTGGAGGGGAAGACGTGGACACTGCTCTTAAGAATTTCCAGAGTACGGTGCAGCCCCTGCTTCCATAAGGTGCAGACAGAGATTTAACCTCATCAAGTAACGAAGCGGATTACGAATATCCGATTGCGAATATCCGATCAACGAAAAGGAGAGAAGATGGCAGGAAAGAAACCTAATATTGTATTTATTTTAACAGATGACCAGGGAATCTGGTCCCTGGGCTGTTATGGAAATCACGAGATCAGGACTCCCAATTTAGATCGTCTGGCACAAAGCGGTGTCCGCTTTCAGAACTTTTTCTGTACGTCCCCGGTCTGTTCTCCTGCCAGGGCTTCTCTCCTGACAGGAAGGATCCCGTCCCAGCACGGCATCCATGATTATTTAAGCGGCGGCAACGGAGGCTGCGGACAGGAAGCTATTGAATATCTGAGAGATTACCGGGGGTATACGGATATTCTGGCGGAAAACGGATATACCTGCGGATTAAGCGGGAAATGGCATTTAGGGGACGGTAGGAAGTCTCAGAAGGGATTTTCTTACTGGTACTCTCATCAAAAGGGCGGGGGACCATATTATAACGCTCCCATGTTCCGGGAGGGAGAGCCTGTAAATGAAAAAGGGTACATAACAGATGTGATTACGGATGAGGCCCTGGTCTTTATTGACAAGACAAAAAACAGGGAAAATCCTTTTTATCTAAGTGTTCACTATACGGCTCCCCATTCCCCATGGGTCAACTGCCATCCGGAAGAATACATGAAGCTTTATAAGGATTGTCTCTTTGAAAGCTGCCCTCAGCCTCCTCCCCATCCATGGGCAAAGACAGAGGTGTTAGATGGATATAAAAATTCCAGAGAATGCCTGACAGGATATTTTGCAGCGGTGACCGCCATGGATCATAATGTTGGACGGATCATGATAAAGCTTGAAGAGGAAGGGCTGGCAGAAGATACCCTGATCATCTTTTCCAGCGATAATGGCTTTAACTGCGGCCACCACGGAATATGGGGAAAAGGAAACGGTACATTTCCTCTGAACTTTTACGATTCTTCTGTCAAAGTCCCGTTCCTCGTAAGCCATAAAAACCATATTCCGGAAAACCGGGTCTGCGATGCTATGTGCAGCGGCTATGATTTCATGCCCACTCTTCTGGAGTACTTAGGACTTAAGAATGAGGAAGCGGATAATCTGCCGGGAAAAAGCTTTTTATCCAGCCTCATGGGGACAGAAGGGGAAAAGGCGAATCCGGTGGTAGTATTCGATGAATACGGCCCTGCACGGATGATTCGGGATAAGCGATATAAGCTGATCCACCGGTATCCATACGGCCCTGATGAATTCTATGATTTAGAGCCGGATCCGGGAGAGACATACAACAGGATTCAGGATGAAGGATATAAGGAAGTGATCGGCCGGATGAAAAAACAGATGGAGCTTTGGTTCCTTCAGTATGCTGATCCGAGAGTTGACGGTTCAAGGGAGCCGGTCATGGGCGGGGGACAAAGCTTTTTGGCCGGAGTATTGGGACCTGGAATCAATGTTTACGGAGAGAATAAATAGAAAGTGGGGAAAGAACCTTGAAGGAGAAGGCAATTAAGAGGTCGTATTTTAAGGCTCAGACAGGAGATCGGGTATTCGCATTTGCATTGCTGCTTCCGGCAATTATTACAACCGTAGCGTTTATATTGATTCCGGTGGCGGATTCCATATACAGAAGTTTTTTCGATTATAAGGTAAAGAATATCATCTCGGGTAAACCGGGAATATGGAATGATTTTGCTAATTATATAAAGCTTTTTTCCAATGGAAAGCTGCTTCCTTCCATAACAAATACCCTGGTATTTGTGTTCGGAGTGGTTACTGTACAGTTTATTCTGGGAATGGCCCTGGCCCTGATTCTAAACAGCAACATAAGGTTTTCCCGGTTTATAAGAAGCATTATGATGGTCCCCTGGGTGGTGCCGACCCTGATTTCAGGACTTATATGGCTATGGCTGTTCCAGCCTCAGTATGGTCTGGTTAAATATTTCGTGGGTATATTGACCGGAGGCAGGGTGATGGAATTCGCCATTTTAAATAATCCGGCTACGGCCATGTTTGGCGTTTCTACAGCTGCTTTGTGGAAACAGATTCCTCTTGCGGCTCTGCTCCTTTTAGCGGGCCTTGCCAATGTGCCTGAGGACATTTTAGAGGCTGCAAAAATTGACGGGGCTAATGGGGTTCAAAGATTTTTTAACATTGTTCTGCCTTATATGAAGAGCGTGATCAAGGTCACGGTTTCCATGTCCATTATTGAGAACTTCAAGCAGTTTCCTTTATTCTGGACTATGACAGGAGGCGGACCAAACAACTCTACAACTACCATGGCCATTTTAAGCTACCGGGAAGCTTTTGTATCCAATAATTTTGGCTCCGGTGCAGCTGTTACTACGGTATGGATGCTTTTGATGATTGTGGTCGTATTTGTTTATAACCGCATGTTTCAAGCGGATGATATGTAAGGAGGAGGCTGAATATGAAACGAAACCGTACCTTAAACACCATTCTGAAGTATGTGGTTTTAGGCCTCATCCTTTTGTTTTTACTGTTCCCTCTGTTATGGGTCCTGATCACATCCTTTAAAACCAATATGGAGGCATACAAGTTTCCGCCTACCTTTCTGATCAGGAACCCTACGGTTCAGAGTTACATCAATCTGTTCACCGTTGATAATGATTTCTTTACCTATTATAAAAACAACTTTATTGTGGCGGGAAGCGCTGCGCTCATCACCACCTTTATGGCGGTCATTTCCGGCTATGCGCTGTCCCGGTTCCATTTTAAATGGAATAATTGGATTGTGGCTGCATTCACTTCCGCACAGATGTTTCCTGTGGTCAGCCGTTTGATTTCCCTTTATAAGATCCTTGGGGATGTAAAACTGATTAATACGCACCCAGGGCTGATCCTGGCGGTTACGGCAGGTATGCTCCCGTTCACCATTATGCTCATGTCCAGCTTCTATGACGGGATTCCAAAGGAGTTAGAGGAAGCGGCCAGAGTGGATGGAGCGGGCAGATTCGGAACGCTTTTTAAGGTTGTGGTACCTCTTGTAAAGCCGGGAATGCTGGCAGTGGGAATTTATGCATTCCTGCTTTCCTGGGATGATTATCTGCATGCATCAACCCTGATCCAGACAGATGCCTTACGGACTCTGTCGGCAGGCGTTGCACTCCGCTATTTGGGCGAGCTTTCCTATGACTGGTCCCTGATCAACACCATATCCATTGTGGGTACCATCCCAATGGTGGTGATATTTTTCTTCTTCCAGAAATATATGGTCAAGGGTCTGGTAGCGGGTGCAGTAAAAGGATAAAAAAGGAGAAAAAACCATGCTTGTAACAAACAAAGAGAATTTAATGAAGGCAGCAAAGTCAGGGTATGCCATCCCGGCTCTCAATACACAGGGAGGAAATTATGATATCATCTGGGCTGCCTGCCGGGCGGCGGAGGAAATGAGGTCTCCTGTCATCCTTGCCCATTACGTATCCACAGGGGCCTATTCCGGCCACGACTGGTTTGTAGAAGTCTGCAAGTGGTGCGCGGACAAGGTTTCTGTACCGGTATCCATTCATCTGGATCATGGCGGGGATTTTGATATCTGCATGGAGGCGCTGAAGCTGGGCTTTACTTCCTTAATGATCGACGGCTCGGAAAAGCCAGTTAAGGAAAATGCAGCTATGACCAACGAGGTTTTAAAGGTAGCCAGGTGCTTTGGAGTGCCGGTGGAGGCCGAAATCGGCGAGCTTTTGCGCCTTGATAACCTGGGTGAAGTGATGGAAAATAAGAATATTGTGAATCCTGAAGAAGTAAAGACATTTTTAGAGCTGTGCCGGCCTGATTCCCTGGCCATCGGTATCGGTAATGCCCACGGATATTATAAGGGTGAGCCGGACATCCATCTGGAGGTTTTAGAAGCAGTGAGAAAGTATACGGATATCCCCCTGGTTCTACATGGCTGCACCGGAATGAAAGAAGATATCATCAGAGAGGCCATTAAGCTGGGAGTGGCGAAAATTAATTTCGGCACGGAAATCCGCTATCAATACGTAAACCACTATGAGGAAGGTTTAAAGAATATGGATCATCAGGGGCATTCCTGGAAGCTGTCCCAGTATGCCAATAACAGGCTGACAGAGGATATTAAGGATATTATCCGCCTGGCAGGGTCAGAAGGGAAAGCCTGATTCCCTTTAGTATAAAAGAACAGTATGAGAGGAGTCTTGACATGGAAAAGAAAAACAGCCAGTTAACTTACAGCGAGGTATATAAACAGCCTGAGTCCTTTGAGGCGGTCAATAAGTCTTTGGAGAATATTTACAGAGTCCTGGATCAGGCGTTTGCAGAGGAATTTGATGAACTGATCTTTACCGGCTGCGGCACCAGCTTTTATCTGGCTCAGGCCGCCGCCCATGCTTTTTCTGCTTACAATTGCCTTCCGGCTAAGGCCATGTGCTGTTCCGAGCTTTACTACTTCCCGGAGGCATTTGTGAAAAACAGAAGGGTTCTGGTTCTTCCCATTACCAGGAAAAGCTATACCACTGAGGTCCGTATGGCGATTGACAAGGTGAGAAGCTTTCCTGGGGTAAAAACCCTGGCTATCACTTGTGATAAGGACAGCGCAGCCTATAATGATTATATGATCCTGTCTCCGGATACTGCCGAGGACAGCGTGATCATGACCCGATCCTTTACCAGCATGGTTTATTTATCAGTGATCATGGCCATGTATGTGGGAGGGAAGAAGGAGGAAATAGCTGCAATGGCAGACTATGGGAACCGCGCAAGGGATGTCCTTGGGAAAATGGATGCCCTGGCAAAGAAAATCATCGGTGAAAATGAACATTTAAACCTGTTCATCACACTGGGGCAGGGCATTTACTATGGGGTTGCCAATGAGTGCATGAACAAGATAAAGGAAATGGGAATCTCGAATTCAGAGGCATATTACAGCCTGGAGTACCGCCATGGTCCCATGAGCCTGGTAGATGAGAATACCCTGGTTCTACTCTTGAGCCATTCGAAAACCGTAGAAGAGGATGGGAAACTCTTGGCCCAGATGAAAGGATATGGTGCGGTAACGGCGGCAATCGGAAATACCGCTTCTGTGGATATGAAAGAGGCGGACTATTGCCTGGATCTGCCCTATGGGTACAATGACATGCAGAATGCGGCGTTAATAGGATTTATCGGACAGTTTATCGGTTATTACATTGCTGAGAAAAAGGGCATTGACGCGGACCAGCCAAGACATTTGTCCCAGGCGATTGTGATACAGTGATTTTTGATATTTTCAGAGAGATACAAAAATCCATAAAAGGGCTGCCCACTGCTGATTTATCAGGCAGCGGGCAGCCCTTCTCATGAAAACCTATTCTTCCTTTATCAGTTGTTCCAGGAGACTTTTAGCCATGAGTATATCCCTTTTTTGCTCTTCGCCGGATATTTCCCGTTCTATGGTAATATCTCCGGCATATCCTATTTCTTTCAGCTTTGCCACAAAGGCTGGGTAATTCACTTTCCCTTCTCCAAGAGGAACCTCTTCACCAAGCATATGACCGTCCGTAGGATATTTTCCATCCTTTCCGTGTATTCCCATCACGTATTCCCCGAATACTTCCAGGGCGTCTACCGGGTTGGCTTTGCCGTACATGATTAAATTGGCAGGATCCAGGTTGATTCCCACATTGCCTTTTCCTGTTTCCTTTTCGATATCCTGTATGGCTCTTTTTAGTGTTACCGGGGTTTCCTGGCCTGTCTCAAAAAGAAAATTCTGCTGATTCTTTTTACACTGATTTACCAGCGTTTTTAAGCATGTCAGGACGCCCTGGTAATTGGGATCATAGGGATTTTCGGGCATGTAGCCCACATGGGTTGCCACATCCCGTACATGGATCATGGCTGCAAAATCAATCCCTTTTTCCAGCATCTTCATTCTCTCAAAACGGAATGCCTCAGGCACAAGACCCAGGGTAAGCTGACCGTCGTAAAAATCCCATACTCTCGGGCCTTCCCATCCGCACCAGAAGGCAGTAATATCCACTTTGTGACGGTTTACTGCGGCAATTACCTTATCTGCAGTGTTCTCATTCATCAATTTCTGGTCCCAGCACACCAGCTGACAGCTTTCCATACCCATAGAGCGCAGCTCCGCAAATTTACCATCCACGTCCGTATCCTGAAATAGTTCAACCATAACTCCGATTCTCATAGGATATACCTCTCTTTCTTTTTATCAGCCCTTGACCGCTCCGGCCGTAATGCCTCCCACAATATGCTTCTGCATAAAAACAAAGAAGATCAGGCTTGGGGCCATGGACATCACAATTCCCGGAAGGGCGTGTTCCCAGTCCGCCGACTGGGCGGAAAACTGCATGTAAAGCGCATTCTGGATGTTCATTGCCCGGGCATTCCCTCCGACGATCAGCTGGTTGGTAATGATATCATTCCATGTAGCAAGAGTGTCCAGAACCACAACGGTTGTCAGAATGGGCTTTAGCAGCGGGAGAACAATGGTGAAATAGGTCCTCACCTTGGAAGCACCGTCAATACAGGCGCATTCCTCCAGCTCAATGGGAACATTTTTTACAAACCCATGAATCATATAGACTGCCAAGGGCATACACAGCCCTGTACTTACCAGGATATATCCGATCTTATTCCCTGTCATGCCAAGACTTGCCACCAGCCTGGTCAAAGTGATCATGTAGGACTGGAAGGGCACCATCATTGGCATGATAATGAGTGCAAAGCACACCGCAGACAATCTGCCCTTTGTCCTTGCCAGCTTATAGGCAGCCATAGGAGCCAGCAGTGCGATCACACATACCGTGCATGCCGTATACAGCAGGGTATTGCTGATGAGCATCGGAAACCGGAATTTTGTCCATGTTTCCATGTACATATTCAGACTCCAGCTCTCAGGCAGGGCCAGGAACTTTTGAAGCATGTCGTTATAAGGTTTAAAAGAATTAATAAATATCAGAAGCAGAGGCATCAGCCAGAACACAGAACAGATAAACACAATAACGGAAAGCATGCTGATTTTTTTTATTTTTTTCATTACGCCTCTATCTCCTTACCTTTAGTTACCTTAAGCTGTACTGCAGTGATCATAAGCACGAAAACCACAAATACCAGTGATTTTGCGGTAGCCATTCCGTAACGGTTGTTGAAAAATGCTTCCTTATAGATGTTGTAAGCCACGGAAATGGTGGAATTGGCCGGTCCGCCTTTGGTAAACACCATGATGACATCAAACAGTTTAAATGAGAATGTCAGGGAGGTAAGCATACAGATGGATACTGCAGGCATGATCAAGGGGAGGGTCACCCTTCTTAACACCTGGAATTTGTTGGCTCCGTCTATTTTGGCGGCTTCGATCAGTTCCTTTGGTACGGAAATGATTCCGGCAATATAATTCACCATATAAAATCCCAGATTCTGCCACACGGTCATGATCACGACTACGAAAAATGCCAGTTTCGACGAACCCAGCCAGCTCCAGTGAAACACCTCCCAGCCGGTTGCCTGATACAAAGCCTCAAACCCAGGGCCAAGAATGAATTTCCAGATCAGACTGATGGCCGTCAGGCTTATGATATAAGGTATGTAATAAAATGCCCGCCCCACGCTTGAACTTTTCTTTTCCTCCGCCATGACCAGGGCGACTGTCAGGGATATCATGTTTACCGCCACTACAAAAAACACCGAGAACTTTAGTGTAAATGTAGCGCTTTTCCAAAATAGCGCATCGTCTGAGAATATATTAACAAAGTTCTGAAGTCCCACGAATTTCATATCCTTGCTGATCCCATTCCAGTCAAAGACCGAGTAGTACAGGTTCATCAGAAACGGTACGTCTGTAGAAAACAGTACAAACGCCACCGCTGGAAATACAAACAATGCGAATATCAATAAATCTTTTGCTTTTCCTTTGTTTTTCACTTTTATGCCTCCTGGGTTTCCGTTTCCGTCAGGCTCCGGTTTCTCAAACTGAGGGTTAGTTTTTCTGGATCTGCCATCCCTTCTGGAACTCCTCTGTCACCTGCTGTGCTGTCATATCGCCTATCATATACGCCTGCATTGCAGGCCCAACGATATCAGAATACCCCGTAGGCGCAATGGTGTGGATCCAGCCGTTTGTCTTTCCATTTTCTACGTATGCTGACGCATCATTGGCAAGAGCGCCCTTAACTTCCATGGTTGTCTTAGCGCCCGGAACGCCTCCTACGCCATTGCACATCCATTTCTGACCTTCCTCCGATGTGAGGATATACTCCAGATATTCCTTTGCCAGATCCAAATGCTTGGAATCCTTATTCACGATATAGGTCCAGTTACAGGAAGACAGCAGTGTGGCATCTTCAGGATTATCACTTACCGGGCAGGGAAGGAATGCAAGGCGGGCATCAGGATTAAAGGAATCCAGGGTTGACTGGCACCAGTCGCCCATATGGATCATGGCTGCTTCTCCATTTGCCAGCATGTTTTCGCTTGTTTCCCAGTCGACTTCTAGCGGCTTATCAGGACCGTATTTTACAGCCAGATCCAGGAGACGGAAGAGATTCTGGAAATTCTTCATATCCTTAAAGGCAAGATCGCCGCTGTTTAATTTATCCGCGACTCCCTTTGCATCCAGGGACTTATCCATCATAAAATGGGTGGAAAGGTGATGGAGGACCCATGTTTCCTTTGCGGCCAAAGCAAAAGGTGTGATCCCGGCTGCAGACAGTTTTTCACAGGCTGCCTCAAGCTCATCCATGGTATCCGGAAGTTCTGTGATCCCGGCTTTTTCAAACAGCTCAATGTTATAGATCAGGCCTAAATTTTCATAGGTCCAGGGCAGTGACATGATGTTACCGTCCCCGTCTTTTCCCGTTTCCAGGGCTGCTTCCTTGAATTTCCCTAATACTTCCTTGTCCTCTGACCAGTTATAAGCATATTCATAATATTTCTGGGCTGCCGTACCTGATTCCACATCAAATACATCCGGGATATCTCCTGAATTTACGCGGGACTGAAGCAGTGTACTGCTGTCGTTTGCAGCGTGCTGTACTTCGATTTTAACGCCAGGATGGGCTTCTTCAAATTTTTTAGCCATCTCTGCATATTCTTCAAGGCCGTATGCATGTGCGTCAAATACCTTTAAGGTGATTTCTTCTGCAGGCTTCGCCTGATCCTTTGAGACACTTTCGCTGCATGCTGTAAGGACGGGAATAGCCAATGCCGTTGTCATCAGGATAGCCAATGCTCTCTTCATCATAATTTTTCCTCCTAAAATATGAAAATTTTAATTGTTACCTTTTATTTACATACTCCTTTGCCTGCTTCCATTCCCTGATCGCCTGGCGTACAGACTGGATGCCTTCCTCCAGAGGGGCGACTTCAACAGGTTTCCCTTCCTGGAGACATTGGATGAAATATTTTATTTCCGTATAATAAGGCCCCAGATTGGATATGTTGATTCCGGCAGAGTCATCGTTTACGTCATACTCCCTGTGTAGCTTCGGATGCTCGATTCTGCCGTCATTTTTATAAATGGTCAGTGGTGTATCCTCCCGTCCTTTAAATACAACGCTTGCTTCCTCAAAGCATGCATGGAAGCTGGCCTCAAAAGGAAGAGCGGAGCTTATGTCCCATATTCCTTCTGTTATGGCAAATACCTTGCCGAATTCATAGGCGGTAAAGATCTGATTGATCATGCCGCTGGAAAAGGCAGTGGCCCTTACGTCAAAGGAATCTGGTTCTCCCAGCATATACCGGAGGAAATCCAAGTCATGTACATGTAGGTCCAGCACAACGGAACCGCTTTTTCCCTCTTCGTGGAACCAGTCCTCATAACCCCAGGCGGCATCTCCGCTGACTCTCTGCATGGTGATGGATTTCAGCACTCCAAACCTGCCGGTATCGTAGCACTCTTTTAAGTACCGGTATTCATCAAAGGATCTCACTACCTGCCCCACCATTACCTGTACCCCATTCCTTTTCTGGGCTTCCATCAGCTTTTCGCCCTCTTCCTCTGTCAGGCATACAGGCTTCTCTATAAATACATTCATTCCCTTATCCATAGCTGCCAGAGCATGCTCCGTATGGAGGTAGCTGGGGAGGCAGATATGGACGCTGTCCAGGGTTTCCGTTTCCAACAGCTCCATGCCAGTTTTATACAGTCTTGCATTGGGCCATTGTATTGCGGCCTTTTCCAGAAATTCCGGCCTGCAGTCTGCCAGGGCCGTCACTTCTACATTCATTTTTGTTGACAACGCCTTTAACGATAGGTTATGAGTCGTGCCCATTCCTCCGCATCCGATCAGTCCTACTTTCATTTCATCATCCTCTTTCATTAGTTTGTACAGTGACCTTACTAATATAATTTAAAATTAAAAGCCTTTGGGATCAAATTGTTGAATTTTGGCTTTTAGTATCTAGGGATTATATTAATTTGTTGAAATTACAATAGCATTTAGCGACAAATATGTCAATATAATTTTTTGATTCATATAAAATAAATGTAATTAGTGATATTTATTTGCAAAATTAGTTCATTATTTTATGAAATATTCATATATAATAATTATTGGTAATATCAAGTTACAATTTATTTATACTAATTTTTATATTTGTCATAGATAAATCCTCTTTTTATATAGGGTTTTTCAGGAATGAGGCTTTTCTCCGTATTTTTCCTGGGATTATTGCAACTATCTATAATTTGTGATATCTTATTTGATAAGGTTACTTTACTAAATAAGTGTTAAGGAGGTGGGGGAACAGCTTCTAATGCAGCAGATCATGAAAAGGGGAAAGGTGTTGCAGTTGTGTTATGCGCCTATAATTCAGAATAGGGCTCTGCCCAAGGAGGAGCTAAACTGCTGTATACGTGGTTTTTCAGAACTTTATGGGGACAGAGGCAGTTCGATCAGTAATTTATCATAACAAGCAAAGGACAGGCAGGAAATTATGAAACTTGTAAACCAGCAGTTAATTAAAAATACAAATCTAAAGCAATTGTACAATTCCATTTACCGAAATCCAGGGATCTCAAGAGCGCAGCTCTCCAAAGATTCTCACTTAAGTAAGACTGCAGTTTCCTCCCTGGTGGATGAATTGATTGCGCGCAAATTTGTATACGATTCCGGCGCCAGTGATAGTACGAATGTGGGCCGAAAGCCTAACAGTCTGCTGCTTCGTGCGGAACAGTATTATGTGGCTGTTTTCTTACTGGAGGAGAAGAGACTGAATGCGGCTCTGGTGGACATTACCGGCACCTCTTCCTTTTGTGAACAGGTGGATGTTCCTTCCCTTGACAGCTACATTCTTCTATGCCAGGAATATATCCATCAGACTGTGCTGCAGCAGATAGACAGGGAACAGTTCCTGGGGATTTGCGTGGTAGTTCCTGCCATGATAGATCCTGACAAGCGGGAGATATTCGCAACAACACTGAACCTTCCGGAAAAAGATTTTGTAGGTCAGCTCCAGCGTGCATTCTCCGGTTTTCCGGTGGCTCTTTTAAATGATACGGCCTGCTTTGCTTATGCGGAAAAGGTTTACACTCAGATTACGGAAAAGGATTTCGCTTTTATTAACTTTGGGAAAGGGATCGGCGCCACCTTATTCATTCACAATGAGATGCTGGGCCGTGCTTCTGCTTCCTACACCCAGTTCGGTCATTATTCCATTGACCCTAAGGGAGAGCTTTGCTCTTGCGGGAACCGGGGCTGCCTGGAGTTAATGATCGGGGAAGCGTCCTTAAAAGACCGTATTTCTAAAGCCGGGGGAAGTCCGGCTTTCAGGAGATCATCGGCCGTTACCTATGGGGATCTTGGCCAGGCCAGTGTATATGGAGATATGGTTTCCTGCAAAGTAGTGCGGGATATTGCTGATGAATTTTCCATGGCTTTGTGCAATCTGATCTGTATGGTGCATCCAAAGCTGATTATTATCGGAGGTAAGGGAAAAGATCTTGGGCCTTTATTTCTCCAGGAGATCCAGGAATGTCTGAGCACCATGGGATTTCGCCGCATGGTGAACTCCGTCAGCGTCAGGTACAGCCTTCTGGATTCCAGCGCCCTTTATAATGGCGCAATGAAATATTTCTTTGATATCCATTACAATTTTACTCAGGATATGGCCGGAAGCTTTTTTATCGGCTGATGGAGTTTTCCGGCTATGTTGTTTTCTTATGAAACGGAGGTACGCCAATGGAAAAATTAAGAGCAGCAATTATGGGCTGCGGAAGAATCTCTTCCTGTTATGAAGATGCCTTTCGCAGACTTTCGGATTATGTAGAGTTAGTATGTGCCATCGATATTGACGAAGATAAGGCAAAAGCTTTTGGGGAAAAATTCAACTGCCATTACTGTACGGATCTGGAGTCCGCACTGCAATACCGGATTGATGTAATACATCTGTGCCTTCCCCATTATCTGCACCCGGTCATGGCTGTAAAAGCCATGGAGGCAGGAATCCATGTGCTTACAGAAAAGCCCATTGCTATTTCCCTGCAGGACGCTGACCGGATGATGGAGGTAGAGAAGCTTACGGGGAAAAAGCTGGGCGTCATTTTCCAGACCAGATACACAAAAAGTGTGGAGAAGTTAAAGCAGTTGATTTGTGAAGGATATTTTGGAAAAATTTTATCTGCCCGGTCTTATCTCACATGGAACCGTCCTGCCTCTTATTACGAGGGATGCGACTGGAAAGGAACCTGGGATAAGGAGGGAGGAGGCGTCCTGATTGACCAGGCCATCCACAGCATGGACCGTGTCCGCTACATGCTGGGCAGTGACATTGAATGGATTGAAGGAAGCGTTCACAACCACTGTCATGAAATGGTGCATGTGGAGGATGCCGCAGAAGCGGCCATAAGTTTTAAAAACGGCTGTATCTACAGCCTTTATGCCTGCAATTCCTATGCTTCCGACGCACCCATAACCATAGAATTCCAGGGGGAAAAGGGACGCTGCGGCCTGATACAGGATATGGGCTTTTATGAGACAGAAGGATGCTATACGGAAATAAGAAATACCTATGAGACTACAAACGTCGGACCGGATTACTGGGGAAGCAGCCACCATCTTCAGATCAGGGATTTTTATGAATCGATTCTGTATGACAAACCCGTAGTTGTAGACGGACCGGAAGGCAGGAAGACTTTGGAGATGGTTAAGGGAATCTATTTATCTTCTTTGGAAAAAAGGCGTATTTATCTGCCGTTTGAGGACGTGCATTATAAGGATTTAAATACGCAAAAAGGGTAAAATACATACTTTCTTTTGCTTTACTCTGCAGATAATTCAGTGCCCGTTTTGGGATCATGATTATGTATCAGCTGGAATATACACCTATGCAGCCTGCGCCCCGTCCATCATAATGCAGTGGGTTATTTTTATATAGATAAATTTATATAGATAAATATCGTAATTTTACTAAAATTATGCTGGAAACTGTCGATATAAACTATAGGTATAAAAACAAATTAAGGGGTGCAGCTCATATGGAAATACGGGGTAAGCAAGAAAGACAGAATTCAATTGCTCTTAGCAAAAGGCTGGCAATCGGATTCGGCATAGTGAACGTTATAACAGTTTTAATATCTTTGATAAGCCTTTTCACCATTTACAGATTACATTCTTCAAATAGTGTGTCAACAGGATTTTTTGCTCTTTCTTCGGCCGCAATACTTCTGCTAGCCATTCTATCAGCTGTTGCAAGTATCATAATATGCAGGATCTTAAACAGAAGCATTGTGCGCCCTCTTAGAATTCTCAACAATATTGCACGGCAGCTGTCTATAGGAGATGCAAGCGCAAACGTGCGGGTCCTCACAAAGGACGAAGTGGGAGAATTGATGGAATCCTTTAAGGCAATGGTGGAAAACACCAGGAGACAGGCTCAGACAGCCGAAGCAATAGCCCGCGGAGATCTGACTGTCGATGTGAAGGTTAATTCGGAAAAGGATGTCCTCGGCATTGCGTTAAGCAGCATCGTAGAGAAAAACAACTGCATTCTGTCTCAAATATGCGACACGTCGGGGCAGGTTTTATGTGGAGCCGGACAAATATCGGAAGCAAGCATACGTCTGTCGGAAGGGGCGGGCCATCAGGCAGGATCCCTTCAGGAACTGGCTGCTGCTGTTACGGAGGTAAAAGACCGGATCGGCTTAAGTACAGATCATGCGGCCATGGCTATGTCCTGTGCAAATGACGTCAGACACGGAGCTGTGGATGGCAACAGGCACATGGAGGATATGCTGAAAGCAATGGATGAGATCAACCTGTCCTCGTCAAATATCTCAAAGGTAATTAAGGCGATCGAGGATATTGCTTTCCAGACAAACTTACTGTCATTAAACGCTTCGGTAGAGGCCGCGAGGGCGGGCCAGTACGGAAAAGGTTTTGCGGTTGTGGCAGATGAGGTGCGGAGTCTTGCGGCCCGTTCGGCAAAAGCCGCAAAGGAAACCGCGGACATGATAGAAAACTCCATTCAGAGGGCCGAGCATGGAATGAAGATCGCAAAGACCACTGCAGATGCTTTTAATAAAATTGTGGGTGGGATAGAGCAGGTCGCCGGATTGGCGGAAAAAATTGCCGGTGCCTCGTCAGAGCAAGCTTCCGGTATTGCCCGTATAAACGATGAAATCAGCCAGGTATCCAATGCGGTGCAGGTGAATTCTGCAGCGTCTGAGGAAAGCACTGCCGCAACGGCTGAGTTGTACAGACAGGCAGAAGCGCTGAAGGAGATGGTACAGACCTTCAAGCTGAAAAAACCCTGTTAAAGAGAACTAGGTAGTAACTCTGACATTATCTACATAGAAAAGGGAGGTTGTTCATTCGCGATTACTTGTGATTGAACAACCCCCCTTTTATTTATTTTATCCGGTCAGCCTACAGAAGAATGATGTTATGCTTACTGCATTCTTCCCGCATTTCCTTTGGCCAGATGCTGGCCTGAACTTCTCCCACATGAGCCCTGTCCAGAAGAAGCATGCAGAGACGGGACTGTCCGATACCGCCTCCGATGGTATAAGGCAGTTCTCCGTTTAAAAGCATTTTATGGTAAGGCAGGCTTTTCCGGTCTTCACAGCCAGCCTTTTCCAACTGACTTGCCAGGGATTTTTCATCCACCCGGATGCCCATGCTTGAGATTTCCAGGGCGCAGTTTAAATTCTCAAACCAGAACAGAATGTCCCCGTTTAACTGCCAGTCATCATAGTCAGGTGCTCTTCCGTCATGGGGCTTTCCGCTCCCAAGCTTGTCCCCGATCTTCATAAGAAAGACGCATCCGTATTCCTTTGTGATTAAGTTTTCCCGTTCCTTTGGGGTTTTGTCCGGATAACGGTCTTCCAGCTCCTGGGAAGTGATAAAGGTGATATCCTCTGGCAGATGCTTCACGGCATGGGGGTATTTGTACCAGACCTCATGCTGCATGTGCTTGATGATCTTAAAGATGGTTCGGACGGTTTCCTTTAAGGTTTCCTCATTCCGCTCCTCTCTGGTAATAACTTTTTCCCAGTCCCATTGGTCTACATAACAGGAGTGGAGGTTGTCTAAGTCCTCGTCTCTCCGGATGGCGTTCATATTGGTATAAAGGCCTTCGCCGGGCAGAAAACCGTATTCATGAAGGGCCATGCGCTTCCATTTGGCAAGGGAGTGAACGACTTCAACGGTTTCATCCGGAATACCGGCGATATCAAACCGTACCGGGCGCTCCACTCCGTTTAAGTCATCGTTTAATCCGCTGCTGCGCTCTACAAACAGGGGGGCTGAGATTCGTTCCAGATTCATTTCCTTACCAAGCTCTTTTTGAAACGTATCTCTAATGTATTTGATGGCCTCCTGAGTCTCCCGTACAGAGAGTTTGGGGTCATAATTTTCCGGTATGATGATTTCCATGTGGTATTCCTCCCAAATAAAATGTTTTTATTATGGTATCATTAATATGACAATCGTGCAACCATTGTTTTATCTTGAGTAACAGAATGGAAAGCTTTGGCAGGCAGCAAAAAAGTTGCATGGATAATGGGCCTGTGATATGATAAATGCAAGTTAAAAGAAAAGAGCAGAGTAATATGAAGACAGAACGAATTATAATAGAAGATAAAGAACAACCGGAGGAAGAACTGTTAAAGAAGCCTGCGGAAATATTAAGAAAAGGCGGACTGGTGGCGTTTCCAACGGAAACCGTATACGGTCTGGGAGCCAATGCCTTGAACGAAGAGGCAGCTGGGAAAATATATGCGGCAAAGGGCAGGCCCTCGGATAACCCGCTGATCGCTCATATAGCAGATTTTGATGATCTGCCTCCCCTGGTATCTGTCATACCCGAAGCAGGAAGACGGCTGATGGAAGCATTTTGGCCGGGCCCTTTGACCCTGATTTTCCCGAAAAGCGAACTGGTTCCCTATGGGACTACCGGTGGACTTGATACGGTGGCAGTTCGCATGCCTGCTGATCCGGTAGCCAATGCTCTCATTCGTCTGGCCGGAGTGCCGGTGGCAGCGCCCAGCGCCAATACCTCGGGACGGCCAAGCCCCACTACGGCTGATCATGTATGGCAGGATATGAATGGAAAGATTGATATGATCGTAGACGGAGGGGCCGTAGGGATCGGAGTGGAATCCACGATTATCGATGTATCAGGGGACGAACCCGTCATTTTAAGGCCGGGAGCCATTACACAGGAAATGGCTTTTTCTGTTCTTGGACAAGAGGTCCCTCTTGATCCTGCCATTGTCTCCGGGCCTATGAAAGCGGATGTGCGGCCAAAGGCCCCTGGAATGAAATATAAGCATTATGCGCCAAAAGCAGAATTAACTCTGGTAGAAGGCGAAACTGAGAATGTCATACAAACCATAAACCGGCTGGCAGAGGAAAAGCTTTCCAAAGGGTTTCGAGTGGGGATTATCTGTACCGAAGAAACGAAAGGGAGATATCCGGAGGGAATGGTACGTAGTATGGGATTACGTGCCAGGGAGGAGACCATTGCCCATAACCTTTACGGAGTACTGAGGGAATTTGATGATCTGGAAGCGGATTTTATTTTTTCTGAAAGCTTCTCCAGAGATCATTTGGGTCAGGCTATTATGAACCGGTTGACCAAGGCGGCCGGATACCATATTTTAAATGCAGGCTGTAAAGCAGACAGTGTACATGATTATCCCTGTACACCCGATGAAGCGGGGTGGGCCCTGCCCATAAAGCATGGGCAAGAAGGAGGAAAAGATATGGCGGGAAAAAGAGAAGATTATATTACATGGGATGAATATTTTATGGGAGTAGCGGCTCTTTCCGCAAGACGTTCCAAGGATCCCAGCACCCAGGTGGGGGCCTGTATCGTAAGCCAGGATAATAAGATTTTATCCATGGGTTACAATGGTTTTCCCATGGGATGCTCGGATGATGAATTTCCGTGGGACAAGGAAGATGAGCAGGCGGATCCTTACAATGCCAAATATTTCTATTCCACCCACAGTGAATTAAATGCTATCCTTAACTACAGAGGGGGCAGCCTAGAAGGCAGCAAGCTTTATGTTACCCTGTTCCCCTGCAACGAATGTGCGAAGGCCATTATTCAGGCCGGAATCAAAACCATCGTTTACGGTTCGGATAAGTATGACGGTACCCCTGCAGTCAATGCTTCCAAGCGGATGCTCAATGCAGCGGGGGTCCGGTATTACCAGTATCAGCCGACCGGAAGAAAGATAGAGATCGAGGTTTGAGATGAAATTTTTGCTAGTGGCGCTTAACGCCAAATATATCCATTCCAATCCCGCTATTTACAGCTTAAAGGCCTATGCGAAAGCCCATGTAAGAGAACCGGAACTGGAGGATGGAAGGTTTCAGATTGAAACTCAGGAATACACCATTAACAATCAGCCAGATGAAATCTTAAAGGATATTTTCTTAAGGAAACCGGATGCCATTGGGTTTTCCTGTTATATATGGAACTTTTCTTATGTATTAGAGCTGATCCGGGACCTTCCGAACGTTCTCCCTCATGTGGAGATCTGGCTGGGAGGTCCCGAGGTGTCTTATGACGCCCCTGAAATCCTTTGCCGGGAACAATCCGTTTATGGGGTCATGATGGGAGAAGGTGAGGAAACCTTTTCTGAAGTGGTGCGATGCTATCTGGAGCGGTGCAGGGGGAACCTAAATAGCAGGAATTCTTCCTTTCAGTCCATAGACGGTACTGCCGTAAGAGATGAGGGAGGAAATGTGGCAGTGAATCCGCGAAAGACAGTGGTGGACATGAACTCTATTCCCTTCTTCTATAAAGATTTAAAGGATTTTGAGAATCGTATCATTTATTATGAAAGCAGCCGCGGCTGTCCTTTTTCCTGCAGCTACTGCCTTTCTTCTCTGGATAAGTCCGTGAGGCTGCGCGATAGTTCCCTGGTTTTAAAGGAGCTTAATGTGTTCCTGGAAAACCGGGTTCCCCAGGTGAAATTTGTGGACAGGACCTTTAACTGCAGCAGAAAGCATACCATGGAGATCTGGCGCCATATCATAGAACATGATAATGGAGTGACTAATTTTCATTTTGAGATTTCCGCGGATCTATTAAATGAAGAGGAGTTAGAGCTTATGTCCCGCATGAGGCCGGGACTTATCCAGCTTGAGATCGGAGTACAGAGCACCAACCGGTCAACCATTAAGGAAATCCGAAGGACCATGGATTTGAAGCGTTTAAAGGAAAGGGTTGACAAAATCAACAGCTTTGGAAATATCCATCAGCATCTGGATCTGATCGCCGGGCTTCCGGGAGAAGATTTCCAAAGCTTTCGTAATTCCTTTAATGAGGTATATGAGATGAAGCCGGAGCAGCTTCAGCTTGGATTTTTGAAGGTGTTAAAAGGTTCCTATCTGTGGGAAAAGGCAGGAGAATACGGGGTTAAGTTTAAGCAGAAGGCGCCCTACGAGGTGCTGTCAACCAGATGGATTGACTACGGCGGGATTCTGAAGCTGAAAGCTTTGGAGGAAATGCTGGAGGTTTACGGAAACAGCGGACAGTTCCGGACGACCTTACATGAACTTCTAAAAGAGTTTGAAACGCCTTTTGATATGTTTGAGGCGTTGGCTGAATATTATGATAAAAAGGGATACTTAAGAATCAGCCATAACCGGATGGCCCGGTATGAGATCCTGGAAGGCTTCATATGCAGCCTGGTACCAGAAAAGCGTTCCCTGTACCGGGATCTTCTGGTGTATGATCTTTATCTGAGGGAAAATTTAAAGAGCCGGCCTGTTTTTGCGGCAGACCAGGAACCATTTAAGGACCAGGTAAGGGCATTTTTCGAGGCAGAGGCGGCAGCTTTCCGGTATTTAAAGGAAGGTTACGACGGTTATGAGGCCAGACAGCTCATTAAGATGGCCCATGTGGAGGTATTCCGGGACGGAAGGGCAGTTCTTTTTGATTATAAAAAACGGGATGTCCTTTCTCATAATGCAGCGGCTTATGAAATCGGTGTATGGAGGAAATAATGGCAAAGAGAGAGACAAAAGCAGAACGTCAGGCCAGGGTATTAAAAGTGCTTGAGGCCCTTGACCGGGAATATGGAACGTCATATGTATGCTATTTAAACCACGAAAATCCATGGCAGCTTTTAATAGCGGTCATTTTAAGCGCCCAGTGCACCGATGCCAGGGTGAACATGGTGACACCGGACTTATTCAGAAAGTATGATTCCCCAAAGAAATTTGCACAGGCGGATTTAAAGGAATTGGAGAAAGATATCCATTCTCTTGGATTTTATCATATGAAAGCGAAAAACATCATATCCTGCTGTCAGGACCTGGTGGAAAAATTCGGAGGTGAGGTTCCGCGGACAATGGAGGAACTGACCTCTCTTGCAGGAGTGGGCCGTAAAACAGCCAATGTTATCCGGGGAAACATCTACCATGAGCCAAGCATTGTAGTGGATACCCACGTAAAGCGGATTTCCAGAAAGCTGGGCTTTGCAAAGGAAGAGGATCCGGAGAAGATTGAATATGAGCTGATGAAGGTACTTCCAAAAGAACACTGGATCTTATGGAATATTCAGATCATTACCCTTGGCAGATCCATTTGTATTGCAAGAAATCCTAAGTGCAGCCAGTGCTTTTTGGAAAAGCTTTGTCCCAGCGCCGGACTGGAACCAAGTCAGAAGAGGGAGGATTAATGTGGTATCATCCTATATTGCTGTAGATTTGGAAACCACCGGTCTTGATCCAAAGCTGGATAAGATCATTGAAATCGGAGCGGTGAAGGTTATTGAGGGGCAGATTACAGAGAGCTACGAAACCTTTGTTAATCCTTACAGGAAGCTGGGGCCTAAGGTAGGTATGCTCACTGGAATTACCGACCGCCAATTAGAAGATTCCCGGGGAATCGGAGAGGTGATCGGCGGATTTTTGAATTTTGCAGGAGATTTGCCGGTTCTGGGACATCATGTGATATTTGATTACAGTTTTTTAAAGCGTGCGGCAATCAATGAGGGCCATAACTTTGAACGTCAGGGAATCGACACGCTAAAGCTTGCAAGAAGATTTATGCCCCCTGATGAGAAAAAGAATCTAGCAGCAGCCTGCGGATATTTTGGGATCGTTCAAACCTTAAGCCACCGGGCGCTTGCAGATGCAATGGCAGCCCAAAAGCTTTATCAGGAATTGGCAGAGCGGTATGAGAAGGAATCGCCGGAAGCCTTTGGTCCTCAGGCTTTGATTTATAAGGTAAAAAAAGAGCAGCCGGCCTCAAAAAGGCAAAAAGAACACTTGCAGGATTTATTAAAATATCATAAAATAGTTTTATCTGTGCAAACAGAATATTTGTCCAGAAATGAAATATCAAGAATTACGGATAAAATCATAGCACAGTATGGAAGAATATAAGAGAGGTGATACGATATGATTAACTTCAATAATAAAAACAACAGAAAATTTTTATCAGTAGTTTTGATCCTAGTAGTTATTTTACTGATTGCTGCTATGGTGCTTCCTATGATGCTTCAGTTTCTATAAGCAACCAGGAGGTGTATTGGCAGCGTACAGGCACAGCAGAGTATGAGGAATGATTATGAAAAAGAAAACTTTGTCCATGAGCCTGGCAGCGATCGTAATTGCAGCGGGGATTGGATTTCTTTCTCCCGCATATGCCATGGCTGATACTCTTCCGGATGGAATATATGTGGGAGAATATAATCTGGGGGGTATGACAGAAGAAGAAGCCAGCCAAAAGATACAGGACCTGGTGAATGAAATGGAAAACCAAAAGATAACATTGATCGTTGACGGACAGCCGGTGGAAACCATAGCAAAAGATCTTGGCTTCCATTGGAGCAACCCGGAGGCTGTGTCCCAGGCCGCATCTTCCTGGCAGGGAGGCAACTTGATCAAACGGTATCTGAATAAGAAGGATATTGAACAAAACCATGTGATCATCCCTCTGGAAACAGCCCTTGATGATGGAAGTGTGGCATCATTTGTAGCAGAAAAGTGCGCACAGGGAGTAATGGAGCCAAAGAATGCAGCCATTACCCGTGACAAGGGAGTATTTGTCGTGACTCCTTCTGCTATTGGAAAAACCGTTGATGTGGCGGCTACAAAGCAGGCCTTAGATGCTGCTCTTGCCAATGGACTTAAGGAGCCGGTAACAGCCACTGCAGTGGTTGTAGAGGTAAATCCTGCAATAACCACGGATGATTTGATAACCATAAAAGATGTGCTTGGAACCTTTTCCACCAGCTTTTCTTCCAGTGGTGCTTCCAGATCCAAGAATCTGCAGGTAGGCGCGGGCAAGATCAACGGTCACGTGCTGATGCCGGGGGAAACTCTGTCTGGTTATGAGTGCATGCATCCCTTTACCGTAGAAAACGGCTATGCAACGGCCTCGGCCTATGAGAATGGCCAGGTTGTAGACAGCATTGGCGGAGGTGTCTGCCAGATCGCTACTACCATTTACAATGCCGTACTCAGGGCAGAGCTGGAAGTTGCCCAGAGGCAGAACCACTCCATGATAGTTGGATATGTGAAACCCTCTGAAGATGCAGCCATAGCCGGTACGTATAAGGATATAAAATTTACCAACAATTACAGCACGCCCATTTATGTCGAGGGCTATACTTCCGGAAAGACCCTTACCTTTACCATCTATGGGAAAGAAACCAGACCTGCTAACAGGACCTTTGATTTTGTTTCTGAGACCTTGAGCGTAACGGATCCGGGTGCACCAAAGGAGATCGTGGACCCGGCCATGCCTCCTGGAAGCAAAAAACAGGTCCAGTCTGCACATAAGGGGATGAAGTCCAGGCTGTGGAAGGTTGTATATGTAGATGGTGTTGAGCAGAGCCGGGAGATCCTTCATACGGATACCTATAATCCATCAAAGGCCATTATAAAGGTGGGACCGGCCGCTCCTGCAGTTGCTGTACCGGCTGAAACTCCTGGAATTCCTGTGGAAACGCCGCCGGTTGCGACCCCGGACGAGACAGTTCCTGCAGAAACCGGGAACGCAGTACAGGAAGGACCCCAGATACCGGAAGATGCCTCGTTAGAAGCAGGACCGTAAGCACTGGCAGGTAAGCATATGAGACGGATCGAAAGAGAGAATACCGGAACCGTAAGTCCCGGGCAGGATCTTGTTATTGCAGGATATGCCGGGCTGTCCGGAACGGTGGAAACCGTAAAAAATAAACAAGAAGAATTATATCAATGGTTTTCCAGAGACTATGTAGACCGGATATTGGAATCCGGGGACATGGAACTGGAAGGAGATTTGGAAAAGTGGAAGGAATTCGGTGCATCTGAATGTGAACCGGCAGGTAAGGGCGGAGTTCTGAAGGCTCTTTGGGATTTATCCGGCGCTTATATGACGGGTATCCGGTTTTCCCTTCTCAGGATTCCGGTGAAACAGGAAACCATCGAAATTTGTGAGCGGTACGATTTAAACCCGTACCGCCTTTTCTCGGCAGGCTGCCTGCTTTTTTCGGCTGATAACGGAGGGGATCTGGTACATGCTTTAAAAGAGCAGAGAATCCATGCAGCCGTGATCGGGAAAGTAACGGGAGGCATCAAACGGATCATTGACCACGGGGAAAGCGTCGGCTATCTTGACCGGCCCACAGAGGATGAACTTTATAAGGTTTTATGTCCAAAAGGCGTGGACAATTAACAATGAAATCAGGAGGCAGGATATGAGAGAAAAAATATTGGCAATTATTGAAAAAAACAGCAGGATCGATTTAAAGGATCTGGCGATTCTTTTAGGGGAAAATGAGGCCGCCATTGCCAATGAAATCGCTGAAATGGAAAAAGAGCATATCATATGCGGCTACCACACCCTGATTAACTGGGATAATACCAGCGATGAAAAAGTTATGGCTCTGATTGAAGTTAAGGTCACTCCCCAGAGAGGCATGGGTTTTGACAAGATCGCGGAGCGCATTTATCAGTACAGTGAGGTAAATGCCGTTTATCTCATGTCCGGCGCTTTTGATTTTACGGTTTTCATAGAAGGGAAGACTATGAGGCAGGTAGCACAGTTTGTATCGGAAAAGCTATCTCCTATGGAATCGGTACTAAGCACGGCGACCCATTTTGTCTTAAAGAAATACAAGGACCATGGAACCGTACTTGCTGAAGGGACAACCGATGAAAGGATGTTGATTACGCCGTGAGAAATCCATTATCAGATCGAATCGTAGAGATCCAGCCTTCGGGAATCCGTAAGTTTTTTGATATAGTAAGTGAAATGAAGGATGCCATTTCCCTTGGAGTGGGGGAGCCTGATTTTGACACGCCCTGGCATATTCGGGAAGAGGGAATTTATTCCCTGGAAAAAGGCCGTACGTTTTATACCTCCAATGCAGGTTTAAAAGAATTAAAGCTGGAGATATGCAGCTACTTAAGCCGGCGCTTCGCGGTTACATATGATCCTGACCACGAAGTTATGGTGACGGTTGGCGGAAGTGAGGCCATTGATATTGCCCTGCGCGCCATGTTAAATCCCGGGGATGAAGTCTTAATCCCTCAACCCAGCTACGTTTCCTACGTTCCCTGCACCATTCTGGCAAATGGCGTTCCGGTCATCATTGACCTGGAAGCAAAGGATCAGTTTAAGCTGACAAGTGAAAAGCTGTTGGAAAAGATCACTCCAAAGACCAAGGTACTGGTGCTTCCATTCCCCAATAATCCTACGGGAGCGGTTATGAAGGCGGAGGAGCTGGAGGAGATCGTTAAAATCGTTATAGAGAAGGATCTGTTTGTGATTTCGGATGAGATTTATGCGGAGCTTACCTACGGAAGTGACCATACTACCATTGCTTCATTTCCCGGAATGAAGGACCGGACCGTGCTCATCAACGGCTTTTCAAAATCCTATGCCATGACCGGCTGGCGCCTTGGCTATGCCGCAGCACCGAGAGTGATACTGGAGCAGATGTTAAAGATCCATCAGTTTGCCATTATGTGTGCGCCGACTACCAGCCAGTATGCCGCAGTGGCGGCCCTGCGTGACGGGGATAAGGACGTTCAGGTGATGAGGGAATCCTATGACCAGAGGCGCCGTTATCTGATCCACACGTTTAAAGAAATGGGAATGGAGTGTTTTGAACCTCATGGTGCATTTTATACCTTTCCATCTGTCAAACGGTTTGGAATGACCTCTGATGAGTTTGCTACCAGACTCCTTCGGGAAGAAAAGGTGGCGGTAGTGCCAGGTACGGCTTTTGGAGACTGCGGAGAAGGATATCTTCGTATTTCCTATGCATACTCTTTAAAGAATCTTAAAGAGGCCTTAAGCCGTATGGACCGATTTGTCAAGAAACTGGATGGAAAGGCGTAAGAGGTATGAATATTGTATTATTGGAACCAGAGATGCCGGCCAACACCGGAAATATCGGCCGAACCTGCGTGGCCACAGGGACGAAGCTGCATCTGATCGAGCCTCTGGGATTTAAACTGAATGATAAACTGATTAAACGGGCCGGGCTGGACTACTGGGACAAGCTTGATGTAACGGTATACAGCGATTATCAGGATTTCCTGAACCGGAACCCCGGAGCGAAGATCTACATGGCCACCACAAAGGGACTTCATGTCTATTCCGATGTGGAGTATGAAACGGACTGCTTTCTCATGTTTGGAAAGGAAAGCGCCGGGATTCCGGAAGAGATCCTTTTGGAGAATCAGGACCAGTGTATCAGAATCCCTATGTGGGGTGATATCCGGTCTTTAAATTTATCCAACTCTGTTTCGATTGTGCTTTATGAGGCATTGAGACAGAACGGATTTGAACGTATGACCATGACGGGTGAACTTCATCACCTTCAGTGGAAGGAATAAAATAATACCGGTACAATTTTTTCTTGTTTGTCTAGAGGAAAAATGTACCGGTATTTTTTTGGCAAAAAAGAAGTCCTCGATCAATATGATTCTTTCGGAGGTTACGGACTCAAGTGTCTTGATAATTCTATATTTTCATTATTAAAAGACTTGATATCGGGCTGGGCCGGCCTGGTTACGAGTCTTTTAATAATGAGTATTCCTATCTCGGCTACAGTAAATATGATTGCTATTTAATTTGTGAGCGGATTATGAAGAGTACATTATATAATGATATTGAAATATTAAGAAGATATAAATGGATAATAAAAAGTCACTTTTCGCAATATCCAAGTATGGATATGAATAGACAAAGAAATAAAGTTTATATAGAATTTATATAAAGGTTCCTGTTTAAATGGGGTTTGTATGTAAGATATTACCATATATCCATTTGTACACATCAGGAAAAACACTATATTACGATGATGGATAGATATGGTGATGGTCATTTTACAAGTTTTGCAAGACACATAAAAATACATGAAAAGGAGATTATTATGACTAAGGATAGAGCTGTAAGAACGGAGCAAATGCTCCTGTATTTAAAAAGGTACTGGGGGCTGTCACCGGCGAGAAAATCATGAATTCCATAAACAACACTGACTATACTCTTACGATCAACGGGCTGAAGATGAAAGATGAGGAAACAACTCTAAAAACAGTGGCCTTGGGTTACGATACAGTTTCATCTGATGTTATCACAAAAGCTTATTACGCTTCAATGACGGATGGCTTCGTTCCTAAGCACTATAATCTGGGAGATATAGAGGCGGAAGCCGGTGTAGAGGAATCTCTTAGAGTAAAAAGGGATGCGTTCTTGGATCAGGCTGTTTCAGCCTCTGCGGATAAATTTGATGCTATATTTGACAGCGGTTTTGCTGATTACCTAGCAAGCGGCGCCCAGGCCGCCATCGACGAGCGCACTGCTAAATGGCAGGAGTTTTTTGGAGATAGCACCAGCGGAAAGTGATATTCGTTCTTGAGTTTTTGAGTGGAAACAAGCACCTCTGTTTTTAATAGAGGTGCTTGTAATTTCAAAGACCATGGTCGAAATTAAGAAAAACCCATGCTAAGGAGCTCCGGCCTTAGGCAGGCTGAAGATGAACTCTGATCCGACCCCTTCCGTGCTGACCACATCAATATTCTCTCCGTGGGACTGGATAATTTCCCTGACAATGGCAAGACCAAGTCCGGTTCCCTTCTTATCTTTTCCTCTGGATAAGTCCGATTTATAGAACCGATCCCAGATCTTTTTTAAACTTTCCTTTGGTATGCCGATTCCCGTATCTTTAATGGAAACAAAGATCTTCTCATACTTTACTGAAGCCTGTATGCAGATGGTGGAATCCGCATGGCTGAATTTAATGGCGTTGTCTATCAGATTATAGAGCACCTGCTGTATCTTCCCAAGGTCTGCATAAACCATCTGAATGCTTTCAGAAAAGGTCAGATCAAAGGTAATGTTTTTATCACTGCATGTTCCTTCAAAAGAAGCGGCTGTATCCTTTATGACCCGGTTGATGTCAAAGCTGGCGCGGTTTAAATATCCTTTGCAGTCCAGAGAATTAAGGGTCAGCATTCCCTGGGTCAGCTTGTTTAATCGTTCTGTTTCTGAAATGACCCTGTTTAAATATTTCTCATGCATCTCCGGCGGAATGGTTCCGTCAAGGATGGCTTCCAGATATCCCTTAATGGAGGTCAATGGAGAGCGGAAATCATGGGAAACATTGGCGATAAAGGTTTTCTGATATTCCTCCATCTTCCCAAGTTCGGCGGACATATAGTTAAGCGTGGCGGCAAGATAGCCCATTTCATCTCTTGTATTCACCTCAATGTGGTGAGCTAAGTTCCCCTGGGCGTATTCGTTTGCTCCTGCCGTGATTTTTTTAAGAGGAAAATAAACATTCCTGGTAAAAACAAGGAGGATAATCAGAGAGAGGCCAAACACAACCGCTGATGTGACGTAAACGATGTTTAAGATCCCGTCCCTCTCCATTTTCAAATAGGACAGCGGCAGGTGAATTACCACATAGCCATATGTGTTATAGTTCCCTGTAATAGGCGCATGGACGCTTAATACATCATAGGAGAATTGATCATAGTAGTCACCAATGGTGTAGGACTTGTTTCCCATTGAGGTAGGGTCAAAGTTTTCGATGACCTGTCCCTGCTTGTCGGACTGTGCACTATCGGATACCACTTTACCCTGCCGGTCTACGATCCAAATCTGCGCATGAAGATAATTGCCTTCCTTCACCAGCTCCGGATAGGAGGAGGTCAGCTTCATGTCCTTGCCTTGGTACATGCCGCTATAGGAGGAGGCAATCTGATTGGCTTCGTCATACAGGGCTTCGGAACGGCGGCCAAGGAGATATTGGTCTGTGATTTCAGAAGAAAAGGTAGCAATGGTAACAAATCCGAGGAGGCCGAACAGCAGATAGCCCAGGACGAATTTATAATAGAGAGAATGTGTCATTTAGCGTTTCACCTCAAAATCAAAGCATTCCATATGGAAGCCGTATTTATGCAGATCAGAGAGGTACGATTTTATTGTTTGACAGTTTTTCGATTGCTTCATAATACTACTCCATCTTATAAATTTTTACATCCAGAAATGATTAATCACCTAAACGTAATTAAATTTAGTATACATCTTTTCGGTAATTTAGTCACTTCTTATTTTCTCCATATGTAATTTTTGTAATCGGTTTCATATTTAAGATTGTAGTTGATTAATTTTTCGATTAATCGTCCATACTATCACGGAGGTGATAAACATGAAGAAAAACAAAGAATATGATGAATACGATGAATTTGAAGAAGACGTGGCGGAAGAAGTCAATACGTTCAACAACCACTGGGGAACAGGGCATTTTCTGGGACCAAACACACTGAGATATAAAGAAAACAGAGATGTTTACGAGGAAAAGGACAGCGAGTAGCTGTCCTTTTCTTTTATAACGTTTGCAACTATTTCACGAAGAGGCGGTCAATACCATCTTTTGGATTGTGATGGTCAACAGGCGAATCACCGCCTTACCTCTTTACTTCGAATTTATATCCGATTCCCCATACCGTTGTCAGTGCCCAGCCTGCGTGATCCTTGATTTTTTCACGAAGCCGTTTGATATGGACATCTACGGTTCTGGTATCACCGATGTATTCGTATCCCCAAATGTGATCCAAAAGCTGCTCTCTTGTAAACACCTGGTTTGGTGAGGCTGCCAGGAAATAAAGAAGCTCCAGTTCCTTGGGCGGCATCTCGATGGAATGCCCCATATAGATAACCGAATAATTCGTCAGGTTAACAATGAGGTCCGGATATTCTACATAATCGCCCTGATGATCCGTATGAAGAGCGGCAGGAACAGGGTTTGTCTGGTAACGTCTTAAAACGGCCTTTACTCGGGCCACCAGTTCCTTGGAATCAAAAGGTTTGATCATGTAGTCGTCAGCGCCCAGTTCCAGGCCCAGAACCTTGTCAAAGACCTCTCCCTTGGCGGACAGCATGATGATGGGGACTTGGGAGGAGGAACGCATCTCCCGGCAGACCTGGTAGCCGTCCATGCCGGGAAGCATCAGATCTAAAAGCACCAGGTGGGGACGGAACTCAGGAAATACCCGGAGCGCCTCCTCTCCGTCGCCTACGATTTCTGTTTCATAGCATTCTTTTAACAAATATAGGGAAATTAATTCCGCGATGTTGCTGTCATCGTCTACAATCAATATCCGCTGTTTTTCTGCCATAATGGCCCCCTTTCTCAAATGATTCACGCAAAGGCAGCAGGCCAGGAGAATATGCCCGCATATCCATATGATGACTGCCTGCGGAGTATTTACTTAAATGAAACGATGGTTACGCCGGAATCCCCTTCGCCAAAGGCACCAAGCCGGAATTCCTTCACATACTTTAACTTCTTTAAGTGCTTGTGCACCGCATTTTTTAAGGCTCCCGTTCCCCGGCCATGTACCACACGCACCTGGGGAAGGTGGGCCAGGTAGGCATCGTCTAAATATTTGTCCAGCTGGGGGATGGCTTCATCCGTTGTCATTCCGATCAGGTTAATCTCCGGAGAGATGGTAAAGGATTTGGACATACGTGTAGAGCTGCTTCCGCTTCCTGATTTCCTGGAACCGCCAGAGGCGGGAGTGGAAACAGACTCCTCGTGGAGAAGCTCTAAATCCGAAAGGTTGACCAGGGAACGGAGAATTCCCATCTGTACATACAGATCGCCTTTTGCATTGGGAAGAGAGCTTACCGTCCCGTTCAAGTTCATGCTTAAGACCTTTACACCGTCTCCCAGCTTCAGTTTTTTAGGATCGATCTTCTTTCCCGGCTGCTTTTTCTCATTTTTCAGGGAAAGGGAAGAATCCACATCCTGAAGTTTGCTTCTTAACTTGCTCCGCTGTTCCTCCAGCTCCTTACTTACGCCGGAGTCTGCGGCCAGCTTGTTAATGTTCCGTATGGTCTGGTCTGCCGTATCCTTGGCATCCCGGAGGATCCTCTGTGCTTCCTCTTTGGCTGCCCGTATCATCTGATCCCGGCGTTCATCAAGCCGTTCTTCCTTCTGGGTCAGCCGGGCTTTCAACTGTTCTACCTCCTGCTTATAGGAGGCGATCTGGATCCGTTCCTTTTCAATGGTGACGCGGTTTTGTTCCAGATGGGTCAAAAGGTCTTCGAAGGTTTCATCCTTTGCCTCAAGGTTGGTTTTCGCATCTTCAATAATATAATCTGGAAGTCCCAGCTTTTTAGAAATGGCAAAGGCATTACTTTTACCCGGCACGCCGATTAAAAGGCGGTAGGTAGGTCTTAAGGTTTCTACGTTAAATTCACAGCAGGCATTTTCTACGCCTGGGGTTGTGAGGGCGAACACCTTTAGCTCACTGTAGTGGGTGGTGGCCATGGTGCGGCATTTCATATTATGGAGAAATGACAGTATGGAGATGGCAAGGGCCGCTCCCTCCGTTGGATCGGTTCCAGCTCCAAGTTCATCAAACAGGCAGAGAGAATTGCTGTCTGCCTGGCCCAGGATCTGGACAATGTTGGTCATATGGCTGGAAAAAGTACTTAAACTCTGCTCAATGCTCTGTTCATCTCCGATATCTGCGAACACTTCATCAAACACCGCCAGCTGGGAGCCGTCAAATGCCGGTATATGAAGGCCGGACTGTCCCATAAGGGTAAATAAGCCCACTGTCTTTAAGGAAACTGTTTTTCCTCCGGTATTTGGTCCGGTTACGATTAACAGATCAAAGTCCCGGCCCAGATGGATGCTGATGGGAACCACCTTAGCTGGGTCAAGCAGGGGATGGCGTCCATCCTTAATGTTTATGATCCGCTCTGTGTTAAATTCCGGTTCGCTTGCATTGTAATGTTTGGATAAGGCTGCTTTTGCAAAAATAAAATCCAGCTTGGTCAGAATCTCAAAATTCGTTTCCAGCTCCGTGAGATAGGGAGCCAGCTGGTTGCTTAAATCGGCCAGGATCATTTCGATTTCTTTCTGTTCCTGGATTTCCAGGGCCCTTAAATCATTATTAAGCTTCACGATAGCCATTGGTTCGATAAAAAGTGTGGAACCTGTGGAGGACTGGTCGTGAACCATGCCTGACACCTGGGATTTATGCTCGGATTTCACCGGGAGACAGTAACGTCCATCCCTCATGGTGATCACCGCGTCCTGTAGATAAGTCCGGTTGGAATTTAAAATGGAGTTTAACTGGGTATGGATCTTATCATTAATAGAACGCATGGAGCGCCTTACATGATGAAGTCCCGGGCTGGCGTCATCGCTGACCTCCTCTTCAGAGATGATGCAGCGTTTGATTTCTGTGTTGACCGGGGTTAACGGTTCCAGCATCCGGAAGAATTCCTCCAGTGAATCATCCGGCAGCTCTGAGTCCTCATGGCGTCCGTAGGCTTTCGCCCTTGCTGAGGCGGTAAGAAGGGAACTGATGGAAAGAATCTCCACAATCCCCAGAGAGCTTCCAACGTCCAGACGTTTTATGGATGGCCGGATGTCTTTTACGCCTCCAAAGGAGATGCCGCCTTTCTGGCGCACTCTTGTAGCGGCATCGGTCGTTTCGCTCTGGGATCTCACGATTTCCTGGTAGTCCGTTGATGGGACCAGATTACGGCACAGCGCCTTGCCAGAATCGCTGGAAGCGTATTCCGCAAGCTGTGCAATGATTTTATGATATTCTAAAGTTTTTAATGCTTTCTGATTCATATATTATTCCTTGTTTATTCTGCTTTCTTTGCATTGTGTTCCGGTGATGATGGTATCTGTTACAGTATAGCATATGTGGGACAAAAACTGCAATCCTCAGGTTGTTTTTCCTCCTATGGAGATAATTATAATGTTTCTGGATTTCTGGAAATTATTCCTAAGGTTTCCGGATGGAGTCTCTGTTTATGTAGGTTTTTCTTGCATTAAAGGGCGAACAACCTTATAATAGTATTTAGGTCTTCTGCAAAGGAGGGTTAGTATGCCGGAAAATAACGGGCCAGATGATAGAAAGACGGAGCCCCGTCAGTTTATCAATGAAAAGATAGTGAGACAGCCCATGTCAAAAAGGGATATGTTAAAAAGGGCCTTGGGCCTTTTTGCGACTGCTGTTATTTTCGGAATTATTGCAGCTGTTACATTTGCCGTATCCCGACCTGTAGCTGAGCGATTTTTTGCAAAGGGGTCCACCAGTGAAAGTATTCCTGTGACCATACCAAAGGATGATCCTGAAACTATGCCTTCCGAGGTTGAGACCGGGTCTGCAGCTGAGACAGAACCGATTGAGGATATTTTAAAGTCCGCTATGGAGAAATATCCATTTTCAGTAGATGATTTAAATACTCTTTACGGAAGCCTTAGGACTCTGGTCCAGAAAGCGGACAAGGGGATTGTAACGGTCCATTCCGTAAAAACCCAGACAGACTGGTTTAATAACCCTGTGGAAAACTCCAGCCTGTTTTCAGGAGTGATTATAGCTACTGCAAATCAAGAACTTCTGGTACTGACACCGGATGGAGCTGTGGAGGATGCGGAAGCGATTCGTGTGGCATTTTCCGACGGGACAGAAGTCCAGGGAACCATCAAGCAGACCGATAAGCTTTCTGGAATGGCCATCGTAAGCGTTTCCACGGCTGATCTTGGAAGAGCTTTGTTAGAGGAGATTAAAGCTATCGAGCTGGGAAATTCCTATTCCGTAAAGCAGGGGGATCTGGTTGTGGCCATTGGCGGCCCTGCCGGCATGGTCCATTCTGTTGGATATGGATTTATATCGTATATAACGAAAAATGTGCAGATTACCGATGGTATGACACGTATCCTGTATTCTGATGTGAAGGGAAGTGCCGGGACCGGCACATTCCTTATGAACACGTCAGGTCAGATCATCGGCTGGGTAACGGATGAACATAAGAATGATAGCAGTAAGGATATGACAGCAGCTATGGCCATATCCGATTATAAGAGTATTCTGGGAAAAATGAGCAATGGGGTGTCATATCCATACTTTGGTATCAAAGGACAGGAAGTAAGCGCTGTCATGAATAGCAACGGTATGCCTCTTGGGGTGTATGTGGTTGATGTGAATGCAGACAGCCCTGCCTATAATGCCGGGATCCAGTGCGGCGATATCATAAGGACCATGGGAAAGGAAACCATTGTTACCATGAAGGACTTTCAGTCGGTGCTCGAAAATTCCAATCCAGGAGATGTGATTCCTGTGAGTGTTTCTCGCAATGGAAGGGAAGAATATAAAGAGATACAGTTTCAGGTAACCATTGGAGCCAGGTAATCTTCCTGGCTTCCGTGTTGCCTGGGGTTAAGAATGTGGAGGAAAACAATGAGGTATGTAGAATCATTCCGTGAGGGAATGCATGTATCAGATGTGTATTTATGCAAAAATAAGCAGATTGCCCTTACGAAATCGGGAAAAGAATATGGAAACCTGATTCTTCAGGATAAGACCGGAACTGTGGATGCCAAGATCTGGGATCTGGGATCTCCGGGAATCGGGAACTTTGAAACTCTGGATTATGTATACATAGATGCAGATGTTACCGTTTTCCAGAATTCCCACCAGTTAAATATCAAGCGGATCCGGAAAGCGGATGAGGGAGAATTTGTTCCCGGTGATTACCTTCCGGTTTCCTCTAAGAATATCGGTCTTATGTACGAGGAGTTTCTGGGCTTTATCCGGACAATTAAGAATCCTCATTTAAGAATGCTCTTGGAAAGCTTTTTTGTGGAGGATGCCGCTTTTGCTAAGGCATTTCAGTTCCACTCTGCGGCAAAAAGTGTTCACCACGGCTTTGTGGGCGGACTTTTGGAGCATACCTTAAGTGTTGTGAAGCTGTGTGATTATTATGCCGGCTACTATCCGTACATTAACCGGGATTTGCTAATAACTGCAGCCATGTTTCATGATATCGGAAAAACCAGGGAACTTTCTACATTCCCGGAAAACGACTATACCGATGACGGGCAGCTTCTGGGACACATCATCATTGGAACGGAAATGGTGGGAGAGAGGATCCGGTCGATGGAAGGCTTTCCGGAAAAGACGGCTTCCGAACTGAAGCACTGCATTCTGGCCCATCACGGGGAGCTGGAATACGGTTCTCCGAAGAAACCGGCTTTGATCGAGGCACTGGCGTTAAATTTTGCAGATAATACAGATGCCAAGATGGAGACCATGATCGAGGTGTTAAAGGGCGCAGGAGATAATAACGGATGGCTGGGATATAACCGGTTGATGGAAAGCAATTTACGAAAGACATCCGAATAATATTAAGCATGTCCATTCAAATATGATTTTTTTGTTTTCATAATATAGAAAAGGTACATCAGTGATTTTGGTAATCCTGATGGGCCTTTTTCTTTTTGTAAAATATTTACGAAAGAAGGGGAAGGAAATTTTAGAATTTCTTTCGTTTTCTGTGCCCCTCCATTTAAGATTGCTCTCGTATCCTTTAATTAAAGTAAAAAGAGTGAAAATGTGGTATCATAAATGGGGATGCTGCTGGCTGCAGGTCCAAATCACATATCAGGTAATACCCTGTGGGGATACCTTTTTGTCAAATAAACCGGGCAGGAATGGGAAACGCCTTACAGGCGGACCTCTATGTCCAGGAAGAATGGACAGAAAAGGGGAAAGGAGAGAGAACATGGAAGCAAACCACATCTTATTGGTAGAGGATGATAAAGAAATCAGAGAGGGAATAGAGATATATTTAAGGAGCCAGGGATACGAGGTGTTCCAGGCGGCAGATGGTGTGGAAGGTCTTAAGGTTTTGGAGCGGGAAGAGATTCATCTGGCGATTGTGGATGTGATGATGCCCCGGATGGACGGCATTACTATGACCGTAAAATTAAGAGAGACCCATGATTTTCCTGTGATCATCTTATCGGCGAAGTCTGAAGAAGTGGATAAAATCATGGGGCTTAATATCGGCGCCGATGATTATGTTTCAAAACCGTTTACCCCTATGGAGCTGTTAGCAAGGGTAAATTCCCAGCTCAGGCGTTATAAAAAGTATATGGATATGCTGGAAGCAAAGGAGCAGAGGGAGAAAAGCAATGTTTATTCCATCGGCGGACTGGAGCTTAATGAGGATACGGTGGAAGTGACCGTTGACGAAAAACCGGCGAAACTGACTCCCATTGAATTTAAGATACTGGCTCTTCTTATGAAAAATCCGGGAAGGGTGTTCTCCGCAGAAGAGATTTATGAGCGGGTCTGGAATGAACGGGCCATTAACACGGATACGATCATGGTTCATGTAAGGAAAATCAGAGAAAAGATCGAGATCAACCCGAAGGAGCCGAAATATTTAAAGGTGGTGTGGGGAGTTGGATATAAAATTGAAAAACAGGCATAGGATCAGCATACTTCTGGCGGTGATCGTTATTTTATCGGCTGCATCTGTCATGGTGGGGCTTTATCCGTTTTTTAAAAATGAATCGGCCAGATACGAGGAACCTGTTTATGAACAGGATGCGTTCCTTAACCATTTGGTACTGGGCAATTATGTGCTTTATCTGGAGCAGGCTCAGTATGAACAGGGCAGCATTATTTCTCCCTTCCAGTTTTATTTCCCTCTGGCAGAGGAAGAATTAAGGAACAGTATGAACGGCCAGACGGCAGCTTTGGAAGGAGATACGGAGGTTATATCAGGAGAGGATACCATCACTGCTGCAGGGGAAGAATTTCATGAATCGCCAGTCCAGGAGGATCGCAATGAGTATTTAAGGGATCTGCGCCAAAGCTGTATCCAGGAATACGAATCCTGGAGCCGGAATTTTAACGGCATTAGAAATTATATGGATTATCAGATTCTTGATGAGAGCGGCAGAGTTTTGACAGATCATGCGGGAGGCCGTTCCATAGGAAAGAGCGATGAATATAAGTTCAAGGCAATGCTTCGCTATGATGACCTTGGGCGGATGGAAACCGGGGCTGTAAGTGGAGATAACACGGTCAGGCTGTTAAATACCCTTGGAACCCTGGGGAATAAGGACCCCATGAGTGATTGCTATTGGGATCAGTATCGATACGAGACAGATTTAAAGCTGAAAAATCCAAGAAATGTTACCTTTGCTTATGGAATGAGGGCTCAGCAGATTGCTGAATATGAAGAGGAAAGAGAAACCGTCTGGAGTGCTTATAATTATTCGGGCAGCGTTTCCAGGATCTTTCTGGGTCTGATCTGCGCCGTAGCGATAGCAGCCTTTTTCTTTTCCTGTTTTGACCCGGATTTACCAGAGTACAGTAGGATTTTACGAACGCCTTTTGAGATCGTCGCAGGAGTCGGCTGCGGTGCCGTATTATTCGGAACCGGACTTACCAATCTTGTGGCGATAACGAACCGGGGAGATTTGTATGACGCTCTTATGAGGGCCAATTTCCTGCCTTTGGTGGCAGGGATTATGATAAAGCTTTGGAATTTAATGTGGTGGTCCATTCCCTTTGCAATCGTCTACTGGGCGGTTTTATGTGTGCGTGACGTCATACACATTGGACTGAAGCGTTACCTTTACGAACGGACCCTGTGCGGCTGGTTTTGGCAATGGATGAAAAACCTTTGCCGTAAAGTTTATCTGTTTGTAGGGAATATTAACCTGCAGGAACGGTCGGACCGGACTATTTTCCGGATTGTGGGAGTGAACTTTATCATTTTGTCTGTTCTTTGCAGCCTTTGGTTTTTTGGAATCGGTGCTTTGATCCTTTATTCTATTATTTTGTTTATTGTGATGAGGAAATACTATAGGGATTTAAGTGACAAATACCAAATTTTATTAAGGGCGACAAACCAGATTGCCGAGGGAAATTTAGAGGTTGCCATAGAAGAAGACTTAAGCGTGTTTGAGCCATTTAAGAAGGAGATACAGAAGATACAAAGCGGATTCAAGGTTGCTGTGGGGGAAGAGGTGAAAAGCCAGAAGCTTAAGACTGATTTGATCAGCAATATGTCACATGATCTGAAAACTCCTTTGACGGCTATTATTACTTATGTAAACTTACTGCGGGATGATCGTGTGACACCGGAGCAGAGGAGGGCTTATATTGACATTCTGGAACAGAAGTCGATGCGTTTGAAAGCACTTATTGAGGACTTGTTTGAAATCAGCAAGGCGAACAGCAATAATGTGACTCTGAATTTAGAGGATGTGGATATTGTCAGTCTGTTAAAGGAGGTGAGCCTGGAACTTAGTGATATAATTGAAGAATCTACCATTGATTTCAGGTGGAACCTGCCGGATGAAAAGATCGTTTTGCCTTTGGACAGCCAGAAGACTTATCGGATATTTGATAATTTGTTGACAAATATTATAAAATATGCAATGCCAAATACCCGGGCTTATATTGATATGAAGAAGGAAGGCGGTTATGTGGTCACTACATTAAAGAATGTTTCGGCTGCAGAGCTTACTTTTAATCCGGATGAAATAACCGAACGGTTTGTCAGAGGAGACCAGGCACGGAATACGGAGGGCTCCGGTCTTGGAATGGCAATTGCGAAAAGCTTTGTGGAGCTGCAGAACGGCAGGCTTCAAATTGAAGTGGAGGCAGATTTATTCCGGGTGATTATCCGGTGGCCAATTTCTGAGGATTAATTGCTTCATACAAAAGGAGGAAACGATTCCTAAACTTCTTGAAAACATGGGAGGAACTGTTTATACTATAGGTAAACGTACCAGTGTAGCGGTGGGTGAGGTTATTCGTGCGAGATACTCTTCGAATATTTCATTACATTCGCAAGCTGGGGAGAAAATTAGGAAAGAGAGGTTACGGTTATGATAATACAGAGCAGACGGGTCTGGATTGCTGGACAGTTCATCCCGGCACAGCTACAGGTGGAAGATGAAAAGATTAAGGCAGTTCTTGGTTATGGTGAGATGGCGGCAGATCAGGATTACGGGGATGACAGGATTGTTCCGGGATTTATTGATATTCATACCCATGGAGCTTATGGTTATGATACCAACGATGGAGAACCGGAAGGATTACGGGAATGGATGAGACGGATACCGGAGGAGGGTGTGACTTCTATCCTTCCGACTACTGTGACCCAGATGCCGGATGTGCTGACAAAGGCAGTTGCAAATGTGGCAGCTGTGGTGGAAGGCGGATATGAAGGGGCAGAGATTCTGGGAATCCATTTTGAAGGGCCTTATCTAGATATGAAATATAAAGGAGCCCAGCCGCCGGAGGCTATTGCTTCTGCCTCTGTTGAGCAGTTTAAAGAGTATCAGGAAGCGGCTAAGGGTATGATCAAATATATTACCCTTGCGCCGGAGCATGATGAGGGATTCACCCTGACAAGGTATTGTAAGGATACCGGAGTGGTGGTTAGCATGGGGCACTCGTCTGCTACCTATGAGCAGGCGCTTATGGGGATCGCAAATGGGGCGACTTCTATGACTCATGTGTATAATGGCATGACACCTTATCATCACAGGGATCCGGGGCTGGTAGGAGCTGCGTTTCGGGTGAGGGATATTTATGGCGAGATCATTTGTGATGGGTGCCATTCTCATTTGGCAGCGCTTAATAATTATTATGCGATTAAGGGAAGAGATCATGCGATTATGATTACGGATTCCCTTTGTCCAAAGCATTGCCCTGTTGGTATGGATTTTCAGCTGGGGGGACATAGCATTGAGATTAGGGAGAATGGCCTTGCATATTTAAAGGGGACGGATACGATATCGGGTAGTACGCTTAAGTCGAATATGGGGCTGAAGATTCTGGTGGAAGAGGCTATGGTGCCTTTTGATTCGGCATTGAATTCCTGTACGGTTAATCCGGCTAAGTGCCTGGGAGTTGATGATAGGAAGGGGAAACTGGTTGCGGGTTATGATGCGGATTTTGTTGTTCTTCGGGATGACTATGAAGTAGTACAGACTTATTGTAGAGGTGGGGCGATGTTGTAGTTAAGAGAGATGGAGGGAGTAAAGATTGGGTTTGATTGTGTGGCCCGCGAGTCCGCAGTGCTCAAGCTCGAATCCGCTGCGCTCCTTCTCGCTTGACGGCTGTCGCCGTATGTCCATAAAAGTAAAAGAGCCCAAAAGAATGCTGGCATTCTTTTGGGCTCTTTTACTTTTGTGGACGCACTGCTCGTAGATTTACAATATCCGTACATTCTTCAAAGCTCCGGTCTTTGAAAACTCTGTCCATTCACAAACATTTACTGCGTGATCTCCAATGCGCTCTAAATATTTTGCTACCATTAACAGATCAATGCACTGATCGATGTGCTCGTTGGAATGCTTTAATAAATCAACTACATCATTCTTCACCTTATCGAATAATTCATCAACCACATCATCCTGCTTCTCAATTTGCTTTGCGGTCTCCAAATCCTGGTTGATAAAGGCTTCGATGGAGCAGCGGACCATTTCGCGGGCGGCGGAGGCCATGGATGGGATGTGGCGGACTACATGGTAAACGTGTTCGCCTTTTATGCGTAGGATGAGTTCGGCGATATCGGAAGCATGATCGCCGATACGCTCTAAGTCCGTAACTACTTTTAGGGCGCTGGAAACGACTCTTAAGTCTCCGGCAACAGGCTGCTGGCGTAAGATGATGGAGAGGCAGCGGGCCTCGATGGAACGCTCTAAGTCGTTGATGGTACGGTCTCCTTTTATGATATCCTCTGCTTTTTCAAAATCCTGGTCTTCAAATGCCACAAAGCACTGTTCGATGGAGGTTTCAACCATTCGCCCCATTTCTTTTATGTCATGGTTTAAAAGGCTTAACTCATGCTCATAATTAACTCTCGTAGTCATTGTTTGTTCTCCTTTATTGTTCTATATAAAATGGATCAGCCGAAGCGTCCTGTGATATAGTCTTCGGTTCTTTTGTCCTTAGGGGCACTGAATAGCTCGGTTGTGGGAGCATATTCCACCACCTCTCCCACAAGGAAAAAGGCGGTATAATCTGCGATTCGGGTTGCCTGCTGCATGTTGTGGGTAACGATTGCAACCGTGTACTTTTCTTTCAGCTCATCCATCAGGTCTTCGATTTTCAGGGTTGAGATAGGGTCTAAGGCCGAGGTGGGCTCATCCATAAGCAGTACCTCCGGCTCAACTGCCAGGGCGCGGGCGATACAAAGGCGCTGCTGCTGGCCGCCGGATAGGCCGAGGGCTGATTTTTTTAAACGGTCAGATACCTCATCCCAGAGAGCGGCTCCTTTTAAGCTTCTTTCCACTATATCGTCAAGTTCGGATTTATTCTTTATACCATGGATTCTTGGACCGTAAGCTACATTGTCATAGATACTCATTGGAAACGGGTTTGGCTGCTGAAATACCATACCGATTTTTTTGCGTAAAAGAGTGGTGTCGACCCGGGGATCATAAATGTTTTCTTCATCTAAAAAAACCTCCCCTTCTATTTTTACGCTTGGAACCAGATCATTCATTCGGTTTAGTGTTTTTAAATAGGTAGATTTTCCGCATCCGGAAGGGCCGATAAAAGCCGTAATTTTATTTGTAAAGAGATTTAAATTTACATCTTTTAGAGCGTGATTTGTTCCGTAATATAGATTTAAATGATTGGTTGAAATTTTTACTGTATTGGTATTCACGATTCTTTTACCTCCGTATTGAATTTATGAGAGAGATATTTTGCAAGTCCATTTATTGCCAGTACGATGACCAGAAGGACAACGGCAATTCCGAAGGCCTGGCCGTATTTGGCCTTTTGCATGCATAAGTACAACTGAATCGTCAGGGTCCCGCCCGATTCAAATATTTTCCCGAGGAAGTCCTTTGGAAGAAGGTAGCCGCTTCCTGCCGTAAAGAGAAGGGCAGCGGATTCCCCCACGATTCGGCCGATGGCCAGGATGATTCCTGTCACAATGCCTGGCATGGCGCTGGGAAGCAGGATGGTCCGGATCATGTACCATTTGGTTGCACCGATACCCAGGGCACCAGAGCGGTAGCTTTCCGGAACGGTTTTTAAGGCTTCCTGAGTGGTTCTGGTAATAAGAGGAAGAACCATGATGGATAAGGTTAAAGCACCGGTGAGGATGGAGTAGCCAAGACCCAGGGTATTCCCGAAAAATACATAACCAAAGAGTCCGAAGATAATGGAGGGGATACCAGCCAGGGTCTCTGTGGTAAATTCGATAATTCGTACCACCTTTCCACCCTTTGCATATTCGTTTAAGTAAATGGCTGCGCCAACGCCCATGGGAGTGGCGATTAACAGTGTGATAACAACCACATATAAGGTGTTTACAATATTTCCGACGATACCAAAGGTTCCTTTAATAGTACTTGGCACAGTGGTAAGAAATTCCAGGCTGATTTCGGGTATGCCGCGAACAAACACATAGCCCATGATTCCGATCAGGACCATAATGGAGATGGAAGCGCATAAGTAAATAAGAACCGTTAAGAAAGAATCGGAGATCCGGTTTTTCCGGTTATAAATGCTATGTGTTACTGCAGAATTTTTTTGAACAGGAATAACCATATCATTTGTCATGGCTGTTCTCTCCTTTCTTTAACAGGTTGTTAAGTGTAATGTTAATGAACATAATAAAAGCAAACAGGACAAGACCTATCGTAAAAAGCACCTGTTTGTGGAGCCCGGCGGAATAAGACATCTCTGATACGATCGCAGTAGTAAGGAAACGGACCGAATTAAAGGGGAGAGGCATATTTACCGAACTTCCGGACACCAGGCTGATGGCCATTGCTTCGCCGATGGCCCGGCCTGTTCCAAGGACAATTGCCGTAATGATACCGGACTTTGCTGCCGGAAGGACTGCATTGAAAATCGTCTGGATCTTAGTAGCTCCAAGAGCCAGGGAGGCACTCCTAAGGTGCTGCGGAACAGCACGGAGCGCTGATTCGCTGATGTTGATAACCGTAGGAAGAATCATTAAGGCCAGCACTAAAACAGCGGAGATCAGATTCGCACCTCCGGTAAACTGGTGGGTGGTGGAGCCTGCAAATATTCTTAACTCCAGTTTATACATCAAAGGGTTTAAAATCAAGATGCCAAGCAAACCATAAATAACGGAAGGAATGCCTGCTAACAGCTCTACTGCCGGACGCACGATGTTGGTTAGCCTTTCAGGGGCTACTTCAGCCAGGAAAACGGCTGTCATAACGCCAATGGGAACACCGATCAGAATTGCCAGAGCAGTTCCTATGATAGAGGTCAAAATGACATAGAGGATACCAAAGCTTGGTGTAGCGGCCGCCGGCATCCAGATGGTTCCGAACAGAATATCCAGAATCCCCACCTTAAAAAGTGCCGGCGTGCCACTTATGATCATGTACAAACTGATAGAGGCCACAGCCAAAACGGCAAAGAAGCCGCAGACAGTAAAGATTACTTCTGCAGCATGCTCAACACCTGATTTACTTCCGTGGCCACCAAATATGGAATATGACTTTGGTCGCATATAACAGCTCCTTTCAAAACGGGGACGTAGCTTAATCATCCGGCTGCGTCCCCTGTAAATATTATCGTTAGGCAGTATAAGAAGAATTTCTTTTCAATTAGTTAGCGGGGATTAAACCAACGGCTTTCACTAAATCTTTTCCTTCATCAGAATAGATATAGTCAAATAATGCCTTCACCAGATCACTCTGCTCAGATATCTCTCCTTTGGTAGCCATAACGAATGGACGGCTTAAGAAGTAGGAACCTGCCTTGATGTTTTCTGGAGTTGGTTCTGTGCTTTCCAGCTTCATGGTCTTGACGGTATCATCAAGAACGTCCAGGGAAACATAGCCAATGGAGCCTGGAGTGGAAGCGGCTTTTGCCATGACTGCGCCGGTGCTGTCCAGCTCATTGCTGTATTTGCAAGCATCTTCCAGCTTTAAAAGTTCTTCAAAGGCAGTTCTTGTACCGGATCCTGCCTCACGTCCAATCACAACGATCGGCTGATCAGCACCGCCTAATTCCTTCCAGTTGGTAGTTGTTCCGTTGTAAATGTTGATCAACTGGTCTTTTGTTAAATTGTCAACGGTATTGGCCGGATCAGAGACGACGGCTATACCGTCGATTGCAACGATATTTTCAGCAACACCTTTTGCTTTTTCTTCATCCTTTAAGTTACGGGAGGAGTTGCCGATATCCGCAGAACCATTGGTAACTGCTTCGATTCCTGCGCCAGAACCTACAAATTCGGCCTGTACGGTAACGCTTGGATATTTTTCCATAAAAACTTCACTTAAAGCGGTTGCGAATTTCTCCATAGAGGTAGAACCGACCATACTGATAGAACCCTTTAAATTAGAAGCCGTGTCTTCTTTTGCGGTTGTCTCGTTTGCGGTTGTCCCACCTGTAGTACCAGCCTCGGTTTTAGTATCAGGAGCCTGTGTCTCAGCATTGTTACTGCCGCAGCCAGCTAAAGTTCCCATTGTAAGAACTGCCATTCCAGCTAATGCAAGAGTCTTAATAAAATTTTTTTTCATATTTACTTTCTCCTCTTTTCTCTTTAAAATTGCTATCGCTTACATTATGGAGTATATCAGCCGTAAAACTTTTCTGATATCATATTTTAGTATAGAAAATGTAAATGTTGTGTAAAGCATTCCAGTGCTCTTTTTTCTTATTAGCAGTATCTGCAGAATGGGAGAATGAAATTCCTTTATTATGGCTAAGAAACAAAGACAGAATTAAAAAAGCTGTCATAATTACAAAAAACAGCCTTTCGTTTGCAAAAATTAACGGGATGGACTGGACAGAATGGGAGAAAATATGGTAAATTGGAACGTGCGCTTATTTTATAGTAGAAATATAAATATTATTCCGTAATTTAAGAACGGATACAAAGGATACAAGACAGGAGGGCGTTTTCATGGGAGCATATCAACTGAAAGTCACGATCAAAGGCAGCAAGCCGCCGATTTGGAGAAGGGTTCTGATACCGGAGGGGATTACCTTTGGAAAGCTGCACCAAATGATACAGACAGCATTCTGCTGGTCCGCTGAGCACCTGTATGAATTTGAATTCCGTTCTGAAGGGGTTCGTATAGTTCCGGGTAAAGAGAATTGGTCCCCAAAATTTCAATACCTTTTAAGTAATGAAATAATTGACAGCCTGGTGTCCGGTACCGGCAAATTTACATATACCTATGGCATCGACAAAAACTGGGAATTTAACATTCAGGTAGAAGATGTTATTTCTGATTATAAGGAAAGCTGTGGACAGGTTATAAAATTCAAAGGAGATTGCGTTCCGGAAAACTGCGGAGGCATCGCCGGGTATTATGAACTTCTGGAATCGGATTCAAATGATCTGAAAGAATATGACATGTCTGCTGTCAATAAACGTATGGACCAGAGTTCTGATGCTGCATCGGAAGAAGTTCATATAGCAGAAATTTATGATTGTTATGATAAAGGCAGCATCCTTGAGATTGCAAAACGACATGGTATGAACGGGCTTTCCAAATTTAAAAAGGAAGAACTTGTGGAACGGACGATCGCTCATATTCTCGATCCGAAGGTAATGAGCAGCTATTTCCTTTGCGCCCGTAATTCAGAAATAAATTTATTTGAGCAATTGGCATCAGATGATTTACAGGTACCATCCTTTGAATTAGAAGAAATGGACTTTCTTTACGCAGGAGGTTATGTAACTGCAGGACCTGACAATCATTTTATGGTTGCAGAAGAAGTATTAAAAGCATATAAAGCGGTAAATACACCGGAATTTAAGGAAGAGCGTGAACGCCTTAGTAGTATCGGAGACTATCTCTGCGCGGCAAATTCCCTGTATGCCGTCACTCCGCCACAGGTTCTGTTGGAAACTTTTAATAAATATGAAGATAAGAAGCTTTCATTGGAAGAACTGTTACAAGCCTATGAACTTCTCCAATCATACCGTCCTTTGGTCAAATTCCTTGATGGAAACTTTGTGGATGGAGCCCTGGCAGAGCAGAATGGTGTTGAAGAATTTCTGCAGATGCAGAAAAAAGTTCCTTATTATATCCCAACCCAGATGGAAATCCGTTTCATGGCGGATCATGAGGGCTTTTTAATGACTGGAGAATTAGGTCTGCTGAGCAAATTCCTGACGGATGAAATGAACGTTCCTGATGAGAGGGTTCCATATTTACTGCGCCAGGTGCAGGCGGAGATCAGTACGGGCGAACAGCTTCAGGAGGTTGTGGAAGGAATAGAGGCTGCTGGGATCATTTTTGAATCGGAAGAGCATTTGGAAGGGTTCACAAGCATTATCACAGATGTATGGAACCATACCAGGATGGTGTTAAACAGAGGTCACAAGCCATATGAAATGGTAATGAAGGGTCTGGAGACAGCATCTGCCCAGCGTAAGAACCCTCCGAAAATCTATCCCAATGATCCTTGTTCCTGCGGAAGCGGAAAAAAATATAAAAAATGCTGTGGTAAAAGAAGTTAGATATCCTAGCCAGGGGTTCCGCCTTTTTCTGAGGCGGAACCCCGTTTTTATTATATTAAATGTCGTGAAAATTTTGTTTTTTCAGAAAAACAAAATAATTCAAAATAATTGTTGACTTTTGTCAGATGCTTTGGTATGATATAACTCGCCGCTGAAAACGGCGGCAAAACTTCTTCTAAAACACATCGATGAGCGATGAAAAAGTTTTGAAGAAAAGCAAAAAAATGGTTGACAAGAACAACCGGTTATGATATCCTATAAAAGTTGCTGCTGAGACAGCGACACGAAATAAAGCACTTTGAAAACAGAAGATTGAACAGTATGTAAAACCCTGAAAATTCTAATAAAACAAGTCATGTTTGATGGCTTTGAATGAGAAAATTTCAGAACGAATACAAGCAATTGTATACGAACCAAACAACAAGTAAAACGGGAAATAAATTAGCTAGTTAGTTGATTTTGACCCCGGATTGAACACCTTTAATTTGAGAGTTCGATCCTGGCTCAGGATGAACGCTGGCGGCGTGCTTAACACATGCAAGTCGAGCGAAGCGATTTCAAGGAAGTTTTCGGACGGAATTGAAATTGACTGAGCGGCGGACGGGTGAGTAACGCGTGGGTAACCTGCCTCATACAGGGGGATAACAGTTGGAAACGACTGCTAATACCGCATAAGCACACAGTGCCGCATGGTACGGTGTGAAAAACTCCGGTGGTATGAGATGGACCCGCGTCTGATTAGGTAGTTGGTGAGGTAACGGCCCACCAAGCCGACGATCAGTAGCCGACCTGAGAGGGTGACCGGCCACATTGGGACTGAGACACGGCCCAAACTCCTACGGGAGGCAGCAGTGGGGAATATTGGACAATGGGGGAAACCCTGATCCAGCGACGCCGCGTGAGTGAAGAAGTATTTCGGTATGTAAAGCTCTATCAGCAGGGAAGAAAATGACGGTACCTGACTAAGAAGCCCCGGCTAACTACGTGCCAGCAGCCGCGGTAATACGTAGGGGGCAAGCGTTATCCGGATTTACTGGGTGTAAAGGGAGCGTAGACGGCACTGCAAGTCTGGAGTGAAAGCCCGGGGCTCAACCCCGGGACTGCTTTGGAAACTGTGGTGCTAGAGTGCAGGAGAGGTAAGTGGAATTCCTAGTGTAGCGGTGAAATGCGTAGATATTAGGAGGAACACCAGTGGCGAAGGCGGCTTACTGGACTGTAACTGACGTTGAGGCTCGAAAGCGTGGGGAGCAAACAGGATTAGATACCCTGGTAGTCCACGCCGTAAACGATGAATACTAGGTGTTGGGGAGCAAAGCTCTTCGGTGCCGCCGCTAACGCAATAAGTATTCCACCTGGGGAGTACGTTCGCAAGAATGAAACTCAAAGGAATTGACGGGGACCCGCACAAGCGGTGGAGCATGTGGTTTAATTCGAAGCAACGCGAAGAACCTTACCAAGTCTTGACATCGGAATGACCGGGATGTAACGATCCCTTCCCTTCGGGGCATTCCAGACAGGTGGTGCATGGTTGTCGTCAGCTCGTGTCGTGAGATGTTGGGTTAAGTCCCGCAACGAGCGCAACCCTTATCCTTAGTAGCCAGCAAGTCAAGTTGGGCACTCTGGGGAGACTGCCAGGGATAACCTGGAGGAAGGTGGGGATGACGTCAAATCATCATGCCCCTTATGATTTGGGCTACACACGTGCTACAATGGCGTAAACAAAGGGAGGCAAAGGAGCGATCTGGAGCAAACCCCAAAAATAACGTCTCAGTTCGGATTGTAGTCTGCAACTCGACTACATGAAGCTGGAATCGCTAGTAATCGCGGATCAGAATGCCGCGGTGAATACGTTCCCGGGTCTTGTACACACCGCCCGTCACACCATGGGAGTTGGTAACGCCCGAAGTCAGTGACCCAACCGTAAGGAGGGAGCTGCCGAAGGCGGGACTGATAACTGGGGTGAAGTCGTAACAAGGTAGCCGTATCGGAAGGTGCGGCTGGATCACCTCCTTTCTAAGGAAGAAGAAGTAAGGGTTTTATATACTGTTGAGTCTTATGTTTCAAAGTTCCGTAATGTGTAACCTTGCGAACAAGTTCGCCCGGTCGCGGCTGCGCCGCTTATACAACAGAATACAAATGTGCTTATGAAAGCAAGCTTTCAACACACATTTCCATTCCGTTGTGCACGCATTACTAGTAAGACACGAAATTTCTGGTGCCGATGCGCTTAGGGGAGACACCCGTTCCCATCCCGAACACGATGGTTAAGACTTAAGCGGCCGATGGTACTATGCTGGAGACGGCATGGGAGAGCAGGTGGGTGCCAGATTACTTAAAAAAATCACTCAAATGAGTGTTTTATATAGAACGGACATGTTCCAATGGGCGGAGGGAAAAGCGAAGCCTGTGTTAAAGAATGTGTTAACCTGATTCAGCAGGGCAGTGCTGTTTTATATAGCTGGTTTTTACCAGTGATTCGTGGGTTCGAGTCCATCGAGCAAGCGAATGACTGATAAACTTCAGTCAGATGATGCCAAAGGAAAGCATTTAATGTTTCTGATGACGTCTTGTATGTACCTTGAAAACCACATATTGAAATATATCTAGATTAGTTTTTATATGTCAAAGTATAAAAACATAATCAAGACATCCGAGGTGTTACATCGCAAGATGTAACCAAACAAAACTCGTTAAAGTAACCGTAACGTACGGTGAAATAACAAACCTAAGACCAGAGATACAACGCTATGTATCTTAGATTAGTAGCCCGCACCCGCAGGTGAACATCGAATTGGTTAAGCTAATAAGAGCGCAGGGTGGATGCCTTGGCACTAAGAGCCGATGAAAGACGTGATAAGCTGCGAAAAGCTTCGGGGAGGAGCAAATATCCTTTGATCCGGAGATATCTGAATGGGGAAACCCAGCTGAGTAAACCTCAGTTGTCGTATGGTGAATCCATAGCCATACGTCGGGAACCCGGGGAACTGAAACATCTAAGTACCCGGAGGAAAAGAAAGAAAACTCGATTTCCAAAGTAGCGGCGAGCGAAATGGAAGGAGCCTAAACCAGTATGCGTGCATACTGGGGTTATGGACTGCAATAAGTGAGACGATTTGTTACCAGAACGGTCCTGGAAAGACCGGCCATAGAAAGTGAAAGCCTTGTATGGGAAAGCAATAGTCAGCGAGCAGGATCCAAAGTACCACGAGACACGAGAAACCTTGTGGGAATTCGGGGGGACCACCCCCCAAGGCTAAATACTACTTAGTGACCGATAGCGCATAGTACTGTGAAGGAAAGGTGAAAAGGACCCCGGGAGGGGAGTGAAAGAGAACCTGAAACCCTGTGTTTACAAGCTGTGGAACCACGTTAAAGGTGGAACCGCGTACTTTTTGTAGAACGGTCCGGCGAGTTACCGTTACTGGCAAGGTTAAGCACTTAAGGTGCGGAGCCGAAGGGAAACCAAGTCTTAATAGGGCGTTAAGTCAGTAAAGGTAGACCCGAAACCGGGTGATCTACCCATGTCCAGGTTGAAGTTTCCGTAAAAGGAAATGGAGGACCGAACGCACATCCGTTGAAAAGGGTGGCGATGAGGTGTGGGTAGGGGAGAAATTCCAATCGAACCCGGAGATAGCTGGTTCTCCTCGAAATAGCTTTAGGGCTAGCCTCGTATTAGTCTGCCGGAGGTAGAGCACTGAATTTCCTAGGGGGCGTCAAAGCTTACCAAAGAATATCAAACTCCGAATGCCGGCCAGATGATGTACGGGAGTCAGACTGCACGAGATAAGTTGGGTAGTCAAAAGGGAAAGAGCCCAGACCACCAGCTAAGGTCCCAAAGTGCGTGTTAAGTGGAAAAGGATGTGGGATTTCACAGACAACTAGGATGTTGGCTTAGAAGCAGCCACACATTCAAAGAGTGCGTAATAGCTCACTAGTCGAGAGGTCCTGCGCCGAAAATGTCCGGGGCTAAAACACGACACCGAAGCTGTGGAATGTATGTAAATACATTGGTAGAGGAGCATTCTTAACGCACAGAAGCATTACCGTAAGGAGATGTGGAGTGTTAAGAAGAGAGAATGCCGGAATGAGTAGCGAGATGGAGGTGAGAATCCTCCAGGCCGAATATCTAAGGTTTCCAGAGTAAAGCTGATCTGCTCTGGGTAAGTCGGGGCCTAAGGCGAGGTCGAAAGACGTAGTCGATGGACAACAGGTTGAAATTCCTGTACCGCATATCATCAGAACTGTGGGGACACAGAACCGAAGAAGAACCCGGGAATGAAAAGACCGGGGCAAGCACTGGACTGGCTGGAATGGAAAATCCACCCAGCAACAGGAAGGTGTGACGCGTACCGAACACAAGTAGGGAAGTCTTCGTAGGGGCTGTCAAGAAAAGCCGCTATTGTGTGATATGTGCCCGTACCGTAAACCGACACAGGTGGATGAGGAGAGAATCCTAAGGCCGGCGGGAGAAGCATTGTTAAGGAACTCGGCAAAATGACCCCGTAACTTCGGGATAAGGGGTGCCTGGGAAACCAGGCCGCAGAGAATAGGCTCAAGCAACTGTTTAGCAAAAACACAGGTCTATGCAAAACCGAAAGGTGAGGTATATGGGCTGACGCCTGCCCGGTGCTGGAAGGTTACGAGGAGGGGTTAGCGGCAACGCGAAGCTCTGAATTTAAGCCCCAGTAAACGGCGGCCGTAACTATAACGGTCCTAAGGTAGCGAAATTCCTTGTCGGGTAAGTTCCGACCCGCACGAAAGGCGTAATGATTTGAGCGCTGTCTCAACAATGCACCCGGTGAAATTGAAGTACCAGTGAAGATGCTGGTTACCTGCGCCAGGACGGAAAGACCCCATGGAGCTTTACTCCAGCTTGATACTGGGATTCGGTACTGCATGTACAGGATAGGTGGGAGGCAGTGAAGATAGGACGCCAGTCTTATCAGAGCCGATGTTGGGATACCACCCTTGCGGTATTGGATTTCTAACCTGCAGCCATGACCTGGCTGGGGGACAATGTCAGGCGGGGAGTTTGACTGGGGCGGTCGCCTCCGAAAGGGTATCGGAGGCGCTCAAAGGTTCCCTCAGAATGGACGGAAACCATTCGAAGAGTGCAAAGGCATAAGGGAGCTTGACTGCGACACCGACGGGTGGAGCAGGTAGGAAACTAGGACTTAGTGATCCGGTGGTATAAAGTGGGATTGCCATCGCTCAACGGATAAAAGCTACCCTGGGGATAACAGGCTTATCACTCCCAAGAGTTCACATCGACGGAGTGGTTTGGCACCTCGATGTCGGCTCATCGCATCCTGGGGCTGTAGTAGGTCCCAAGGGTTGGGCTGTTCGCCCATTAAAGCGGTACGCGAGCTGGGTTCAGAACGTCGTGAGACAGTTCGGTCCCTATCCGGCGTGGGCGTAGGATATTTGAGAGGAGCTGTCCTTAGTACGAGAGGACCGGGATGGACTGACCTCTGGTGTATCTGTTGGCTATCAAAGCCATGGCAGAGTAGCCAAGTCGGGAAGGGATAAACGCTGAAGGCATCTAAGCGTGAAGCCCCCCTCAAGATGAGATATCCCATCGCAAGAGTAAGACCCCTTGAAGACGACGAGGTAGATAGGGCAGAGGTGGAAGCATGGCAACATGTGCAGCTGACTGTCACTAATAGGTCGAGGGCTTAACCAGGTTGGTTTAGGTAAGAGGAAAGAACGGATGAAGATAGATATGTAACAATGTGTGGTTTTGAGGGTATATGCAGCAGGTTATGATGCATAGCACAGAATTTTAATGCGTAAATCCAGGAATGGATTTGCGCTTTTTTGTTCTTAAAAAATAAAATATATAAATAATATATACAAGATAGTATTGCATCAAAAGGAATTCCGGGGTAAATTAAGATAGTATTTAAACTTTATAAACTGTTAAAGGATTGAGGAAATGCATACGATGAAGAGAGGACAAGATGTCATCCGCATATTAATGGTCTGCCTTGGAAATATATGCAGATCTCCCATGGCGGAATTTGTTATGAAGGATATGATAGAAAAGGAGCACTTAGGCAATCGATTCTATGTAGCCTCAGCAGCTACAAGTACCGAAGAGATCGGGAATCCGGTGCATCCTGGGACAAGAAAGAAGCTTAGGGAATATGGGATTTCTACAGATGGAAAGTATGCGGTGCAGTTATCCAGGAAGGATTATGATAAATACGACTACCTCATTGGTATGGAACAGCGGAATGTGACAAATATGCTTAGAATCCTAGGCGGTGACCCGGAAGGAAAGGTAAGGCGGCTTTTGGACTTCTCCTGTGATCCAAGGGATATTGCAGACCCGTGGTATACCGGGGATTTTAACCGTACCTATGATGATGTATATGAAGGATGCAAAGCGCTCCTGACCTATGTTTTGGAGCAGGAAACGGAAGGGAGTTACAGTTAGTAAGGGAGTGTTATTTATGAAACCACTTAAATTTGTTGTAATAGGTTCCGGTTGGAGATCCCTGTTCTATGCCAGGATTGCCAGAGCTTATCCGGATTGTTTTAATTTGGGAGCATTCTTTTGCCGGTCAAAAGAAAAGGCACAGTGGATGCAGGAGGAAACAGGAATCAAAGCTGTGACAAGCCCAGAGGATTGCCGGTCAGAAAACCCGGATTTCGTTGTTGTGGCTGTAAACAAGGACTCTATATTTCAGGTGACAAGGGAATGGGCTCTAAAAGGATATCCGGTGCTTTGTGAGACTCCTGCTGCCATGGAATTAGGAGACTTACAGGAGCTTTGGCGTCTTCGTACCCAGGAAGGAGCCAGGATCCAGGTAGCAGAGCAGTATTTTGAATATCCTGTCTTCCATGCTGCTATAGAGATTGCAAAACGGGGGTATCTTGGTGATCCGTATATGGTTAATATCTCCGCAGTTCATGACTACCATGGAGCCAGCTTGATCCGTCGGCTTTTAGGAACCGGTATGGAGAACATGAAAGTGTATGGAAAGAAATATGTGTATCCGGTAGTGGAAACGGATTCCAGGCAAGGGTTTATTGAAGACGGCAGGGTGAGTGAGAGAGAACGTGTCAGGCTGACCTTCGAATTTGAAGGAGGAAAAACAGCTTTTTATGATTTTAACAGCATACAGTATCATTCCAGGATCAGGAGCCGCCATTTAAATGTTCAGGGTGTGAGAGGAGAACTGGATGACTGGACGCTTCGCAGTGTAGGAGAAGACAACCGGCCAAGGGAATATCAGATGATAAAAGAACCTTTTGAAACAGGAAATGGAATCAAAGAAATCTACATGGGAGAGGAATTGCTTTATAGGAATCCGTTTTATGAGTTAGGTAAAATCAATGGACTTCCACAGGATGAAACGGCCATAGGAACCCTTATGCTTGGAATGAGGCGGTTCATTGAGGAAGGCACGGAGGCTTATCCTCTTTCAGAGGGGCTTCAGGATGCCTATGTAAGAATACTTATGGAGCAGACCCTTAAAAGCGGTCAGATGGTCGAATCAAAAACCCAGGTTTGGAGTTTATAATAAGGGGCGGGTTTTTCTGTAGGTTAAAAAGCCCGTCCCAAGCTGATGGGGGATAAGGATTCAACATTCATCATCATCGATGATAGTGAGATTAAATAATTCGCAGGATAAATCCACATCTCTTCCTGCCTTTTGAGGAGGACTGATGAAGCGGATAATTGGGCGCAGAGAAAATCCAGGCGTATTATCCTTAACAACTGCTGAACTTCCGTCACTAAGGTGGACTATGGTACCGATGGGATATGCGGAAACACAATGAAGGAAAGCCGTCAGCAGTTCCGGATCAAAATGAGTGTTGGAGCAGCTGGTTAAATAGTCAAAAATCCTTCTGGGAGACCAGGCTTTCCGATACGGCCTGGTGGAATTAAGAGCGTCATACACATCCGCAATAGCCAGGATCCGCGCATAAAGGGGAATATCCTTGCCTGAAAGCCCAAAGGGATATCCGGTTCCGTCAAATTTTTCGTGATGAGTCTGGACCCCCTGCAGAACTGTTTGGGAAATCACGATGTGGTCGCCCAGTTTTTTATAGGAAAGGCTGGGATGCTGCTTCATGATTTCAAATTCGTCTTTGGTTAAGGGACCCGGTTTGTTGGTAATATCAATTGGAATATCTGTTTTCCCAATGTCATGAAGAAGGCCGCATAGTGCCAGATCATTTAAATTGGAAATGGAAAGTCCGATGTACTTTCCCAATAAAACACTTAAAATACCTACATAAAGGCTATGGGAATAGGTATACCCGTCATAATCCCTGATATCTATCATCTGAAAGAGATACTTATCCTTATTCAAAACATTCATAACAACGGACTCAGCCACTTTGGCGATTTCCTCGTAAACCTGTCTGCTGGACTGAAAGGTAAATTTTTTTAAACTCTGGTCAAAAACATCGCGGATGCTAGTCAGCATTTTGGTCTTTAACTCAGGTTCCACAAAATCTTCGGGTTCAATGCCTTGCGTAATCGCTGTGCAGATATAAGCCCCTTGTACTCCGATGGTTTTCATGCGGCAAATCATACGTTCGCTCAACTTGCAGCCGGATACCGCAAAAGGAAGCATTGGGTTTATTCCCGGGATGTTTCGGGCTAATTCCATACCTTCAGTCAATTTCTCTATAGGAAGATAAATCAATTCTTTCACCTCAACAGACCAAAACGCAGTCTCTTCTTTCTGTTCCGTTAAATTCCTTTTTATGTTAAAGTTGGAAATATATGCACAATGACACATTAAATTATAGTGTGAATTAACCAATGCGTCAATGGAAATTTTAATTTTAAACACTAGTATGGCAGAGAAAAATCAGGCAATATTTTATGCAAATATTCTTTAATCTTTACAAATCATGAAAATTCGAATTTGCTCAGGGATGGACATCGAAAAGGGGTAACTTATGATTAAAATTTTAAATGGAATACATGAGACCATTCATTATGAATGCTCACTGGGACTTCGGCTATATCATAATAAAAATTTTGAGGATTATCCGGAGCATTGGCATGGAGGAATTGAAATGATCATGCCGACAAAGGGGGGATATGAGGCAATCATAGGGGAGAAGCATTTTCCCCTTGAAACAGAAGATATCATTCTGATCCATTCCGGCGTAATTCATTCATTAAAGGCACCCTCTCTGGGAGAGCGCTATATTCTGCAGTTTGATGCGGCCCTTCTTTACCATTTAAAGGAGATGGAGACCCTGCTGCACATAATCCCCCCGGTCATATTCTTAAAAAAGAGGGACGGAAATTCCATACATGGGTCCATTAAGAAGAAGCTAGATAAGATCATTGAGGAATATCAGGGAAACAGCGGTTTCCGGGAGGCCTCCATTTATGCGGCCCTTATTGAAATCTATGTGGAGTTAGGGAGAAATAAGGTATGCCTTAATGAGGCTGGCAGACAGATCCATACCATGAAGCAGCAGGAATATTTCGAAGCTGTTATGAATGCCAGCACCTATATCAACCAGCACTTCATGGAAAATCTGACATTGAGTGAAGTGGCCAGGATAAGCGGCTTTTCCAAATATCACTTTACCCGGATCTTTAAACAGTATATGAATATGACCTTTTATGAATATTTAAATTCTAAGCGAGTGAAAAGAGCGGAGGAGCTTTTGTATGATACCAGGGAAATGAGCATAACGGATGTTGCTATGGGTTCCGGCTTTTCATCCATGAGCGCTTTTAACCGTACCTTTAGGAGAATAAAGTGCTGTTCGCCAAGCGATTACAGGAAGATCAGTCAGCAGATGTATGAATTGGAAGAATAAAAACAAAAGGAAGTATACAATTCCTCTTATGGAAATACCGGATTTACGGGTATTTCCATAAGAGGTTTTTTTGTAGAAAAAGCAATATATGCGCCATTGGAAGCAAGAAGTGGGATGCCTGATCTGCTTTGAAATGCTATGATGGAAGCATGGAAAAAAAGTCAAGGAAATGTCAGGATATAAGATGAAAAGGAAAGGATCAGGTGAATTCCATGAATAAGGATAAGCTGAAGGAATACCGAAAAAAAGCAAAAGAATTAGTTTCAAAAATGACTTTGGAGGAAAAGGTTTCACAGACTGTACACAGTGCGGCGGCGATTCCAAGACTGGGAATAAAGGGTTATAACTGGTGGAACGAGGGACTTCATGGTGTGGCCAGGGCCGGAGTTGCTACGGTGTTTCCTCAGGCCATTGGACTTGCAGCAAGCTTTGATGAGGAGCTGCTTTATGAAGTGGCTGATGCGGTTTCCACAGAGGCAAGGGCAAAGTTTCATATGCAGCAGAAATACGGGGATACGGATATTTATAAGGGACTTACGTTTTGGGCCCCTAATGTCAATATCTTTAGAGATCCCCGCTGGGGAAGAGGACATGAGACATACGGAGAGGATCCATATTTGACTTCACGTATGGGGGTTCGTTTCATAGAGGGGCTGCAGGGAGATGACGAAAATTATTTGAAGACTGCAGCCTGCGCCAAACATTTTGCAGTCCACTCTGGCCCTGAGGATGAACGCCATTCCTTTAATGCTGTGGTGACGAAGCAAGATATGTTTGAAACCTATTTGCCTGCGTTTGAGGCATGTGTAAAGGAAGGAAAAGTAGAGGCGGTTATGGGAGCCTATAACCGGACCAATGGGGAACCCTGCTGCGGAAGCAAGACCCTGCTAAAGGATATTTTGAGGACAGACTGGGGATTTGAAGGTCATGTGACCTCAGATTGCTGGGCAGTAAAGGATTTTCATGAACATCACGGGGTTACTGGTTCTGCTCTGGAATCTGTTGCCATGGCAATGGAAAATGGCTGTGATTTAAATTGTGGTAGCCTGTTTTTATATCTGACAGAGGCAGTGAGCCGGGGGTTAGTATCAGAGGAACGGTTAAATGAAGCAATTGAGAATCTGATGATGACCAGGCTGAAGCTTGGGCTGTTTGAGGAGCCGGAAGCTGTGGAATACAATAAAATTACATATGAGGACAATGATACCAGAGAGCATAAGGATCTGAATTTTAAAGCTTCCAGAAAATCCTTTGTGCTGCTTAAAAATGAGGGGAATATACTTCCTCTTAATAAGGGAAGTCTGAAAACCATTGGAATCATCGGACCCAACAGCGATAACAGAAAGGCACTTATTGGAAATTATGAGGGTACCGCTTCCAGGTATTATACGATTTCCGAAGGAATCCAGGATTACGTTGGAGAAGACGTCCGTGTTATGGTCTCAGAAGGGTGCCATTTATGTAAACCGAGGGTAAGCGGCCTGGGGCAGGAGAATGACCGGTTATCAGAGGTTCGCGGAGTATGTGAAGCCAGTGATGTAATCATTGCCTGCATGGGCCTGGATTCCAGTCTGGAAGGAGAAGAGGGTGACGAGGGGAATGAATATGCCAGCGGTGATAAGCCCAATTTGTCCCTTCCAGGTTTGCAGAAACAAGTGTTGGAGGAAATCTATAAGAGCGGGAAGCCTGTGGTTTTAGTACTTTTATCTGGAAGCGCCCTTGATGTGTCCTGGGCAGATGCTCATATTCCCGCAATCATAGAAGGCTGGTATCCGGGAGCTCAGGGAGGCCGTGCTCTGGCCGCTGTGCTGTTCGGTGATTTTGTGCCGGAAGGAAAGCTTCCCATCACCTTTTACAGGAGTACAGAGGAGCTTCCGGCCTTTACGGATTATTCCATGAAGGGCAGGACCTACCGATATATGGAGCAGGAGGCTCTCTATCCCTTTGGCTATGGGCTTTCCTACACGGATTTTTCCGTAAGGGATGTGTACTTAAGCCAGGACCGGATAGGGGCAGGTGATACCTTAACCATAAAAGCGGTGTTAAAGAATGTGGGGCATAAGAAGGGGGCAGAAACCCTGCAGGTATATGTTAAGTCCTGTGCACCTCAGACGCCCAATGCTCAGCTTAAGGCACTTTTAAAGGCAGAACTGGAACCAGGGGAGGAAAGAGAATTGCAGGTGACGCTTTCTGACAAAGCCTTTGCTTTAAGGGATGAACAAGGAGATCTGGTAATGGAAGCCGGAACGTACAATGTGTATGTGGGAACACAGCAGCCTGATAAACGGAGCCATGAGCTTACAGGAAAAGCACCGGTATGCATGACGGTATCCATAGACCAGCATACTGTCCTGGAAAAATGCTGCATATAAAAAACAGCAGAAGGCCTGGACTACCAGCAGTCCTTTTATGAATGCAAGGCAAGGCTGGCTTTGCCGGGAACCAGCGAGACCGGAGTATTCCGCTATGCAGGGAAAAAAGTGGCAAAATTTCATACAGAAAATGACTTGCTGTTGAAAGAATTTTATAAAATTCTGTAAAGCGGCGCGCCTGAAAAACGGATTAAAGGTCTTAAAAAATTTCATCTGTAATCAGTGGGGATAACCATTCATACTTACTACTCCTCCTGCATAAGTATGTAAAAACGTCCTAGCAGGGGGATTTTCTTGAAGGAATATATTGAAGAACGCGCGGTTGCGATCGCCAACTACATCATAGACTATCATGCGACCGTGAGGCAGACAGCGAAGAAATTTGGGATTTCCAAATCTACGGTACATAAAGATGTTACGGACCGTTTGGAACACATTAATCCGTCCCTGGCAGCCCGGGCCAGGGTAATCCTTGATATTAACAAATCCGAGCGTCATATAAGAGGCGGCCTTGCCACCAAAGAGAAATACCAGCATCGCCTTCAGATGTGCAGCAAAAAGAATTGATAGGACAAAAAAGTGAAAAACAGCCGCTGATGGGAATAATAGAGATTCCCATCAGCGGCTGTTTTCAAAAAATATAAAATTTTTATTGACATGAAGCTGTAAAATATGTTATTCTTTACCCCGATATGAAGAGACATTATCGTTTTCATACAAATATTGACCACTTCGTAAGAAGTTAAGCCCAGACGGACAGGCGGGTCAGCTGCCGAGCGTGGGAAACCACATTATTGATTGAGTTAAAAGCTCAAATTTTATAAGTTGATTACTTTATAATCCGTGCGAATGCACATCACTTGTGAAACGATCAATAATAGCAGGGACAACATATTTGCTATGTAGACTCGAAAACGATAATTGTCATGAATAAAAGACGGGCAAAATGCCCTTACTTGAACTATCATTCATGAAATTGCAGGCAGGTGATGAATAATCACCTGCCTTTTTGCATTGAAATAATCCGCGCCAAATTAGGCGACACTTACGTTTCAGCGACAAAAGAGGGAGAAACATCCCGTGACTAGGAGAGGTAAGAGCCATATGAACAAAGAAGATCAGATGAGGGCGCCTATTTACGAAGCTCTTGAAACATTTCAAAAAAAGAGGGTAGTACCCTTTGATGTGCCAGGCCATAAACGGGGAAGGGGTAATCCGGAGCTTGCCCGCCTTTTGGGGGAACGGTGCGTCGGACTTGATGTAAATTCCATGAAGCCGCTTGATAATCTATGCCATCCGGTGTCTGTGATCCGGGATGCGGAACGGTTGACAGCAGATGCTTTTGGGGCGGCAGATGCATTTTTGATGGTGGGAGGAACCACGTCGGCTGTACAGAGCATGATCCTGTCTGTATGCAAGGCGGGGGATAAAATCATTCTTCCGAGAAATGTCCATAGAAGCGCCTTAAATGCTCTGGTATTATGCGGGGCGGTTCCGATTTATGTAAATCCAGAAGTGAACAGCATGCTGGGTATTTCCCTTGGCATGGAGATCGGCCAGGTGGAAAAGGCAATTATGGAAAATCCCGATGCAGTGGCGGTATTTGTTAACAATCCCACGTATTATGGAATCTGCTCGGATATCCGCTCCATTGTCCGGCTGGCCCATGCCCACGGGATGAAGGTTCTGGCTGATGAAGCTCATGGCACCCATCTCTATTTTGGGAAGGGGCTTCCGGTTTCCGCCATGGAAGCGGGTGCGGATATGTCGGCGGTCTCCATGCACAAGTCAGGAGGAAGCCTGACACAAAGCTCCCTACTCCTTTTAAACAAAGGAGTGAATGGGGATTACGTGCGTCAGATCATAAACTTAACCCAGACCACCAGCGCCTCTTACCTTCTTTTATCAAGCCTTGATATATCAAGAAGGAACCTTGCTCTGCGGGGGGAAGAGTCCTTTGCAAAGGTTGTGGAAATGGCAGAATATGCCAGGGGAGAGATCAATTCCATCGGCGGATACTATGCTTATGGAAGGGATCTGATCAATGGAACCAGCATTTTTGATTACGACGTGACAAAGCTTTCAGTTTATACCCTGGGAAATGGGCTGGCAGGAATTGAGGTCTATGATCTGCTCCGGGATGAATATGATATCCAGATCGAATTCGGGGATATCTGCAACCTTCTTGCCTACATTTCCATCGGTGACCGGATTCAGGATATTGAACGTCTGGTGGGAGCACTGGCAGATATTGAACGCCTTTACAAAAAGGACCGGACGGGTATGCTGTCAGGAGAATACATTGCCCCCAAAGTGGAAGTATCACCTCAGAAAGCATTTTATTCCCCAAAGGTATCCGTACCGGTAGGGGAATCCGCAGGAAGTATAAGCGGGGAGTTTGTCATGTGTTATCCTCCGGGTATTCCTATCCTGGCGCCGGGAGAGATGATTACGGAAGAGATCGTGGAGTACATTATTTATGCCAGGGAAATGGGCTGTTCCATGCAGGGAACCGAGGATCCGGCAGTAGAACGGCTGATGGTGTTAAAGGAGCATGTTAAAGAAGGGGAGAGGTAGGAAAAGATGGAGATATGGTTTTCAAAATTTCACACTTCCAATGTGAAGCTTTCGGTGCGGATTGATAAACAGCTATTTTCCGGTGAAAGTGAATACCAGAGAATTGACGTGTTCGAATCCCAGGAATTTGGAAAGTTTGTGTCTTTGGATGGAGACATTGTTTTTTCAGAAAAAGATGAGTTTATTTACGATGAAATGGTGACCCATGTTCCCATGGCAGTCCATCCAAATGTTAAGGATGTGCTGATCATCGGCGGAGGCGACGGAGGGGTGTCAAAGGAGCTTTTGCAGTACCCGTTCATTCAGTCCATCGATGTGGTTGAAACGGATAAACTGTTTGTAGACGTGTGCCGGGATATTTTTCCTGAAGTATCCTGCGGGCTTTCTGATCCCAGGGTCAAGGTATATTATGATGACGGGCTCCGTTTCTTAAGAAGCAAAAAAGAGGAATATGACCTTATCATCAATGATTCCACGGATCCTTTCGGACATACGGAGGGGCTTTTCACCAAGGAATTTTACGGCAGCTGCTATAAGGCGCTGCGAAGCGATGGCATTATGGTCTATCAGCATGGAAGTCCTTTTTACGATGATGATGAGACGGCGTGCAGAAGCATGCACCGGAAGGTATTCCGTTCCTTCCCCATAAGCCGTGTTTATCAGGCCCATATTCCCACCTGCCCGTCCGGCTACTGGCTGTTTGGGTTTGCATCGAAAAAATATCATCCCATCAATGATTTTAAACCAGAACTATGGAATCAGTTAAAAATTGAAACCTGGTATTATACAACGAATCTTCATACAGGCGCGTTCATGCTGCCTAAATACGTGGAAGATTTACTGAAAGAGGAGGAAAAGGAATGAGCAGATTATTAATTATCGGTTGTGGAGGGGTAGCCTCTGTGGCAATCCGGAAGTGCTGTCAGAACAGCGAGGTGTTTACAGACATTTGTATCGCAAGCAGGACAAAAGAGAAATGCGATGCCCTAAAGGATAAGCTTGCAGGGACAACAAATACAAGAATTGAAACAGCTAAGGTTGATGCGGATCACGTGGAAGAGGTAATTGCCCTTATAAAGGATTATAAGCCGGATGCCGTATTAAATGTGGCTCTTCCCTATCAGGATCTAACCATCATGGATGCATGTCTTGCAACAGGGGTAGATTACATTGATACCGCTAACTTTGAGCCTGAGAATACGGATGATCCGGAGTGGAGGGCGATCTATGAGAAGCGTTGTGAAGAGCTCGGGTTTACCGCCCTTTTTGATTATTCCTGGCAGTGGGTTTACAAGGAGCGTTTTGAGAATGCAGGCATTACCGCATTGCTTGGAAGCGGGTTCGATCCTGGAGTTACCAGCGTATTTTCTGCTTATGCCTTAAAGCACTATTTTGACGAAATTCATACCATTGATATTTTAGACTGCAACGGAGGGGATCATGGGTATCCCTTTGCAACAAATTTTAACCCTGAAATCAACTTAAGGGAAGTATCCTCCAACGGTTCCTATTGGGAGGATGGCCGCTGGATTGAGACAGAGCCCATGGAGATTAAATCCAAATATAATTTCCCTGAGGTTGGGGAAAAGGACATGTACCTGCTTCACCATGAGGAGATTGAATCCCTGGCAAAGAACATTCCCGGGGTAAAGAGAATCCGTTTCTTCATGACCTTTGGACAGAGCTATTTGACCCATATGAAGTGCCTGGAAAACGTAGGTATGCTTTCCACCTCCCCCGTTGAGTTTAACGGACAGGAGATCGTGCCCATTCAGTTTCTAAAAGCCCTGCTTCCAGATCCGGCGTCCCTTGGCCCAAGAACCAAAGGAAAGACCAATATTGGATGCATCTTTACGGGGGTAAAGGATGGAAAGGAAAAGACTATTTACATCTACAACGTATGCGATCATGAGGAATGCTATAAAGAGGTGGAATCCCAGGCGATTTCCTATACCACCGGAGTTCCGGCCATGATCGGGAGCCTGATGGTATTAACCGGCCAGTGGAAGAAGCCGGGGGTATTTAATGTGGAAGAGTTTGACCCGGATCCCTATATGGAGGCTTTAAACAAATGGGGACTTCCATGGGTGGTATGTGAGGACCCGGAAACTGTTACGGTTTGGAGATAGGAAAAAATGAGGATCGAAGAGCTAAAAACACCCTGTTATGTGATCGACGAGGGAAGACTGGAGAAGAATTTAAAAATCCTAAGCCAGGTAAAAGAAAATACCGGGTGCAGGATCCTGTTGGCACAGAAGGCATTTTCCTGCTTTGCGGAGTACCCCCTCATCGGTAAGTATCTTGACGGAACTACGGCCAGCGGGCTTTATGAGGCCAGGCTGGGGAACGAGGAGATGGGGCTTGAAAATCACGTTTTTGCCCCCGCGTATAAGGAAGAGGACTTTAAAGAGCTGGTGAAGATCTGCGATCACATTATATTCAACTCGTTTTCTCAGCTGGAGAAGTACAAAGGTGCTTTAGAAGGGGTAAGTGCAGGTATCAGGATCAATCCCCAGTGCTCCACCCAGGAAGGCCATGAAATCTATGACCCCTGTGCGCCCGGATCAAGGCTTGGTGTAATCATTGATAATTTTAAGGAGGAGTGGCTGCCCTGGATATCAGGGCTCCATTTCCACACCTTATGTGAGCAGAATTCAGATGATTTAAAAAAGACCCTGGATGCCGTGGAGGAAAAGTTCGGGAAGTATTTATCCGGAGTGTCCTGGCTTAACATGGGCGGAGGACATCATATTACCAGAGAGGATTACGACATCGTGCTGCTGGAAGCCTGCATTAAGAGAATGCAGGAGAAGTATGGTCTTCAGATTTATCTGGAACCTGGAGAGGCAGTGGCACTTAATGCAGGATATCTGGTGACAGAGGTCATGGATGTGGTGGAAAATGGGATAAAGACTTTGATCCTTGATGCTTCCGCAGCCTGCCATATGCCTGATGTGCTGGAAATGCCGTACCGGCCGCCTTTAAAGAACAGCGGAGAACCGGGAGAAAAGGCTTTTACCTACCGGCTGTCCTCCTGCACCTGTCTGGCAGGGGACGTGATCGGTGACTATTCCTTTGACAGGGAAATAAAGCCTGGAGATAAGCTGTACTTTATGGATATGGCCATCTATTCCATGGTGAAGAATAACACCTTTAACGGGATGCCCCTTCCTGACATCGCTATCATGGATCAGGATGGAGAATGTCGTGTTATAAAAAGGTTTGGCTATGAGGATTTTAAGAACAGGCTGGCCTAGGAGTTACAAGCATATCCCCATGATTCATCAGGAGACAAACTATGGAAAAATTAAAAAGCTTCCCGGCGGCGGATGGATTTTATATGCCGGGGGAATTTGAGCCTCATCGGAGCTGTATCATGATCTGGCCCAAGCGTCCCGGCTCCTGGCCCTTTGGGGCCGGAAGGGCAAGGAAGGCCTTTGCTGAAATCGCGGAGGCTATTGCAGACAGCGAGCAGGTGATCGTACTGGCGGAGTCTGATGTAATGGAATGCGCCAGAGAAATGCTTTCGGACCGGATCCAGGTGATCGACATGGAATCTGACGACGCATGGGCAAGAGATGTGGGACCTACCTTTGTAGTCAATAAGGAACGTAAGGTCAGGGGAATCGACTGGCAGTTTAATGCCTGGGGAGGAACTTTTGACGGGTTGTATCCGGACTGGCAAAAGGATGACCTTCTTGCAGGTCGTTTCTGTGAATTTTTTGACTATCCGGTTTACGATGCAAAGCATTTTGTACTGGAGGGAGGTTCTATACACTCGGATGGGGAAGGTACGCTCTTGGTGACGGAAGCCTGTCTTTTAAGTGGCGGACGGAATCCGTCTCTTTCTAAGCTTCAGATTGAAGAACTACTGAAAAGTTATCTGGGGGCTTTAAAGGTCATCTGGCTGAAAGCAGGAATTTATCAGGATGAAACTAATGAGCATGTTGATAATGTCTGCGCGTTTGTCCGGCCGGGAGAAGTGGTGTTAGCCTGGACGGATGATGAGGATGATCCACAGTATGAGATGTCTCTGGCTGATTTGAGAATACTGGAACAGGAAACAGATGCAGCGGGTAGACATTTTAAAATACACAAGCTTGCCATACCTAAGAAACCGGTCTGCATTACGAAAGAGGAGCTTTCAGGCTTTTCCTTTGAACCGGGAGAGGATGAGAGGGAGGCTGGAGAGCGCCTGGCTGCCAGCTATGTGAATTTTTATATATCCAATGGAGGGGTTATTGTTCCACAGTTTGGGGATGTTCATGATTCAGAGGCAGTACGGATATTAGGGGAGTGCTTCCCTGAGAGAAGAATCTATCCGGTGTATGCAAGAGATATTATTGTAGGAGGCGGAAATATTCACTGCATTACACAACAAATTCCGTTGTAGTCCGGACGTGCCTTTCATAGATCGGGTGACCGGACTCCGCTGGGTTATTCATGTCGGGCGTCCGCACGATAGAAACGATACCGGAAGGAGAATTTCATGAGAGATGTAACAGTAGCGGCAGTTCAGATGAGATGCTGCGATGACGTTAAAAAGAATATTGAACATGCGGAAAGACTGGTAAGGCAGGCAGCAGGGGAAGGGGCAAAGGTCATTCTCCTTCCGGAGCTGTTTGAACGGCAATACTTCTGCCAGGAGAGGCGGTATGACTTTTATGAATATGCAGAACCGGCAGAGGAGAACCAGGCGGTTAAGCATTTCGCCGGGATTGCGGCTGAGCTTCAGGTGGTGCTTCCCATCAGCTTTTATGAGCGGTCAGGAAATACCATGTTTAATTCAGTGGCTGTCCTTGACGGAGATGGGACAAATCTTGGAATATACCGGAAGACTCATATTCCCGATGATCATTACTACCAGGAAAAATTTTATTTCACTCCCGGAGACACCGGCTTTCAGGTATTTAATACCATGTATGGGAAAATCGGCGTAGGGATCTGCTGGGATCAGTGGTTTCCGGAGACAGCAAGGTGCCTGGGGTTACAGGGAGCGGAGCTGATCTTATATCCTACTGCCATTGGAAGTGAGCCCATCCTGGAATGCGACAGCATGGAGCACTGGAGGCGCTGCATGCAGGGACACGCTGCTTCCAATATCATACCGGTCATAGCGGCTAACCGGATTGGAGTGGAATCTGTTATTCCCTGTACGTCAAACGGGAATCAAAGCTCCTCTCTTAGATTTTATGGTTCTTCCTTTATTACGGATAATACCGGGGCTGTCATAGCTTCTATGGGCAGGGAGGAAGAAGGGTTCATATGCGCTTCCTTTGATCTGGATCAGATGATGGCTGACAGGAGAAACTGGGGGCTTTTCCGTGACCGCAGGCCGGAAATGTACAGGGGTATCACAGGAAAATCATAAATTCACCTTTTTGTGCAGGAAAAGTTGCGATTATATTCTGAAATTATATTATGCTGAAGCTATCAGAGAGAGCGGGAGGTAAGAACGAAATTTGGATCCCAGTCCGTAAAAAAGCGTAAATCCCTTCATAAAATCCGTTTCTTCCCCATATATATAGTAATAATTAATAAGTTGGGGAGTGTGCTATGAAGAGACTGTTTAGCAGAAGATGGATGATTTTTTTTGGCCTGGCCATGTGGGTACTGGTAGTACGTACCTTAAGCGGGTGTACTTTAAACAAGGATAGTGGTGATAAGGTGCGGGATCTGGAATTTACCGTGGTAGCTGACGCAGATATACCGCAGGAACTTAGCCAGATCATTGCTGAGAAGCAGCAGTCACCTTTTAAGCTGACCTACAGCGATGATCAGAACCTTTACATAGTGGTTGGTTTCGGAAAGCAGGCCGGTGGGGGATATAGCATCGCAGTCAATGATCTTTATCTGACAGATAATTCCATTGTCCTGGATACGGAACTGATCGGCCCGGAAAAGGGAGAGAATATGGGGACGGAACCCTCTTATCCCTTCATCGTCATTAAAACCGAGATGTCAGAGCTTCCGGTAGTGTTTCAGTAGAAAAGAAGTTGAAATAGCCGTTCCGCAGATGGCAAAAGCGGAACGGCTGTTTTTGTGGCAGATAAAACGTAAATTCCCCTTTTTTCTTAAGCCGTCATATGATATACTACTTCAAATAAGAGTAGGCAGTAAAGAGAAGGAAGGGTAATATGATATTAAAGGATATATGGCTTGATGTTACGGCAGTAAAAGAGCGGGATCCGGCGGCCAGAAGCAAGCTTGAAGTGCTTTTGCTCTATCAGGGTGTTCATGCGTTGATCTGGCATCGTTTTGCTCACTTGTTTTACCAGCATAAGATGTTTTTTATAGCCAGGTTTATTTCCCAGCTGGCAAGATTTTTTACACTGATCGAGATTCATCCCGGCGCGCAGCTGGGGCATGGGATTTTAATTGACCATGGCAGCGGAGTGGTGATCGGAGAAACTACGGTGGTAGGAGATAATTGTACGATTTACCAGGGAGTGACTTTAGGCGGTGTGGGACTTAATAAGGGAAAGCGCCATCCCACCCTTGGTAATAATGTGACCGTGGGAGCGGGAGCTAAGATTCTGGGCTCCTTTGAGGTAGGTGATAATTGTACCATAGCGGCAAATGCCGTGCTATTAAAGCCTTTGGAAAGCAACGTGACTGCGGTCGGAATTCCCGCCCGTCCGATTAAGATCGATGGCGTGCCCCTTCCCAAGAAGGAAAGCAATCTGGTGACCATGGATCATTACTGCAAGATGGAAGAGCGGGTCAAGGAATTGGAAGAAACGCTGTCTAAACTGCAGACAGAGCTGTCTTCCTATCGGGAAAAAGAGCACTCCGATCAGGCGGAGGCATCTTTGGAGGGGAAAATTGAGGAATAGAAGGGCTAAAACTCTCTTGTATTTCAGGAAGTCCGGGAATGATAACAAAAAAAGTATAATGAAACATGCACCTGCATAAACTTTCTTAAAGGAATAAAGAAGGTAAGGCAGGTGCTTTTTTATGTTGGAGCTGGTGAAGAAAAACATACATATGAATCGTTGGAAAGGATATGCCGCATCCCAGATTACTCTTGACGATGACTTCATCGTCCCGGACAGTATGGATGATGTGGATCAGATTATTTTAAGTTCCGGCGATATTACCATTGATTCCGTAAAGGTTCAGACAGAACGGGTCATGGTCCGGGGCAAGCTGGACTTTATGAATCTCTTCCGGGGATCGGAAGGAGGGCTACAGACCCTTTCAGGAAGCATTAACTTTGAGGAACCCATCAATATCCCCGGGCTGGAGGAAAAGGATTACGTCCAACTGGGGTGGGAGCTTGAGGATTTAAACGCTGGGCTTATTAATTCCAGAAAGCTGAGCGTAAAGTCGATCGTATCACTAAAAGTAAAGGTGGAAACTGCCAGCGATATAAACGCTGCCGTGGAAGTGGACACGGGAGGCTCAGCATTAGATATGCCAATTGTGGAAACCCTTCGCCGCAATCTGGATGTAGCATCGATTGCTCTCCGCCACAAGGATACGTTTCGCATCAAGGATACGGTTACTCTATCAGGAAACAAGCCAAACATTGACCACGTTTTATGGACTGAAATGAAGTTAAGAGGCGTTTCCTTAAGGCCCATGGATGGAAAAATGATGCTTGACGGGGAACTGTTAGTCTTTGTTATTTACCAGGGAGAAGGGGAAGGTGCGCCCATCCAGTGGGTAGAGGAGAGCATTCCGTTTTCAGGGGAACTGGCTGTTCCGGATATGACTGAGGATATGGTTCCTCTGGTTACGGTTCACATAATCCATAAGGATATTGAGGCAAAACCGGATTCCGACGGTGAAATGCGGGAAATGGATATGGATTCAGTTCTTGAGCTGGATATGAAGCTTTACAAGGAAGAGAATATGGAGCTGCTCAGCGATATATATTCCACCAACAGGGAACTGACGCTGCAGACGGAGGAAGCTCTTTTTGATAAGATCCTGACGAAAAATATGAGCAGGTGCAAGGTTGTAGAAAAGCTCAGCCTGGATCAGGCGGACCGGATCCTCCAGATATGCCACAGTGAAGGGACTGTTAAAGTCGATGATACGGAAATCAAAGAGGACGGACTTCATGTGGAAGGCGTTTTAGAGGTTCGGATCCTTTATATGACTTCTGACGATGACCAGCCTATCCAGTCAACCGTGGAAGATATTCCATTCCATTTCCTGATTGAGGCACCGGGGATCAATGAGCAGACGGTTTGCCAGCTGAATCCGGGCTTAGAGCAGCTTAGTGCGGTTATGATGGGCGGAGGAACCGTAGAAGTGAAGGCGACCATTTCCCTTGATTTACTGGCCTTGCAGCCGATCCGTGAGCAGATCATCACTAACGCGCTGGAATCGCCCATGGATTTAAACAACTTGCAGAAGCTTCCCGGAATCGTGGGATATATTGTGCAGCCTGAGGATTCCCTCTGGAATATCGCTAAAAAGTTCCATACAACCATAGATACCATTATAGCGACCAATGGATTGACGGATAAATCCGTGAGACCGGGTGACCGGCTGATTCTTGTGAAGGAATTAGCATAATTTATTCAATAAAGTGCCAGGCAGAAGGGATCGCTTTTGCCTGGCATAATTGATTATGCCTTTGAATGATTTTTATAAAAAAGGGTATGATAAAGATTGCTATTCACATATCAGCTTGCCCTGTTATATAATATACTATAGCTAAGCTATAGCTTCAACCATCGATGGCGCCAAAACGCATCCAGCTGGTGCTTAAGATAGATGACAGGTTACCCTGGACGGTAGTGACGTATTGCAAGGCGTTATTACCGTTTACATACCCTGAATTTCCTTATACCGGAGAAGAAAAAATGAACTATACCTATATTTTAAGATGTGCAGATGATACCCTGTATTGCGGCTGGACAAACCACTTAGAGAAACGTTTAATCGCCCATAACCAGGGAAAAGGGGCCAAATACACAAAAGCCAGAAGGCCTGTGGTTCTGGCTTACTGGGAGGAGTTCTCCACAAAAGAAGAAGCCATGCGGAGGGAAGCCGCCATTAAAAAACTTTCCAGGAAGGACAAGCTAAAACTGATGGGAGAAATTGTATAAGAAAAACCGTCAAGTCCGCGAGTATGCGGGACTGACGGTTTTTCCGGTGTTATGCAACAAAATTGTACATCAAAATATAATGGCATAAGCTTCCGCCCATGACGAATAGGTGAAAGATCTCATGGGATCCAAAGCTTTTATGCTTCGCATTAAAAAGAGGAAGCTTCAGAGCGTAGATGATCCCGCCTATGGTATAGATGATGCCTCCTGCAAGCAGCCAGAGAAATCCGGCAGAAGAAAGGGTTTCCGTAATCTTTGAAAATGCCAGAACGCAGACCCAGCCCATGGCAATGTAGAGGCTGGACGAAAACCATTTGGGGCACATAATAAAACAGGCTTTTATGATAATTCCTGAAATGGCTATGCCCCAAACCAGAGCAAGCAGGCTCCAGCCGGTCTTATCTCCCAGAACGATCAGGCAGATTGGCGTATACGTTCCTGCAATCAGGATAAAAATCATCATATGATCTAATTTTTTCAGCAGACGGTTGATTTTCGGTGAAATATCAAGAGTATGGTAGATGGTGCTGGCCGCGTAAAGAAAAACCATACTGATGATAAAAACCGTTAAGGCGGCCAGATGGAGCCCCCCGTCGGAAGAAGCCTTAATAAGCAGTGGTGTTGCGGCAATAAGCGCCAGTATCATGGCGATAAAATGCGTGAGGGCACTGACCGGATCTTTAATTTTAATTTCCATGGAAAACCTCCTTGTAGAAAATAATAACTTTTGATGTAGTAATCAATACTATGTATTGCATTTTTATATACTATACACTTTGCTTGAAAAAAATGCAATAGTTTTTTAAAGATAAAATTATAAAAATGGGTTTGCTATAATTGGAACAATAAAATATAATGAATAGATAAAATGAAATTTATAAAAGAAAGGTATGACCTCCCTATGAATCAGACAATAAAAGAACTTATGGAAAGAAAATCTGTCCGTGTATATGAGGACCGGGCCATTGAACCGGAGAAAAAAGCGGCTATTATAGAGGCGGCACTTCAGGCCCCCACGGCAGGAAATATGACCCTGTATTCCATTATTGATGTGACGGACCAGGAGCGAAAGGAAACCCTGTCAATAACCTGCGACAACCAGCCATTTATTGCAAAGGCACCGCTGGTACTGGTTTTTGTCGCAGATTACCAGAGATGGTACGAGCTGTTCTGCCACTATGAAGAAGAGGTCCGCCATCCTGGGCTTGGAGATCTTTTGCTGGCTTGTGATGATGCCCTTATAGCCGCACAGAATGCGGTTGTGGCGGCAGAATCCATGGGCATTGGCTCCTGTTACATTGGGGATATTATGGAGCAGTATGAAACCCACAGGGATTTGTTCAGCCTTCCAAAGTATGCGGTTCCGGCGGCAATGTTGGTCTTTGGATATCCTTCCAGACAGCAGCAGGAGAGAAAAAAGCCGGAGCGTCTTAGGCTTGAGGCTGTTGTGTCCACGAATTCCTACCGCCGTTTAAGCCCGGAGGAATTTTCCCTGGAGCTTAAAAAGACCCAGGGCAGGGAAGAGGACTTTGAGCGATGGATAAAGGCTTTTTGCAAACGCAAATGGAATTCTGATTTCAGTGCAGAGATGAGCCGGTCTGTAGAAGCTATGATGGCTGCATGGAAGAAAGAGGAGTAAAACATAGACATGGATCTTAACATACTGTACGAGGATGAAGAGATACTGGTGGTAGAAAAACCAGTGGGAATAGAATCCCAAACCGCAAGGTCCTTTGAACCGGATATGGTCAGTGAGGTGAAGAAACATATCAACACGTTATCCCCAAAGCAAGGGGAGCCTTATGTGGGAGTTATCCACAGGCTGGATAAGCCGGTTGGAGGCGTCATGGTGTATGCAAAGACCAAAGGAGCTGCAGAGTCCTTAAGCAGTCAGGTTTCTAAACATCAAATGGAGAAAATCTATTATGCAGTAGTTTGTGGAAAACCTGTGGAAAACTTTGGCGCTTACGTGGATTATTTGTGGAAAGACGGAAAAACTAATTGTTCCAAAATTGTGGATAAAGGGATAAAAGGTGCAAAACTCGCAGAACTCCATTATCAGGTTGTGGAAAACAAAAACATTGGGAATGAAGAGTGCAGCCTGACAAAGATCACGTTAAAAACCGGCCGCCACCATCAGATCCGGGTACAGATGGCGGGCCACGGCACACCCCTGTGGGGCGACCGCAAGTATAATCCCGAGGCTCAAAAGAATGCTGTCAGCGGTAACGTGGCGTTATTTGCTTACAGCTTATCGTTTTCCCATCCAGTCACAAAGAAAAGGCTGAGCTTTTCAGTGAAACCAAAGGGAAAAGTCTTTGAGATGTTTTCATTATCGGGAATTGCATAAAGAAGGAATTTTTTACTAATCAGATTTCGCATATTTTCTTACCGGACGGCTCATAATAGTGATTGTACAAAAGAAGTACAAATCAGAAACAGGTGAGTCCATGGTGAAACCGAGCAGGAAACTGAAGAAAACATTATTAATATTGGGAGTTACAGGGGCAGTGTATCTGTGTTTTCGATATCTGCTGCCCCTTGTGATTCCCTTTTTGATTGCGTATGTATTTGCTCTTTCCCTACGGCCCTCTGCTCTTTGGGTTGAGAAAAGGACCCGCTTCATTGTAAAGGGAAAGGTGATTTCCATTCCCCTGGCGGTTATTGGCGGAGTAGAGATTATACTTCTTATGATCGCTTTTGGGATCCTTCTTTACGTGGGTGGAAGAAAGCTGCTTATGGAAGCTAGACTTTTGCTTCAAAGTCTTCCCGCAATTCTGGAAGGTGTGGATCATTGGCTCATGGATAACTGTTCCTTCGCAGAACGTTTTTTAAAGCTGCCTGACGGATATGCGGTAGAAATAGTAAGGGATATCATCACAGGAGGGCAGACTGCCATTAAAAGCAGGATTATGCCCTTTCTCATGGTGAACTCCATGACCATTATGAAATGGATTGTTCAGGCAACCGTTATCATCATTATATTGCTTATTGCCACGGTCCTGTCCCTTCAGGAAATGGATGAGATTCGGGAAAGACGGGACAATTCCATATTCCGCTTTGAATATGCCATGCTGGGAAAACGGCTTACAACGGTGGGCAGCGCCTGGTTAAAGACTCAAGGAGCTATCATGATGTTTACCATGGTGGTTTGTTCGTCAGGACTGTTTTTGCTGGGAAATCCCTACTTTATATTATTCGGAATCGGGATCGGGCTTTTGGATGCGCTTCCGATTTTCGGGACCGGGACGGTGCTCATTCCCTGGGCCCTATTCTCCTTGATCAATAAAAACTGGAAGTATGGATTCGGACTGATCATCATTTATGTGATCTGCTATTTTCTAAGAGAGATCATGGAAGCTAAAATCATGGGAGGACAAGTTGGCCTTACGCCTTTGGAGACCCTTGCTTCCATGTACGTAGGACTTCAGCTCTTCGGGCTTTTGGGATTTATTCTTGGCCCTATCGGCTTATTGATTGTGGAAGATATTGTAGAGGTGTATGAGTGCTGGTGCTGTCATGATGGAAAGGAAAGGCTGGATCCGGAGGAATGAATGAAATACTTTTGGAAGACAAGTCCGGACCCACTTGACAAACATTTGCAAATAACGTAAAATCAACCATACAATCTTTTATTATAATGAAGAACTAAGACGTTGAAGAGGACCAGTAGGTGATGATGTATCCCAGAGAGAAGGCCGTTTGCTGGAAGGTCTTTATACCTCTCATAACCCAACCTACCTCGGAGTCCCGCAGCAAACTGCGGCGCAGTTCCTGCGTTAACGGATAAAAAAGTGAGTCATGGCATTGTCCATGGCTAAATTGGGTGGCACCGCCGAGCTGTTCGGTCCCTTTTTAGGGAACGGATGGCTCTTTTTATTTTTATGAGGATAGGAAAGGAGAATTGTTATGGCAAAGGAAAAGAAATTAGTAGAGGCGATTACATCCATGGAGGTGGATTTTGCGCAGTGGTATACGGATGTTGTAAAGAAAGCAGAGTTAATTGATTACTCCAGTGTAAAGGGCTGCATGGTCATCAAACCGGCAGGGTATGCCATCTGGGAAAACATTCAGAGCGAGCTTGACAGAAGGTTTAAGGAAGTAGGGGTGGAAAATGTTTACATGCCTATGTTTATTCCGGAAAGCCTTCTTGAAAAGGAAAAGGACCATGTAGAAGGATTCGCTCCTGAGGTGGCCTGGGTAACCCACGGAGGTTTGGAGCCGCTGCAGGAAAGGCTTTGTGTCAGACCTACCTCAGAAACCCTTTTCTGTGATTTTTATTCCAGAGAAATCCAGTCCTACCGTGACTTACCGAAGCTTTATAATCAGTGGTGTTCCGTGGTGCGCTGGGAAAAGACCACCAGACCGTTCTTACGCTCCAGAGAATTTCTGTGGCAGGAAGGCCATACGGCTCATGCGACTGCCAATGAAGCACAGGAAAGAACGGAACAGATGCTTAATATATACGCAAATTTCTGTGAAGAAATCCTTGCAATGCCTGTGATACGCGGTCAAAAGACTGATAAGGAAAAATTTGCCGGAGCAGAGGCAACCTATACCATCGAAGCCCTGATGCACGATGGAAAGGCGCTTCAGTCAGGAACCAGCCACAACTTTGGAGATGGGTTTGCAAAAGCTTTCGATATTCAGTATTCAGATAAGGAAAATAAACTTCAGTATGTTCATCAGACTTCATGGGGATTGAGCACCAGACTTATCGGTGGTATCATCATGGTCCATGGTGATGACAGCGGCCTTGTGCTTCCTCCCAGAATTGCTCCGATCCAGGTGATCATCGTTCCGGTTCAGCAGCAGAAGGAGGGCGTACTTGATAAGGCTTATGAGTTAAAAGAAATTCTTTCTAATTATAAAGTAAAAGTTGACGATTCCGATAAGAGTCCGGGATGGAAGTTCAGCGAATCAGAGATGCGTGGTATTCCGGTTCGTGTGGAAATCGGTCCGAGAGATATTTCAGAGAACCAGGCGGTCTTGGTACGCCGTGACACCCATGAGAAGATTACCGTATCCTTAGATGAGATAAATAATAAGGTAGGAGAGCTTCTGGAGACAATCCAAAAGGATATGCTGGAACGCGCCAGAATTCACCGGGATGTTCATACCTACGAGGCAACAGATATGGATACCTTTGTTAAAACTGTGGAGGAAAAACCGGGCTTTGTAAAGGCTATGTGGTGCGGCTCCCAGGAATGTGAGGATAAGATCAAGGAGATTACAGGAGCAACATCCCGATGTATGCCATTTAAGCAGGAAACACTTGCCGATACCTGTGTATGCTGTAGAAAACCTGCGGTAAAGATGGTTTACTGGGGCAGAGCGTATTAAAAACGGCAGGAAGAAAATCAGGAGGTAGAAAAGGTGATAGAGATTCAGGTTCCGGAGGCGGCGAGGAGGATCATCGAACAACTGAATACCAGCGGCTTTGAAGCCTATGTGGTGGGAGGCTGCGTGAGAGACAGCCTGTTAGGCCGGTCGCCGGAAGACTGGGATATCACAACCTCAGCAAAGCCGGAACAGGTGAAGGAAATATTTAACAGAACGGTTGATACGGGAATCCAACACGGTACGGTTACAGTACTTATTGACCATGAAGGTTATGAAGTGACCACATACCGCATAGACGGAGAATATGAAGACGGGCGCCACCCCAAATCTGTGGAATTTACAGGAAACCTTCTGGAGGATTTGAAACGCCGGGATTTTACCATCAATGCCATGGCATACAGTGACCGTGAGGGTTTAGTGGATGCATTTGACGGGGTAAAGGATTTGGAGGGCCGGATCATCCGCTGCGTGGGAAACCCTCATGACCGGTTTAACGAAGATGCTTTAAGGATCCTTAGGGCCATCCGTTTTTCTGCCCAGCTGGGCTTTGACCTGGAAGCTAAGACAAGGGCGGCAATTTCTGTTATAGCTCCCAACATGGCTAAGGTCAGCAAGGAGCGGATCCAGGTGGAGCTTACAAAGCTCCTCCTTTCCGATCATCCCGGAAGGCTTAAGGAGGTATATGAAAACGGGATTGGCCCTTATATCTCAGAGTATTTTGAAGATGCGGGAAGGAAGCTTATGGAAGTAGAGAGGCTTACCGGGCTGCCTTCTGTAAAGCACATGCGCTGGACCGGTTTTTTAAGGCTTGAGGAACCCGAGGATGCGGTAAGAATTCTTAAGGAGCTGAAGCTTGATAATGATACCATCTATCAGACAAAGACACTGGTCAGCCTGTGGAAAACAGAGATTCCGGCTCATAAGCCGGCCATCCGGCAGGTTATGAGCACCCTTTCCCCGGAGTTATATAAGGACCTGCTGTGCTTCCAGAAGGTATTCTGCCATACATCCTATAAAACCAGGTTAAAAATGGTGGAGCAGTATTCGAAGGAAATCTTAAAGGCTGGGGATTGTATCCGTCTAAAGGACATGGTCGTTACCGGCAGGGAATTGATCGATGCAGGCATGAAGCCGGGGCCTGAGATGGGAACGGTGCTTAACCGTTTGTTCCAGCTGGTACTTGAAAAGCCGGAATGCAATAACAGGGAATATTTGATGAAATCAGCAGAACAATTTATTAAGGAACAAGGGTAAGGCCCGTATAACTTTCTACCGTATTTTGCATATTTTTTTCCACCTCTTCATACCCTAGAAGTAGCTGATAAGCTAAGAGTTGGAGGGGTGGTTGTGAACGAGAAATACACAGAGGTGCTTTCGCAGTATGAGCTTGAAATTCTGGATGTGAAACGCGGCCGGGGCGCCTGGCTGTGTGAGTCGAATCAGGGGCTTAAACTGCTTCGGGAATATAAAGGAACCTTAAAGCGCCTGGAATTTGAAGATCAGGTATTTTCACAGATGAAAGAATCCTGCCACTTGAAAGTGGACCGTTACGTCAGGAATAAAGATGGTGAACTCCTCTCCAGTGCCGAGGATGGATCCCGGTGGATCGTAAAAGACTGGTATGCGGATCGGGAATGCAATTTGAAGGATAGCAAAGAGGTATTATGTGCCATCGAACAAATTGCTTCTTTACATAAAGTGCTGCGGCGGATTGATTTTAAAGAGGAATGGAATCTAGGGTCCATTTTGGTACAGCAGCCGGCTGAGGAAATGGAACGCCATAACAGGGAGCTGGTACGCGCCCGCACGTTCATCCGGAATAAACGAAAAAAGTCTGAGTTTGAACTATGTGTCATGGGGAATTATGATATATTTTTCGAACAGGCCATGGAAGCCTGTAAAGGGATGGCAGGCTTTTATGAAAACCGGGGGGACAGTGAGGAGTATTTATGTCATGGGGACCTAAACCAGCACCACGTCCTGATGTGTTTTCATGATGTGGCTATCGTGGAATTCAACCGCATGCATAAGGGCATGCAGATGGAGGACCTGTATCATTTCATGCGGAAAGCCATGGAAAAGCATGACTGGAATTTGAAGCTTGGTATGGCCATGCTGGAAACTTATACAAAGGTTCTCCCTCTTTCGGATGCAGACAGGATATGCCTATATTATTTATTTTTATATCCTGAAAAATACTGGAAGCAGATTAACTTTTATTATAATGCCAATAAAGCCTGGATTCCCGCACGGAATATTGAAAAGCTAAAGGATTTAGAGATTCAGCAGCCCCTGCGGAATCTTTTCCTGTCAAGAATTCAAAATTGAATGAAACTCCGCTTGATTCAGTTTGGATACAAAATAATGGAAATACACTTTTCTTTTACCATGTTATGATTTATAATATCCATAACAGTGAAGGAGGGAAAGGAGTATTTTGCTTATGAAAGATTACAGGAGTATATATGAGGAATGGCTTTTAAATCCATATTTTGATGAGGCGACAAAAGAAGAACTCCGGGGGATCGGTGATGATGAGAATGAGATTAAGGAGCGGTTCTATCAGGATTTAGAATTTGGCACCGCTGGCTTAAGAGGTATCATCGGCGCCGGAATCAACCGTATGAATATCTATGTAGTAAGAAAAGCGACCCAGGGTCTTGCAAATTATATAATAAGCCAGGGCGGCGTTAATAAGGGTGTGGCCATTGCATATGACTCCAGGCACATGTCTCCGGAGTTTGCAGAGGAAGCAGCACTTACGCTGGCCGCCAATGGAATCAAAGCCTATAAATTCGAATCCTTGCGACCCACACCGGAGCTTTCTTTTGCTGTAAGGGAGTTAGGCTGTATTGCAGGTATCAACATTACGGCCAGTCACAACCCACCGGAATATAATGGATATAAGGTATACTGGGAGGATGGCGCCCAGTTTACTCCTCCTCATGACAAAGGGGTAACTGCAGAAGTCCTAAATATCACGGATATTTCAACGGTTAAGACGACGACTGTGGAAGCAGCAAAGAAATCAGGTAAATATGAAATCATCGGAGCTGATCTGGATGATAAATATATCGCTCACGTAAAGGCTCAGGTAGTAAACCAGGATGCCATTGACCAGATGCAGAATGATATTAAAATTGTTTATTCTCCTCTTCATGGTACAGGCAATCTTCCGGCAAGAAGAGCGTTAAAGGAAATTGGCTTTACCCATGTGTATGTGGTTCCTGAACAGGAGCTGCCAGATGGTGACTTCCCAACGGTCAGCTATCCCAATCCGGAGGCAGAGGAAGCCTTTTTACTGGGCCTTGCTCTTGCTAAGGAAAAGGATGCGGATCTGGTTCTGGCAACAGACCCGGATGCTGACCGTCTTGGGGTGTATGTAAAGGATGGGAAATCCGGCGGGTACATCCCCTTGACCGGCAACATGTCCGGTTCTCTTCTGTGCGAATATGTACTTAGTCAGAAGAAGGAAAGAGGAGCGATCCCAGCAGATGGACAGGTAATCAAATCCATTGTTACCACTAATCTGGTGGATGCAGTAGCGAAGGCTTACAGCTGTGAACTTATTGAGGTTTTAACCGGTTTTAAATACATCGGCCAGCAGATTTTAAAGGAAGAGGTATCCGGATACGGAACCTACATGTTTGGCCTGGAGGAAAGTTATGGTTGCCTGATCGGAACCTATGCCCGTGATAAGGATGCCATTTCCGCTACGGTCGCTTTGTGTGAGGCAGCCGCCTATTATAAGACAAAGGGCATGACCCTGTGGGATGCCATGATTGCCATGTATGAGAAATATGGCTATTATAAAGATGCGGTGAAGGCCATCGGCTTAAAAGGCATTGAGGGACAGGAAAAGATCCGGGCGATCATGGAGACCATGCGCAGGGAAACGCCGGCAGATGTTGGCGGATATCACGTTCTTTCTGCCAGGGATTATAAGCTTGATACCGTTAAGGATATGAATACCGGAGAAACCAGACCAACCGGACTTCCCCAGTCGGATGTACTTTATTACGATCTGACAGAGGATGCATGGCTGTGTGTAAGGCCTTCGGGAACGGAACCCAAGATTAAATTTTACTATGGCGTTAAGGGTGATTCTATGGTGGATGCGGATGAGCGTTCTGCTAAGCTTGGAGAGGCTGTTATGGCTATGGTAGATAAGATGATGTAGGATTTTTGACTGAATAAAGACGGAGCCTGACTTTTCGCCAGGCTCCGTCTTTATTCTTATATTTTTATATTATGACTTTTTATATTTTTTAGAATATTCTTTTAATTCCCTTAAGGCCTCACCGAACAGCCGGGATGAAGCAGTAGGGTTCCGGCGAAGGATTCCCTTTCGATAAGAGGTCAATCGTCCGGTCAATTTCTCTTTGGTTTCTGTTAGTGACTGAAGGCGTTCCACTAAGGCAGATTCTTTTAATGCACTGGCAGTTTCGGCTTTCAGAGAGGAAATCTTTTCCATGGTTTCTCCCTTTAAGCTGGCAGCCTTCATAATAGTCTCAGTTTTTATGTCGGATACTTTTTGGGCGGTTTCCGCCTTTAACAGGGCCATCTGCACCTGCACCTCATCCAGCTCGGATTTTAGCTTGGTCATGGTTTCCAGGATGCGGCCAAGGTCTAAGGCTTCCTTGGTGGAGCGTATGGCATCAGTGATAAAAAGGATGCCAACCATAATCACAAGGATGATGCACGCTGTCCCGTTTAAGTGAAGGACCAGCCACTCTAAGGGACGGTGGATAACTTCCGTCAGCAAAAGAGTAAGAAAGCCCCAGGCGATGGAGTTGGTAAGACAGACATAGCCGTTTATATTAAAGGGATTGCTGCTGTAATCCCAATATTTCATTTTAAACAGACGCTCCATGACATATCCGGTCACGTATTCCAGAGCGGAAGCACCCAGCATACCAAAGAGAAACACCAAGAATAGGTTGCCCTGGACTGGAATGGAAAGCCACAGCATGATAATAGCCCCGCTTCCGTAGAGCGGAAGAAGGGGAAGTCTGAGAAAACCGCGGTTTACAAAATGAAGGCTTCTTACGGAAACATAAGTGGATTCGATGATCCAGCCAATAAAGCAATAGATGAAGAAAAACAGAAGCCATTGATACCAAGTATATAAATACATAAACTTATCCCTTCCATGGAAAATTCTTTTGGGTTTATCATAAACGTTTTTGACTTTTTTTGCAACCTTTGCTTGCCTTAATTGCTTCAGTCATGTAGAATTATGATGTTTCGTATTTAGAATAGTGAAAAACCGGCGAAAAGCCAAAGTAAACCGTAATAATAAAGGAGTTTTTCAATGAGCATATTAAACGTAGAACATCTGACCCATGGATTCGGGGACCGTGCCATCTTTCAGGATGTATCCTTCCGCCTTTTAAAGGGAGAGCATATCGGCCTGATCGGAGCCAACGGGGAAGGTAAATCCACATTTATGAATATAATAACCGGAACATTACAGCCGGATGAAGGTAAGGTGGAGTGGGCGAAACGGGTCCGAGTCGGTTATCTGGACCAGCATACGGTGCTGGATAAGGGGATGACCATCCGGGATGTATTAAAAGGCGCTTTTGCGTTCCTGTTTCAGATGGAAGAACAGATGAATGAGATCTGTGACAAAATGGGTGAGGCAGATGAGGAAACCATGACCTCCATGATGGAGGAACTTGGAACCATTCAGGACCTTCTCATGGCCCATGATTTTTATATTATTGATTCAAAGGTGGAGGAAGTGGCCAGGGCCTTAGGATTAAGCGACATGGGCCTGGATAAGGACGTGACGGAATTAAGCGGAGGCCAGAGGACCAAAATCCTCTTAGGAAAGCTGTTACTTGAGAAGCCTGATATCCTTCTCCTTGACGAGCCTACGAATTATCTTGACGAACAGCATATTGAATGGCTGAAGCGGTATCTCCAGGAGTATGAAAATGCGTTTATCCTGATATCCCATGATATCCCATTCTTAAACAGTGTGGTCAACATCATCTATCATATGGAGAACCAAAGCCTGGATCGTTATGTGGGCGACTATGAAAAGTTTCAGGAAGTGTATGCGGTGAAACGGGCGCAATTAGAGGCGGCTTATAAGCGGCAGCAGCAGGAGATTGCGGAGCTGGAGGATTTTGTGGCCCGTAATAAGGCCCGGGTGTCCACCAGGAACATGGCCATGTCCAGACAAAAAAAGCTGGATAAGATGGATGTCATTGAGCTTTCAAAAGATAAGCCAAAGCCGGAGTTTCATTTTATGGAAGCCCGTACAGCCGGAAAATATATCATTGAGACTACGGACATGGTTATAGGTTATGAGGAGCCTTTGTCAAGTCCTTTAAATCTTTCCATGGAGCGCGGGGAAAAGGTGGTGCTGGTAGGTGCAAATGGTATTGGAAAGACCACCCTGTTAAAGAGCATCCTGGGGCTTATACCGTCCTTAGGTGGAAGTGTGGAGCTTGGAGATTACCTTTCCATTGGATACTTTGAACAGGAGATGACTCCCGGTAATACCACCACCTGCATCGAAGAGATCTGGAAAGAGTTTCCTTCCTATACCCAGTACCAGGTCCGGTCAGCTCTTGCCAAATGCGGTCTGACTACCAAGCACATTGAGAGTCAGGTGCGGGTGCTCAGCGGAGGAGAGCAGGCAAAGGTAAGATTATGTAAGCTCATTAACCGGGAAACCAATGTCCTTCTACTGGATGAGCCTACCAACCATCTGGATGTGGAGGCAAAGGAAGAACTTAAGAGAGCTTTAAAAGAGTATAAGGGAAGTATTCTCCTGATATGCCATGAACCGGAATTCTACGATGGAATTGCCACCAGAGTGCTGGACTGCAGGGAATGGGCGCTTAAATTATCTTAATATTTTCTTGATGAAGAAAAAAGTTAGGCTAGATGGAACATATAATTATTTGGATTGAATGAGAAGAATGACAGTAGGAGAGGATACTGGATGGTGTCCTCTTTTGACTTTTTAGGACGTTTATCAGTCTTTGACGATGCCGTAAGATGCGACGATATAATCTGAATTTTCAGAACTTTGACAGATATAGATGCGCTTAGGCCTCGCAGAATGCTTCTCGGCTCTGATGAGTTAAAAAGAACCTAACTAAAAAGAACCTAACTAAAAAGAACCTGAATAAGAACTTAACTAAAAAGAACCTAACCAGAAAGAACCTAACCAGAAAGATCCTAACCAGAAAGAACCCAACCAAAATGAACCTAACCATAAATCGAGATATTAGAACGTAATTAAAATAAAAAAACCGCTTCCAGTAAGAAGCGGGTAAGTGTATTCTTTAGGGGGGCCGGACGGCTCTCGCCGTCCGGTATGAGTATGAAAAAGCTTTGTGATTTCAAGTAAGTTACTTGAAACAAAAGGCCCGTTATCCTTTCAGATAACGTACTACTATTATACGGAGAAAATGTGACTAAAGTGTGTACCATATATTAAAAAAAAATAAACATAATAAAAATTAAAAAAAACCTTTAAAATCCTAGGGTTATTGTATATAATAAGATAGAAACTGTGACTTCATTTACGAATTAGGCATAATTTTGAAGATAAAAGTAACCCTGGGAACAGGATTCAGCGAACAGGAGGAATCATAATGATGATGTCCAATGATATTGGAATTGATTTAGGTACAGCAAGCATACTGGTCTATATCAAGGGAAAGGGAGTTGTATTAAAGGAACCTTCCGTTGTAGCCATTGACCGTGACACTAATAAAATCAAAGCAATTGGAGAGGAAGCCAGACTGATGATCGGAAGAACACCAGGCAATATTGTGGCAGTAAGGCCTCTTCGCCAAGGCGTTATTTCTGATTATACCGTAACAGAAAAGATGCTTAAATACTTTATCAACAAGGCGGTTGGTAAAAGAACACTGAGAAAACCAAGAATCAGTGTGTGCATTCCAAGCGGAGCCACTGAGGTGGAGAAAAAAGCGGTAGAGGATGCCACCTATCAGGCAGGAGCCAGAGAGGTAGCAATCATAGAGGAGCCGGTTGCAGCAGCGATTGGTGCGGGAATCGACATTGCAAAGGCCTGCGGCAATATGATCGTTGATATAGGCGGAGGAACCTCTGATATTGCAGTTATTTCTCTTGGAGGTACGGTAGTTAGCACCTCCATAAAGGTTGCAGGAGATGATTTTGATGAAGCCCTTGTCCGATACATGCGAAAGAAACATAACCTTTTGATCGGTGAGAGAACGGCTGAGGAAATCAAAATCAACATCGGTGCAGCATACAGAAGGCCGGAGGTCTTAACCATGGAGGTTCGCGGTCGTAACCTTGTTACCGGTCTGCCAAAGACCATTGTGGTAACTTCGGACGAGACTCTGGATGCCTTAAAAGAACCGGCTATGCAGATCGTAGACGCGGTACACAACGTTTTGGAGCGTACTCCACCGGAACTGGCAGCCGATATTTTTGACAGGGGAATCGTGCTTACGGGAGGCGGCTCTCTCTTAAGCGGTCTGGATGCTTTAATTGAGGAGAAGACCGGAATCACAACGATGATTGCAGAGGACCCGCTCACTGCTGTGGCCATTGGAACAGGAAAATTTATTGAATTCATGCATGGCGGAGATAATAAAACAGAATTTTAACCAAGAGACAGGCTGATAGAAATATCGGTCCTGCCTATGGTTGACAGGACTGCTTTAGAACGACCCTGGCGGCATCGCAAGATTCCGGCGGGGCTGGTTTTGCGGCAGTCCGCTTGTATTTGTGCGTACAACGAGCCGGGTGGAGATGTTTCATCTTCATTCGGCGTCTGACGCGATAACGATAAGAAACCTATAAAGTGTGTTTCTTATCGTTTACGGGAGGAGCCATGGCAACAGTCTGCGGATTTGTAGAGAAAATTAAATACAGGAACGAGGACAACGGTTACACGGTACTGAGTCTCGTGAATGCAGGAGAAGAGTATACCCTTGTGGGAAGTTTCCATTACATAAGCGAGGGCGAAATGATTGAAGCCGTGGGCTCCATGACCGAGCATCCGGTTTATGGGGAGCAGATGACCGTAGAGAGCTATGAGATCAAGGCTCCGGAGGATACTGCGGCTATGGAACGGTACCTGGGATCAGGAGCCATCAAGGGTATCGGGGCAGCTCTTGCCTCCAGGATTGTCCGCCGCTTTAAAGCTGATACATTCCGTGTCATGGAAGAGGAACCGGAACGGCTTTCTGAAGTAAAGGGAGTCAGCGAAAAAATGGCGATGTCCATCTCTCAGCAGGTAGAGGAGAAAAAGGAGATGCGCCAGGCCATGATGTTCCTTCAGGAGTATGGAATTACCATGAATCTGGCTGTAAAAATTTATCAGGAGTATGGGCCCAGACTTTACAGCGTGTTAAAGGAAAACCCTTACCAGCTGGCAGATGATATTCCCGGCGTAGGATTTAAAATGGCGGATGAAATTGCCAGAAAAGCAGGAATTTTCACAGATTCGGATTTCCGTATCAAGTGTGGCGTGCTGTACATCCTTTTACAGGCTACGGCTAACGGCCATACCTATTTGCCAGAGGAAGACCTTTTATCCCAGGCCTCGGAGCTTCTTAAAATAGAACCTTCTTTTATAGAAAAGCATCTGATGGATATGCAGTTGGATAAACGGCTTGTCATCCGGGAGTTAGAAGGGAAACGGATTGTTTACGCTTCCCAGTATTATTACATGGAACTGAATGTGGCAAAGATGCTTCACGACTTAAATATCAGGGGGAGGATGCCGGAAGAGGAGATACAGACCCAGCTTCTTAAGCTTCAAAAGGAAGAACAGATTGAGCTGGATGAAAAGCAGGTTCAGGCAGTGGTAGAAGCGGTAAACAGCGGGCTTCTCATTATTACCGGAGGTCCAGGTACTGGTAAGACGACCACCATCAACACCATCATACGGTTCTTTGAAAGCCAGGAGATGGAAATTCTCCTGGCGGCTCCTACCGGTAGGGCGGCTAAGAGGATGACGGAAGCTACTGGATATGAGGCGAGGACTATTCACCGGCTTCTGGAGCTGACTGGAGTCCCGGGAGATGACAGGTCTCTGGGAATGCATTTTGAAAGAAATGAGGAAAATCCTCTGGATGCTGATGCGGTGATCATTGATGAGACTTCCATGGTAGATATCCATTTGATGCAGTCTTTGCTAAAGGCAATTAATCCGGGGACAAGGCTTATCCTTGTGGGAGATGTGAATCAGCTTCCCAGCGTCGGCCCTGGTAACGTGCTACGGGATATGATTGATTCCGGAAGCTTTAATGTGGTCATGCTCACTAAGATTTTCCGTCAGGCAACCCAAAGCGATATTGTGGTCAATGCCCATAAAATCAACAGGGGAGAGCAGGTCCCCCTGGGGAAAAAGAGCAATGATTTTCTCTTCATAAAGAGAGAGGATCCAAATGCGATCATCAATGCCATGATTACATTGGTTCAGGATAAATTACCAGGTTATGTTCATGCAAAGACCTATGATATTCAGATCATGACGCCGATGAGAAAAGGCGCCATCGGTGTGGAACGGTTAAATACCATTTTACAGGAATATTTAAATCCCCCAGGAGATGGGAAAGCTGAAAAGGAAACGGCCGGAGTCACTTACCGGGTAGGTGATAAGGTCATGCAGATCAAGAACAATTATAACATTGAGTGGGAGGTCCGCAACAAGTATGGGATTCCTATGGACAAGGGCACCGGTGTTTACAATGGGGATATGGGCATTGTCCGGGAGATCAATGCCTTTGCAGAGCTGGTAACTGTGGAATTCGACGAAGGGCGTATGGTGGACTACAGCTTTAAGCAGCTGGAGGAGTTGGAGCTTGCCTATGCCATTACCATTCACAAGTCTCAGGGAAGTGAATACCCGGCAGTGGTCATTCCTGTTTTTTCCGGACCAAGGATGTTGATGACCAGGAACCTGATTTACACCGCGGTGACCCGGGCGAAATCTTGTGTCTGCCTGGTGGGAATGCCGGAAATCTTCGGAGATATGGTGAATAATGAAATGGAGCAGCGGAGATATTCGGGCTTGAAGGACCGGATTTGTGAGATTAGTATGTTATCTTAACGGAGAGAAATTTGCTTGTTTGTTTTTCTTGTTATTGCGGTGGCTGTCGAGTGAACATGTATGCATGTTCGTTCGGCTCGTCGCTTGCGTAAGTTCTTTGGCGCGTGGGAGTTGTATGGGGGGGCCATCTATAAATCCTTTTGATTTATTTATATTAGATCTTTTCTAATATTATTTTCTAATATTATTTTCTAATATTCTTAACTAATATTCTTAACTAATATTCCTTTCTAATATTCCTTTCTATATACTTTTCTTATATTCTTTTCTTAAATCTATATCAAATCCCAAAATCTAAATCTTAAATCCAAACTTAAAATTCAATTCTTAAAATTCATATCTTGAATTCAATCCTAAAATTAAATTTCAAATTTATATCTTAATTTCAAATCTACTTAAGGAGAATCTTTTATATGTACCCATCTTTTTTAATTGATCTGCTATTCCCCAGACGATGCCCAGTCTGTGACGAAATCGTTATGCCAAAAGGTAGGCTAATCTGCCCGGAATGTGTGAAAAAATTGTCATTTGTTAAGAACCCTGTCTGTAAAAAATGTGGGAAGGAGGTAATAAGTTCTGATATGGAGTATTGTTTTGACTGTGTCAGGCATAAGCGTACTTTTGAGTATGGAAGGGCTCTTGTGAATTATGATCAAAATGCTGGAAGTTCCATGGCGAAAATCAAATATAAGAATAAGCGGGAATACTTGGACTTTTATGGGGAAGCGATATGTGCCCGGTATGGGAAGTTGATCCAGCGTATGGATGCGGACGTTCTTGTTCCTGTTCCGGTCCATCCTTCGCGTAGAAAGGAGAGGGGATTTAATCAGGCGGAAACTTTGGCCTGCAGGATCGGAGAACGTCTTGGAATTGCTGTTTGCCCCTCAATGCTAGTCAGAAATAAAAAAACCATGCCCCAAAAGGGGCTTGACCCGGCGGGAAGGCTTAAGAACCTGGAGGAGGCGTTTTCGGCGGGAAAAATGATAACAGGGGTGGAAGGGGTTATTTTAGTGGATGATATATATACCACGGGAAGTACCATAGAGGCCTGTACACGAGCGTTGAAAAAAGCTGGAATAAAAAGGGTTTATTTTATTGCAATTTGTATTGGACGAGGACAGTAGTTTGAGGTATGATACATTTGTTAAGTCCAATCACATACCCAGGAGGAAAGAATATGGTGATCAGAACCGCAGAAGAGAAAGATATGCCGGAGCTTTTAGACATCTATAATTATGAAGTGGAACATGGACTGGCTACGTTTGATTTAAATCCAAAAACAATGGAGGAGCGACTGATCTGGTTTCGGGAACATAACGTGGGGAATCATCCATTAATCGTGGCAGAAGAAGATGGTAAAGCAGTGGGGTATGCAAGCCTTTCCTCTTACCGCCCAAAAGAGGCGTATGCAGCTACAGTAGAACTGTCTGTATATATTGATAAGGAATACCGCCGCAGAGGAATAGCCGGTGAGCTGGCCTATGCAATTCTTGAGACTGCAAAGGAAAGGGACGATATTCATACGGTCATTTCTGTAATAACTGGAGGGAACGAGGCGAGTATCCGGCTTCATGAGAGATTGGGATTTATTCATTGTGGGACTATAAGGGAAGTGGGAGTTAAGTTTGGAAAAATGTTGGATATAGAAAATTATCAGATGCTGGTTTAGAGATTTTATGTAATCAGATATAGAAGGAACATATTGCACTTCGCTTTCAAAAGCGGGGGTGTAATATGTTCCTTTTTATCTTTATCTATTATCGCTGGCTTTCATAAATAATTTTAACAGATCCAGCGCATAACGTCGTTTTTGATCACTGCATTGCCCAAGTAGGTTAATAACGGCCTGCTGTTCGCCTAGAAGTGCGTCTGTTTCTTTTTCTGATTCTGTTGTTCCATAAATTAAATAATCTAAAGAAACATTCAAGCTTGATGCGATGCTTAGCATAGTCTCGACAGACATCCCACACGTTCCACGTTCGATATCCTGACAATATTTATAAGCACGACCAATCTTTTCTGCTAGTTCCTCTTGCGTCCAACCGATTAGAATTCGCCGATAACGTATTCTTTGACCTACTTCAATCTTGTTGTACTTCATTCATGACCTCTAAACTTTCCCCAATCTCTGTTTTATTATTCGAAATAATTATATCGAACAAAGATATTGGTAACACCTGTTTTAAAAGTATATCACCAATGCAAATTAAAATTGCTGGAAAATTTTTGAAGAAGGGGATAGTTTGAATATGAGCTAGTAAATGTTGTAAGAGGAAGAATGAAGGTAGCTATAAAAGTCATAGAAGTAAAAGATATTATTGAAGTTATGCGGAAGGTAATAGCTAAAAAATAGGTTAGAATAGGGGTTATAAAACCACTATTCTAACCTATTATAAAATTTATAAAGCACCTTCCCTATAAGCGACTACACCTACTGTCTTCAACAAGATTTTGACATCAAGTTTAAAGTTCCATTCGGTTATGTATTTTTTATCTAACTTGACCACTTCCTCAAAATCCGTAATGCTGCTTCTGCCACTGACTTGCCATAAGCCGGTCAGCCCGGGTTTAATTGACAGCCTTGCCCGATGGTGCAGTTCGTATTTCTCCCACTCATCGATTGTGGGGGGGCGGGTTCCGACTAGACTCATATCACCTTTTAATACATTCCACATCTGGGGCCATTCATCTAGGGAATTATTACGCATAAAGCTTCCTATTCCCTTTTCTCCCCCTATAATACGTGGATCGCGGTCCATCTTAAACATCATTCCATCTTTTATTCGATTCTGAGACATCAGTTCTTTTTTGCGCTTTTCTGCGTCCATGTACATACTACGGAATTTATATACTTTAAATCTTTTTCCATTCTTACCGACACGGACCTGAGAAAATAGGATGGGTCCGGGAGAATGGATATAAATACAAGGAGCGAGAACCAGATAGAGTAAAGCGGCTATGACACAGCCAATTGTACCGCCGGCAATGTCCATAACTCTTTTTACTAAAAGTTGCTTTGAACTTGCCATGTTAATGCTGGTGGTCAGTACCGTATAATCTCCCATACGCTCCACCCTTTGCTTTTGCTCACTTAAAGCTGCGATATCAATTAGATTCTGATGAACTGTTATACCCATTTCGGTAAAACTATCGATGGTATTTTCTAATGGAGAAAAATCTCTAGGCATATTTATAAATACTTCATCCACCCATTTGTGACATACATAATTTACCACATTCCTTATATCGGAGACCACAGGTATGCCGTCTATCTCATTACCTGTCATATTGGCATCTGCAATTACGATTCCACTAATTTGAAAACCTTCATAATTGTGATTACATATATTATTCAAAACCGTTGATGCCATTTCCTTGCTTGTGATAACTAACAGGGAACGTTTCCCGTTATTGCATAGCCCAGAGTTTTTTAGGTGATCTTTCCAGAATACTCTGATTAAGTATGATGAAAATGCATAGAACATTCCGGTAAGAAGCAATATGATACGGGAATATAGTTCTCCCGTTTGTGATAGGAAAAAATATGAAACGGTAAAAAGGATCACCAAACTGGTATGCTTCAGCGTTTCAATGAACTCTTTGTAATATCCTCTTTTTAAGACATCCCTAAAGCTATCAAAGAAAAATGTGACTATGATTTGAATCATAAAAAGAAGAATGGCCATATTACGGTAAAGAAAGGTCCGGTACGGCCTGAAATTTTCTTGCCGGATAAAATAAGCCAGAATAAATGATATCTGAAGACATAATGCATCTAGAATTATGAAATCGATATATTTAAACCAGCCTTCATTTGCTTTTTTATACATCATCTCACCCCGTTTGCCATTTAATATTTGATTCGGATCTGGCGTTAATAACAGGTTATAAACGTATGTCTATAACCTGTATTAATTATACCTTTTATGAAGGGAATGTCAATGTTTGAGCGGGAATTAGTGAGGGCTTTTGCTTGTTTTTCGTAGTATTTTAATGAAGGAGTGTTACAAAAGTGTTACTGGTTACAAGATTAAGGTGAAACATATTATAATATGAAATTTGTAAGATAAAGTAGGATTTAGATTATTTGGATTTAATGGAATAGATTGACAACACCTTTTATCTAGGTATAATAAAAGTATGTTTTTAACAGTTATTTAATGAAAAGTATCCATTTTTATAAGAGAGTGATTTTATTCTAATTATGTTTCTCGATTTATGATAGGAATTTTGTATGAAGCGTATACGGTTATTAGTCCTATATTAGTTAATTAAAAATTTTATAATAAAAACTGACCGAATTTGTGTATGGATAAAAGAAATGATCAAGAAGTAACATTATTGTCATAAAAAGTATATGTGATATGAAATCTTACAGTATAATATGGATATGCCAAAATATGAGTGCCACAGAATATGCTTATGCCATATTAAGCATGTATCATAATATGAATGCGGCATAATATGCATGCGAAATAATAGGAACAACTCCGTATTATGCTCTTTCATTGGAATTACAAATGAATAGAGTGGAAAATTAGAAAAACAGCACATAGAAAATTGTGAGAGCGATTAGGAGTGCTTGGTAAGGGCACTCCTAAAATTATATGGTTAAAATATTCAGTGATGAAAGAATATGAAAGAATTGTAATATGATATTCATAAAGGGTAGGGGGACTATGAAAAACGATAAATTAAAGGTCTGTTTGGTTGGATCGTCAGGTGGGCATTTGACACACTTATATATGCTGAAACCATTTTGGAAAAATAAAGATCGGTTTTGGGTTACCTTTGACAAAGAAGATGCACGTTCTTTACTTCAGGGGGAAATATTTTATCCGGCATATTATCCTTCAAACCGATCAATTAAGGCACTTCTAATTAATACATGGCGTGCTCTATGGATACTTAGAAAAGAAAAGCCAGATTTAATTATTTCATCTGGAGCTGCAGCAGCTGTTCCTTTTTTTTGGATAGGAAAAATATTTGGGTCAAAGACAATATATATAGAAGTGTTTGATAGAATTGATGCTTCAACACTTGCAGGTAAACTATGTTATCCAGTCACAGATAGATTTATTGTAGAATGGGATGAGATGAAGGCAGTATATCCTAAAGCAATTAATCTAGGCAGTATATTCTAAGGATGGTGAAAATAATATGATTTTTGTTACAGTTGGAACACATGAACAGCAGTTTAATCGTTTGGTTGAGTACATGGATAAATGGGCTGAGAGACATGATGAGAAAGTGATTATTCAATCTGGTTACAGCACATATGAGCCTAAGATTGCAACATGGTCGAAACTGTTTCCATACTCAAAGATGGTAGAAATGGTTGAAGAAGCAAGAATTGTAATTACGCATGGTGGACCATCAAGCTTTATCATGCCATTGCAAATTGGTAAAACGCCAGTAGTTGTTCCGAGAAAACATAGTTTTAATGAGCATGTTAATGATCACCAAGTGAAGTTTTGTAAAGAAGTAGAAAGTAGAATGGGAACTATTTTGGTTGTTGAAGATGTGGAGAATCTGGGGACGATTCTTGAGAATTATGATAAAATTAAGAACGAAGGGAAAAATACCAGTAATAATGCCAAGTTCAATGCGGACTTAAGTGAAATTGTAAATGAGATGTTTGAGGAGAAGATATCATGATACCCAAAACGATACACTATTGTTGGTTCGGCGAAAATCCTAAGAGTGAGTTAATAAAAAAATGTATTGAAAGTTGGAAAGAATTTGCACCAGATTTTGATATTGTAGAATGGAATAAAACGAATTTTGATATTAGCAAATACAAATACGCCAAACAAGCATATGAAAAAAAGAAATATGCATTTGTATCTGATGTTGCAAGGTTTGATGTGTTAAATACATATGGTGGAATATATTTAGACACAGATGTAGAACTGATAAAACCGATAGAAAGGTTATTGAATAATAACCTTTTTATGGGCTATGATCAAAAAGGTTTAATTGCAACTGGATTGATAATGGGGAGCGAGCCTAAAAAAGAAATGCTTGAAGAAATTTTGGAATATTATTCAAAAAAATCCTTTCTTTTACAAAATAAGCTTCCTGATAATACTACTGTTGTAACAATAGTAAGTGACATCTTAAAAGGTAATGGATTTATCTTAAATGGTGACTATTATGAAGATCCTTCAACATTAACACTATATCCAAGTGAGGTATTTGATCCATTTGACTATGAAAATGACAGGATGAAAATTACAGATTCAACAATTTCTATTCATCATTATGCTGCTTCTTGGAAAAGTGAAAATGATAAAAGAATTTATCGAATAGGGAAATTAATTAAAAAAATCGTGGGCAATCATGCCTACGATAAAATTGCTAGAATTAAACACAAAATTATAGGATGATGAATAGAATGATTTTTTCAATTATCATACCAATTTATAATGTTGAGAAATATTTAAAAAAGTGCGTTACAAGTATTACCAATCAGAAATTTAATGATTATGAAATAATTATGATAGACGATTACAGTACAGATAATTCTCTTAAGATTGCTGAGGAGTATACCAACGATAAAAATATTAGATTAATAAAAAAGAAAAAGAATATGGGATTGTCTGATACTAGAAATGTGGGCATAGATAATAGCTCAGGAGACTATTTAATTTTTTTGGATTCTGATGATTATATTGAAGATGGGGCATTAGACTTATTAAGTAATGTAATAATTGACCAGGGATTTCCTGATATTATTTATACAGGATTTGTAGAAGAAAGAGAGAATGTAGCGGAGACAAAATTTGGATATGTTAGTAAAAGAGAGAGTTTGTATGATAGAGAGGGATTTTTGAAAAGTGAACTTTCAAATAGAACGCTGTATGCGCCTGCATGTTTTGGCGTGTATAAAAGAAGTCTAATAGTTGAAAATCGTGTTTATTTTAAGCTTGGATTACTTCATGAGGATGAGTTATGGACGCCAAGCATATTAATGAGGGCTCATACAATATATACAAGTGGTATTGCATTCTATCATTATGTTCGTAGAGATAATTCCATAACGAAAACTAAAGATAAAACACAAAACGGAATCGATTTGATATGTACCTGCTATGAATTGATTAGAGTATCTAATATGATTCATAATAAGCATATAAGAAAATTATTTAGAAATCATATAGCTATGCTCTATATGAAAGGTACCGCTATTGGGAAGCTGTATAAAAAAAATGATGGCGTTTGTATAGATCGATTTCTGCCATTTAAACTATCTTGTATGAAAAAAGATATAGCAAAGGCTTTGCTATTTATGGTTAGTACAAGAGCTTACTGTATTTTAAACGAAAGATTAGGTGAGCAAAACGGAAATTAGAGGAGTACTTTTATGGGTAGTAAAACAATAAATAAGATGGATATGGCGATATATTGTTTATATATAGCTTTATTTAAACCGTATTTTTTACCAGAAACTATTAGAACCTTACTTAAGATAGTTCTTGTTTCAATAGTGATGATTTATTTATTCAATCATATGAAAGTAAAGGAACTAAAAAATGAGTCAGTTGTGTTCTGTGCATATGTGAGTATTTTAGGAGTTATACTATATGTATTACAAATGGCGAATATTAAAGCTGCTTTGGACGGAATATTATATGGAATATGTTTTTTTGAGGTTTTTGCACTCATTAAGTATTGCTGTAATAGGGGCAAGAGTAGTCGTTTGCTAAAGTGCTTACTAAACATAACGTTTGTTTATTGCTTATTATCCATTGTATCTGTAGCAATATATGGAATTGAGAATAATTCAAATGATGCTTTGTATTTTTTTGGGTCTAAATTTAGCTCTAGCTACTTTTTTATATTTTATTTAGCGCTGTTTTATTCACTTTATTATGAAAAAATAAAGAAAAATTTATTGTGGAAAGCTGTTTTTGTTTCACTTATTCTAATAAGTGTAATTTTCTCGGCATACGTCATCTGTGCCACGGCTTTAGTATCAACATTTGTATTTGTTGTTTTCTTATTTTTGCCAGAGAAATTAAAGAGATTTTTGACTTCCCCAAGAATAGCAACTGTTTTTTTATTGCTGTCTGCGATTATTGTTCCTTTCTTGGGAGTACTATTAAATCTACCATTTGTAGAAAATTTTGTTGTAAATGTGCTGCATAAGACGAGCAATTTAACAAACAGGTTAAATCTGTATAATATTTATCTATTTCCTGTAATAAAGGAAAAATTGTGGTTTGGGCATGGGTATAGTAATGATGCATTGGAACTTGCGAGTGGAGTTATGTGGAATTCAAAACTTACATATTATGCCAATGCACAAAATGGTTTATTAGATTTTGTAGTTAAATTTGGTGTTGTTGGTGTTACAATTTTTTTGATATTGTTTTATAAGTGTTTTCAAAAGACTAAAAAGACTAGAAAAGTAGTAGGAATACAAACATTAATATATGCTTTGACTTTAGCATCTATTGTCGAAGTGACAATAAATTGGATTTTTATTATAGGCATAGCATTAGTTTGTTGGCTTGAAAATGATAATTTAGTAACACCAAAAAATGTGTAAAAATAGCAAGGAGTATTATAAAGTGAAGATATGTATATTATCAATGCAAAGTATAGTAAATTATGGTTCGGTTCTACAGGCATATGCTCTCAGACGTTTACTGCAAAATCTGGGACATGAAGTTGATTTTATTGATATACAAGGAGATGGTGATAGCATACCAGAAATAGATTATAGTAACGATAATATGAGATGCAATTTTATGTATTTGTATCATAGACTTACTAACCATTTACAACGAAAAAAGATAAAAGAATTTCAGATTGATGTGCTTGAACTTAATGAGACTAATAATTTGAAGGAGTATGATGTTTGTGTCATTGGTAGCGATGAAGTATTTAACTGTAATCAAAAATCTAGTTGGGGTTTTTCAATGCAATTGTTTGGTAAGGTTACAAATGCAAAAAAAGTCATTACATATGCTGCTTCTTGTGGGCAGACATCTTTTGAACAATTGACAGATGATAAGAAAGAAAAGATTAAATGTGCACTAAGAAATCTTAATGCAATTTCTGTACGAGATAAAAATACAATGGATTTAGTTAATGCTTTTGGATATCGACAGTGTAACTATAGTCTCGATCCAACACTAATATATGATTTTTCTAAGGATTTATCTATTAGTTCTACTTCTAAAGGTAAATATAATAATATATGCTTGATTTATGCATATCAGGATAGAATTTCAGATCCGAGGGAGATTTATTATATCAAAGAATTCTGCAAGAAAAAAGGATTGAGAATTGTAGCAGCAGGTGCATATCAATCATGGTTAAAGGAACAGTTGTATTTGAAGCCGTTTGAACTTTTAGAAGCATTTAGTCAAGCCGATTTTGTTATTACTGATACTTTTCATGGAGCAATTTTTTCTATAAAGTATACTGAAAGATTTGCAATACTTGTCCGAGATGGTAATAGAAATAAACTTCAAGATTTAGTTGAAAGATTAGGTGTAAAGAATCATCTGGCACAAGATATAAGGGATTTGGATAAGATTTATGGCTTAAAAAAAGAAACTGATACTATAGAAAGTGTTATTGCCATGGAAAAGGAAAAATCATACAAATACCTGAAAGAGCAAATTTAGTTATGAAAGAGAGTAGATCAAAATACTTATTGAAGAATACTGCAATTTTTGCCATAGGTAATTTTGCGACAAAAATTATTTCTTTTTTTCTTATCCCATTATATACAAGTTCATTATGTACAGCTGAATATGGAATTGTCGATTTAGTTGCTACAATTTCAACTGTCACAATTTCTATTATTACACTTAATATTATGGAATCCGTGATGAGATTCAATATGGATAAAGATGCTGATAAAGATAAAATTACTAAAATAGGCATGGTAATTCTATTAGTTAGTATGGTTGTAGGATTAATTCTAATTCCCATCTGTAGATTATGGGATAAAGTTGATGGGCTTGAGGCGATTATTTACCTTTATGTGATAAGTTTAGCTGCAAGTCAATTGTTTTTATGTGATTTAAGAGGGAAAGAGGAATTAATTAAGTATTGTATAGGGAATATTGCAAATACAGCCCTTATTGTACTGTTTAATATTTGTTTTCTTGTCATTTTTAAATTGGGGATTACTGGTTATCTTCTTGCATACACATTGGCAAATACATTAATAGCGGTATATGCTTTTATAATCGGAAAAGGATACAAAGCTATTTTTGCAAAAATAGATAAAGTAAAGATGATAGAGATGATCAAGTATTCAGTTGTCCTTATACCGAATTCGTTTATGTGGTGGATAATGAATTCTTCAGATCACATTATGGTTACAAGCATGATAGGCGTGGCGGCAAATGGAGTGTACGCAATTTCGTATAAGGTGCCGACACTTATTAACACATTTACCGGTATTTTTAATCAAGCATGGGGCTATTCCGCAATCAAAGAAGAAGGATCTAAAGATGAAACGGAGTATAGCAATAAAGTGTTTGCTAACCTTATATCAGCCATTATGATTATTGGAATATGCATGATGTCGATAATTAAACCTTTTTTAAATGTATATGTTGCAGATGAGTATTTTGAAGCTTGGAAATATACTCCGTTTTTAATTGTTGGTATAGTATATATAACACTTGGCACATTTTTATCAACAAGTTATATGATACATAAAGATAGTATGGGGTTTTTGTTATCAGGCTCTTTTGGCGCAATGCTTAATATAATATTGAATTTCCTGCTAATACCATTAATCGGAGTATATGGTGCAGCGATAGCAACATGTGTAAGTTATATTGGTGTATTCTCATTTAGGGTTTTCCACACAAGGAAATATTTGAAGTATAAAGTTCTTACAAGGGATTTTTGTATTGGAACAGTTGCGCTTTGGCTTTCTGGTGCTCTTATGTTTGTAGACAATTTAGTTGGGCAGATTTGTCAGATATTGATTGCATTTGTAATAATTGTACTGTTCCAAAAGACATGGAAGCCATTGCTATTTAGAATTATAGATAAAGTAAAGAAGGTAAAAAAATGAAGAAAGTATCAATTGTAATTCCATTATATAAATCAGAAAAATTTTTAACAAAACTATTGGATTCTATTATGAATCAGACATACAAAAATATTGAAATAATTCTAGTGGATGATGGTTCACCTGATACTAGCGGTGAAATAGCGGATAATTATGCAAAAAAAGATAGTAGATTTTTGGTCATTCATAAAGAAAATGGTGGCTGTTGCGATGCTAGAAATAAGGGGTTAGAAAAAGCTTCTGGTGAATATTTAATGTTTGCAGATGGGGATGACTGGATGGAATTAGACTGTATTGAATATTTGGTTAGGATTGCAGAAGACAATGGATGTGAAATGTCAACAACAGATGCAATATTCACTACGAGAAATAGAGAACAGAATAATTTTGATAGTATTAGAGTGATGAATAAGTCAGATGCAGTAGCCAGTATAATTAATACTTTTTATATTCCAGTTGGTCCATGGAATAAATTATATAGTATGAAAATAGTAAAGGAAAATAATCTTTCATTTTCTGTTCCTTGGTTTGGCGAAGGACTTTATTTTTCCGCTATGGCGGCACAATATTCCAATAAGATGGCGGTTGGGCATCGAAAAGTATATAATTATAGGCTAAATAATCCTAATAGTGGATGTACACTTAAAGAAGTACAAAATGGTATTAATTCAATGAATAATATTCTCTATATCAAAAAGAGCTTGAAAGTAAACTCGAAATCAATTGAAGATGCATTAAATTGGCATATATGGACCAATTATTTTCATTTAGCTGATTATATTTATTCTGCATCTGCAGTGAAAGAATATAAAAATGAATACATAGAAGCTAAAAATGAAATGAGAGTTTATATGCCAAAAGTAATGATAAATAGTACTATTTCAGTTTCTGATAAAATCAAAATTTTATTAAAGACGATATTCCCTGTATTTTTCATTAAGTATGGAGATTATAAAGCAAAAAGAGCATTTCAAAACGATACAATGGATTAAAATATTATGGGAATAAAATCGAGATTAAAAAAATATTTTTACGAAGAGAATATCTGCCAATTTCACATCTGGTTCAAGAGAATAAAGAATTCGATGGTAAAGTAGCTTTAATCTCTGGCGGTTCTGGTGGAATTGGACTTGCAATTGCAAAGTCATTACAGGAAGCGGGGGGGACTGTTGTAATTGCAGGAACAAACGAAAAGAAACTTGAGTCTCTTAAAATAGAAACAGGATTAGATGCCATTGTTATGAATTACTATAAAACGGAATCCTTTGATGCTGTTATTAAGGAAGTAGTTGCTCGACATGGGAAATTAGATGTATTTATCAGTTCGGCAGGAGTCCATACTGAAAAGGTGGATTTCTGGACAATGAATTCCGATGAATTCAATAGGGTAATGGATATTAATCTTAAAGGAGTATTTTTTGCATGCCAGTCAGTTGGTAAGTATATGAAGTCTAATAAGATAAGAGGAAGTATTTTACTAGTTTCTTCTTCAAGAGGTTCTGAACCAGCATGGTCTCCTTATGGCATTTCGAAATGGGGATTAAAAGGTTTGACAGAGGGGCTTGCAAAAATGTTTGTACCTTATGGTATTAATGTAAATTCTATTGCACCGGGATCTACAGCTACTAGTTTGATTGGTGTAAAAGAAGGAGATAGTATATCTTCAAGTGAAAATGAATTAGGTAGATTAGTCATGCCTGATGAGGTAGCTACTCTTGCTAGTTTACTGGTAAGTGATGCAGGTAAGATGATAGATGGTGAGGTTGTTCATATCGCAGGTGGAAGGGGAACTTTTGACATTAGGTGATAAAATATAGTTAGTGTGATGAAGGAGAAGATACAAAGATGATAAAATTAAATCATTTTATGAAAAGATGAGAAAAATTCGATTAAGCAAAAAATGTATATCGCTTAGGAATACAAATCTATCTTTGGTTTCAAATAATTGCACGGGGGGGTAATTCTTCATGATTTTGGAATGAAATTTAATACCCCGTTACACAAAAGTTTGACGAGCACAATCTTTTGATTGGTGGAATCAATAAAGTTCTTAATAAAAACATTTCATGGAAGAAATAAGAAACAAGAAACCAGCTAGCGATTGTGAACTGACAAAGTAACGTTGGTTAACAGGTAGAAAGCACAGAAGCAGCAAAAAATAAGGGGCGCTTCCAATGTAGTCAACATAGAAGATAAAAAAATGTGCCTGTCAGTGCATCCAGAATAAGGACATATCATTTAGTGAGTGTGAATCCCACCCGATAAGATACAAACCGAAGTGCTGTTAGAATATAAATAGTACAAGTTAAAATGAGAAATTCCTAAATAAATAATTCGTGGTACAATAGGGGCACCAGATAAAGGAGGATCTCATTATGGCATAACAGTACGACAAACAATTCAAACTCGATGCAGTCCAGTACTATCAGGATCATAAAGACCTTGGGCTGGTTGGCTGTGCCAGCAACTTAGGAATCAGCCAGCAGAGCTTGTCCCGTTGGAAAATAGAGCTGAAAGATTCTGGTGATATCGAATTCCGTGGTTCGGGCAATTACTCTTCTGATGAAGAAAAGGAAATCGCCAGATTAAAACGGGAACTCTGCGATACCTGGATGCGCTTGATATCTTAAAAAAAGCCATCGGCATTCTGGGAAATTAACGGAGGCTATCTACATCGAAGTTATTCAAAAGGCAGAGAAATCAGAAGAAGATATGCGCCCTGTCTCTGTCTCCGGAATGCTCAAAATCTTAGGCATATCAAGGTCGGGATATCATGCATGGCTAAAACGTTTGCCATCGTACCAGAAAAAACGTAAGGAAGCAATTCAGGATAAAATACAAATAATCCATGATGAATCGAAGCAGAATTATGGAGCTCCTAAAATAACCATGGAACTTCGCAAAAGCGGTGAAATCATCTCCGAAAGAACCATGAGCAAGTATATGAAGGAAATGGGTATAAAAGCCAAATGGGTAAAGCCCTATACGATCACTACCAAAGATTCTGACTTTAGTCATTCCTTGAAAAATATCCTTGATGAAAACTTTAATCCTGACAGGCCCAATGCCGTATGGTGCAGCGATATCACTTATATATGGACGATAGATGGATTTGTCAATCTGACCAGCATGATAGATTTATTTTCCAGGAAAATCATTGTCTGGACGTTATCAAAAACACTGGAAGTATCCTATGTAATTGAAACTATAAATAAAGCAAAAGCAAGAAGAAGCATGGATTTACCATTGATCATGCATAGCGACCGTGGAAGTCAGTATGTTTCTAAACAGTACAGGAAAGCAACTGAAAAAATGCAGTGTAGTTATTCTAAAAAGGCTTTTCTATGGGACAATGCCTGCATTGAGTCTTTCCATTCAATGATAAAAAGAGAATGGCTGAACCGGTTTGAAATACAAAGTTTCAGGCATGCCTATCAACTCGTATACGAATATTTGGAAGCTTTCTACAATACTAAAAGGATTCACAGTCACTGTGACGACATGTCGCCAAATGACTTTGAAAGGCTGTATCAAAAGAGCCTGGCTGATGGAATTTTACTTGTAGGTTGAGATGAGAGATTAATTTCTCATTTTAACTTGTACTTAATCTTGACAGAGGACC